>JAHFDT010000010.1:15000-38090 GCA_023248875.1 Myxococcales bacterium | reverse complement strand
AGCACTACTGCGTCACTTTCTCCCATCTCCGTCGCTGCTGCGGGCCCCGTCCGCTTCCTCGCTCCTCGGTCGGTTACGACCAGTAGCCTTCCTCGTCGCTCGTCGCGACCGGGTCTCCTCGTGACGCAACGGCTCGGTCCGAAAGTGACGCAGTAGTGCTAGCGCGGTCTAGCGTCGGACATAGACGACGAAGCCGACGCTATCGGGCGGCTCGAGTCGCAATACCTCCTCCCACTGGGGATCCGCCTCCACCGCGGGCCTTACGCGCCGCATCTTTTCGCTGTTCCAGTCGTGCGCCATCATGACGGTGCCGCTACGCAGATGGCGCGAAAAGAATTCGAATTCGCGCCAGCTTTGGTCGCCGTCCTCGGCACCATCGAGAAAAAAACAATCGACGCCTTCGGGGGGAAGGAAGGGTGCGAGCAGCTCGGCGCTGTTGCCATGGACAAAGCGAGTGTGTGCGCTGAGCTCGGGGAGATAGGTCTTGTAGTACTGCGCAGCGAGAAGGTACCAGACCTCGTTCGATTCCAGGGTGATGAGTTGTCCAGCGCCCACCTCGCGCAGGGCGGAGGCAAAAAAGAAGGTACTTCCTCCCCCGGAAAAGGTGCCGACTTCAAAGCAGCGCGCTGGGCGAAATTGGAGAATGGTCGCGTAGAGCGCTTTGCGCTCAGCGAGGAACATTTGGCCAATCAGGCCACGGTCGCCCTCGAAAAAAAAACGATCGTCCTCGGACCAACCGGGCCGGAGCAAGGCCAAGTAGTAGATGCGCTCAAAGTCGGTGAGCTCGTGGTAGTTGTGCTTGAGTCGCTCATCGCCGGTGAGGTCCATTTCGCCAATATACCCTGCGTTCACCGACGGCGCTAATATCGGTGCATGGATGGACTTTCGGATCTACATCGCCATCTCGATGGTTCGTTGCGGCCAGAGACGGTCGCTGAGCTGGTGTACGTATTGAACGTTTCGCACCGAGCATCTTAGCGCGGAGGGATCGCCATCCGGACGACATCGTGGCCACTGTTTTCGATCACGATGTCGACCAGGATCTCCTGGGGCGAGTCGGGGACGAAGCGGAATGCGCGCGCACGGTCGGCAACCCAACGGGCGGTGCCGGCGGCTTCATCGATGACGATGATGCGGTTTTGGGGGCCGAGCAGGGCACGGTTGGCGACGGCGAGGAGGCGCCCATCGGGAAGTTCGCTCACCTGGTGGACGTTGCGCCCAAGGAGGTTGGGCGTGCCACCGATGGACGCGCTCATGAGCTCGCCCGATCCGCCCGCAGTGGCGGCGTGGTCGATCCAGTAGGCCCGCGCACGATCGCGACTGAGCCCGGCGAAAAAACCACGCTCCATGAAATGCCATTTGCCTAGCCAGCCATCGCCGGCGCCGTAGATGTAGTGCGTGGCCGAATCACGGCTGTAGACGACGGTACCATCGCTGTAGAAGCCGAGAACGCGCGCGGCACCGGACTGGAGGATGCGAGGTGGAGTGTCGTCGTAAAGCGAGTGGCGCCGGATCTCACCACCGGCCGAGTAAATGAGGTCGGGAAAATCGAATAGGCCGAATTCGGGATTCGGTGCGACGTCGAGAAGAGCAGGAGGGGAACCATCGAGTGGCACCCGGACCACCATTGCGGACGAAAAGACCAAGAGGTTGCCGAGCGGATCCACGATCAGCTTGCCGGAATAGTTGCCGAGGACGATGGACTGCCCAGTGCTGACCATGAAGACGGTGATGAGGTTGTTCGGCGCTCGTACGATGAGCTGCTGGTCGTCCAAGGAGAAGAGCAGGTTGTTGCGAAAGGGTTTGGCGACTTGGGCTGGCTGCTGGAGCATGCGACCATCGGCGATCAGCACCTGATCGACCCAGGCAGAGGAGGCTCCGTCCTGGCTGGGTACCAGCGTGCCCTGCTTGGTGGGAACGGCGTAGCCCTGGTTGCTGGCCCAGCGTCTGACCACAACCTGGTTTCCTCCCTCGATGGCATCGTAGTAGAAGGTGCTCCGCGCGACTGCCAGGAGACGGCCACGGATGAACTCCTGTTGAACCGGTTCGCTCAATCGGAGCGTATGAATAAAACCATTCCGCTCCTCCATCATGAGCCACCAATCGGACGGACTTCTTTCAATGAAGGCTTGGTTGCCAACGGGGCTCTCGTTGAGCCGCGGCAGGAGTGAAATATCGGGCGGGGCGCCGAGCAGCGGGATCTCTGGCGCGGTGTCGTCCCAAATGAGGCTGCAGCCGCAGCAGGCGAAAGCCCACAGAGCCAGGCGCAGAGGCCTCATGGGGGCGGAATCGTCATACGGACGACATCGTAACCCGCCGTATCGGTCACGAGGTCGACCAGCATCTCCGTGGCCGTGAGTAGGCTGAAATGCCATGCACTATTGGCCACCCAGCGCGCGGTGCGGGCATCGGGATCGATGGCGATGATCCGGTTCTGGGTGCCGAAGTAGGCGGCGTTGTCGACGACCAGCAGGCGACGGTCGTTGATCTCGGTCCAGCCGTACACGTTGCGAGCCAGCCGCACCGGATCGCCGCGCGGTAGATCGGCCTGCATGAGATCGCCCACCCCATCGTGCTGCGCCGTGTGTTCGAGCCAGCGCAGTCGCTTACGGTCTACCGAGAAGCCGGGGGAGCGACCGCGCTCCATGAAACGCCAGGCACCGATCCAGCCATCGCCCGAATTGTGTACGTAGTGGTTCGCGGCAACCGTGCTGTACATCAGCTGACCGTCGGGGGCAAAGCCGAGCAGCCGGGTGATGCCGCCATCGCTGACCACCTGGGGCTGTTCGCTGCCATCGGGCAGGACTCGCCGCAGCTCTCGACCGATAAAGTAGTAGAAGCGGTCCTCGTAGGAGCTGACGTAAGCGGGGTCAGGAGTGGGATCGAGGACGATCTCCCCCGTTCCATCGAGCTTGGTGCGGTGGATGCCATCGTGTCCGAAGGTGTAGAAGACCTTGCGCGACTCGTCGAACATGAGTTGGCCCTTGTGGATGCCGAGGTCGATATCGACTTCGCGATCGGTATAGTGCTTGACGAGGTGGCCGCTCTTGTCGCGCGTGAACAAGATCTGGCCATTGCTGGAGAAAAGGAGAAGACCGGGCACCTCGGGATCGATCCCCTCGGGGATGGGGATGGTCCGTCGGTAGCTGCGGTCGCGTCGCACGATCTCGAAGGTCTTGGTCTTGGGATCTTTCACCCAGTAGACGAACAGGTTGTCCCAGGGGCCGGTGGCAAGATGCGCAGGGCCCAGGGGGAATTCGAATGCCTCTTCCGGTGCGGCTCCTGCGGTCTGTAGCCGTAGCAGCGTCTTTCCTGGATAGGCGGGAGTGCCGAGGCCGGGGATGGTTTCAACACGGTAGAAGGCGTGGACCGAGGAGCGATCGGTATCAGGATTGTAAACAATCTCCTGCTCCTTTCCCGGTGGGAACAGGCTGACGCTATGCCAAATGTGCTGGTTACCGCGTCTCTCTTCGAGGGTAAGCCACCATTGCGAATCGGCACCGAGGACATAGTAGTCGCTGTGGACCGGCGCGTGGTTGAGGCGCGGCAGACGAGTGGTATCGGTGGGATAGCCGCTGAGCACGATCTCGGGCGCAGCGCCATCGAAGGTGAAGCTGCAGCCGGCGGTGAGCAGGACAACGTAGAGCCAGCGCATCCTAAAATCTGCCCCGAATACCGAGCGCGGGCAAGATCCACTGGGGGCCGACCGGCACAGGCAGGTCATAGCGTGTGATGTTGGCCGTATCGATCATCGTCGTGGGGTAGGTTACCGCGAGGATGGAGCGCGAGTAGGTGGTGTTAAGGACTTCAATGAAGGCGGCGATCGCCCAAGCCTTAAAAACCCACTCGCGGTCGAGGCGCAGATCGAGCTGAACATAGGTGGGCAGCCGCTGATTGTTGCGGAGCGGGGTATTGTCGGGCAGCTCATCGAGGGAAACCTGAGTATAGGGGCGACCGGTCTGAACGAGCAGGCGCGCGCCGGCCATCAGGTTCCAGGGGAGGCGCACCTGCGCGACGATATTCAGCACATGCGTTTGATCGAAGTCGGCCGGCCGCAGCCCGCAGGAAAAGACCCGCTCGGAGCGCGACAGCGTATAGGCGATCCAGCCGGTCAGACGCCCTGTGTGGCGGCGTAGGAGCAGCTCCATGCCGAAGGAGTCGCCGGCGACCTGGCGAGTGACGATGGCGGGCAGACCGGAAAGCGATTCGGGCGGCGGCGAGGTGCACACCGTCGGTGTGAAGTCGATCACGGCGTCGTTGATATTAGCAAAACGCGCAAAAAATCCAGTGGCCGCGAGCGTGAGGTCGGCGGGAAGAGCCGCTTCAACGCCACTGGCGCCTTGCCAGGCGCGTTGGAGACCGAGCTGAAGCGCGTAGGTGTCGATGCCAGGGAGCGCGACCGGAAAGCTCGGCGGCTGCTGGTAGAGCCCGAACCCACCGGTGAGAGCCAGCCCCTTCATCAGCTTGATCCGTAGGGTGGTACGCGGATCGATTCCGAGGAGGGTCACCTGCCCGACGTGGTAGACATCGGCGCGAACGCCGAGGGTGGTGGTGAGGCGGCGATGGAAAAACTCGCCGGTGGCTTGGAGGTAGAGGCCGCCCGAGAGGCCATCGCGGTCGCCCGAAAGCTCGCCCAGTTGATCGGGTGCCTCGCCTATCACATCGGGCAGGGGAAAATTGGAGCCACGAAAACGCGACAGCTCGGCATCGATTCCGGCCGAGAGGGTGAGGTCATCGAGACGCAGCGCCTGCCATCCACCCAGATGAAACCGGGCGTGGGCGCGCGCCGATAGTGCCAACTTGCGCACCCCGAAGCCACCGAGGACCGCCATCTCGTCGACTCCCCCGACAAGCGCCGTATCGAGATCTACATGGCGCCAGTGGGGGCGGTGGCGCAGCTGTAAGCGGTGGAAGGCGACGCGGTATTCCCCTGCGACATTTCCTGAGCGGCCGAGCGATTGGTAATTGCTGAGATCGGCCACGGTGGAATCGAACGAACCCAGCGCTTCCAACGTCAGGCTGCGCCAGTCCATGCGTAGCTGATAGTCCCAGTAGTTGATATCGACGGAAGGGTCGATGAGATGGATCAGCGGGCCCGGGTAGCCGTAGTGGCCGGAAGCCGCGATGCGCACATTGCCGGGCAGGCGCACTTCAGCGAGCGCCGATAGGTCATAGAGCGAAAGCTGGGCCTCGCCGTGGAGCGGAGCATCGCTGCGCGCAGGCCGCGTGGCCGCATCGATGATCCCTCCGGCGAAGTGACCGAACGAAGCGTCGTAAGAGCCGGGATAGAAATCGAGGCGATCGATGAGGCGCGGATGGATCACGCCCCCACCGATCAGAAAATGGAACAGCGCGGGTATGCGCATCCCATCGAGAAAAAATCCGCTCATGCCCGGGCTGGCACCGCGCACGACGTAGAGCGGCAAGAGCGGCATCGGCTGGGTGACGCCCGGGAGGAGTGCCACAGCGCGAAACGGATCGCCCAGCGTGCCCGGGGTCTGATGCAGCTCTTCGTTGCGCAAGCTGAAGCGCGCGCCCTCGTGGCGCGATTCGCCATGGACGATGGTTTGGTAGCGGCGGCGGTAGGCGGGTAGCGGCACGAGCCGATACTCGACCGTGATCCCTTCCCCCGAGCGAATCTGTTCGGTGGCGCGCATCGGCTCGTGCCGCTCGTCGGCGATCAGGATCTCGTGCGGGCCGGGCGACAGCGACAGCTCGAAATGGCCGTTGTCATCCGTGATCGCGACCTCACTGCCGGTACTGGAGAGGGTGGCTCCCGCGATCGGGCTGACCGAGCCACGCTCGAACACACGGCCGACCAAACGTCCAGGCACCGGATCGGCGAGTGCGGGCAGCGCGGTGAGCGCAGCGAGGGCGATCAGGCGATGGAACATGTAGAGCAGGATGGTAGCATGAGATCTGATACAGGTCTGGGCAGCCTCGAGGTCTAAGTTTCTGGGGACTGTGTAGGGACGGAGACGACGACGCGCACGATGGGCGCGATGCGCAGCGTGCCAAGAAAGGCCCGGTAGGGGCGGATGTGAAAGTCGGGTTGGTGGAGGTCGACTTCGCAGAGGTGGCGTTCTCCGAGGTTCTGAATCGGGAATGAGACCGTACGCTGACAGCCGTGGAGGGTGAGTAGTCCGGTCACTTGGCGATCCGTAACCTGGGTCGAGCGAAATCGGATCTCGGGATAGCGATCGCTCTCCAGGACCGAAGCGCGGATCTCCTGCTCGATCTTCTGGCAATCGTACACCGACAGGAGCTCGGGTGCGGGTTGGCCGCTGTGCAGGGCGCAGTCGACCCGCAAGGAGGAGGCATCGAATCGCGCCTCCACGGTTCGTGCGGTGAAATCGATGTCCAGCTCAAACCCACCGATCGCCAGCTTGAGATCGTGTGCGAGGGGCGAAAGCAGCCCCTCTTTATAAGTGAGGACCCAGCATTGGGCCTGGGAAGCATCCAGTTTTGTCATCAAACCTCGAGGAGCAGCCGTTCCGGGGCTTCGATCCTTTCCTTCACCCCAACGAGAAACTGCACCGCTTCTCGCCCATCCACGACTCGGTGATCGTAGGAGAGCGCCAGATACATCATCGGACGCAGGGCGATTGCATCACCGACGGCGACCGGTCGGTTATGAATCTTATGCATACCGAGGATGCCGGTTTGGGGAAGATTGAGCAGCGGCGTCGAGAGCATCGAACCGTAGATGCCACCGTTGGTGATACTGAAGGTACCCCCCGTGAGATCATCGAGTGCCAGTGTATTCGTGCGCGCCTTTTCCGCCAGCGCCGCGATGGCTTGCTCGAGTGCTCCCAGGCCCAAGCGGTCGACGTCACGGATCACGGGGACCACGAGACCACGGCCGGCGCCGACCGCAATGCCGAAGTGGTACCTCCGCTTATAGACGATGCTGTGGTCGCGCACCTCGGCGTTGAGCCCGGGGAAGCTGCGTAGCGATTCGAGGCAGGCTTTGACAAAAAAACACATGAGACCGAGTTTGACGCCATACTTGGCGACGAAGGACTCCTGATGGTCACTTCGGAGCGCCAAGACGCGCGATAGGTCGGCCTCGTTGAACGTGGTGAGGATGGCGGCAGTGTGCTGGGCTTCGACCAGGTGCTCGGCGATGCGTCGGCGGAGCGGCGTCATGGGGACAACCTCTTCGTCGGCCGAGGGGGCCGAAGGAGCGGTTGGGAATCGAAACGGAGACGGTGTCGGTGACGGTATCGGTGTCGGAAACGGAGACAGTGTCGGAGACGGTGTCGGAGACGGTGACGGTGACGGTGACGGTGACGGTGACGGTGACGGTGACGGTGACGGTGACGGTGACGGTGACGGTGACGGTGACGGTGACGATGACGGAGACAGTGACGGAGACGATGTCGGAGACAGTGACAGTGTCGGTGCTTCCCTCTGCGCACGCCGCTGCGACGGGGGCATCCGTTTCTGCGGCGTCGACATTTTGGGGCCTACACCATCGATTCGGCCGATGATCTCGCCGACGATCACCCTCGCGCCTTCAGCAGCCAGCTGCTCGGTCAATATCCCCGCCGCCGGTGCTGGCACCGCCACCGACACCTTATCGGTCTCTAGCTCCACCACCGGCTCATCGGTGTCCACTGTCGCACCGACGGGCTTTAGCCACTTTACTACCTGTGCCTCGCTGATCGATTCGCCGAGCTGCGGAACGACCAGGTCACTCATGTTTTTTCCGGGATCGCAGAAAAGGCCTGTTCCATCAGCCGGAGCTGTTCGATCCGATGTGCCGCAGAGGATCCGGTGGCTGGGCTCGCACTCTCCGGTCGTGCGACGGCCCGGAGCGCGCGTTTTCCTGCCAGTTTCTCAAGCCGCGGCCAGAGGAACTGTAGGGCGCCCATGTTGGTGGGCTCCTCCTGCACCCACACGATTTCGCGGGCGGTGGGGTAGCGCGCCAACACCTCTGCGAGCTCCTCCTCGGCCCACGGATAGAGCTGCTCGACCCGAAGGATAGCCACCGCGGCTCGCCGTCGCTGTCGATCGACGAGCAGTTCGTAGTAGATCTTGCCGCTGCAAAGGAGCAAGCGCTCTACTTCGGCGGGCGGTGCGGGGTCGTCGAAGATCCGCGCGAAGCGACCGGTAGTCAGGTCATCCAGTAAAGAATGGGCAGCGGGCAAACGGAGCAGGCTCTTGGGCGTCAGCACCACCAGCGGCTTGCGCCAGCGGCGTAATACCTGGCGCCGCAGAAGGTGAAACAGCTGCGCAGGAGTCGTCGGATAGCAGACCTGTAGGTTGTCCTCTGCGGCGAGCTGGAGAAACCGCTCCATTCGGGCGCTCGAATGCTCCGGCCCCTGTCCCTCGAAGCCGTGCGGCAGAAGCAGTACCAGGCCCGAAAGACGCTTCCACTTGTCCTCGGCGGAGCTGATGAACTGATCGATGATGACCTGGGCCCCGTTGGAAAAGTCGCCAAACTGAGCCTCCCAGATCACCAAGGCATCGGGGTAGTCGAGGCTGAAGCCGAACTCGAAGCCGAGCACGCCCGCCTCCGAGAGCGAAGTATCGAAGACTTGAAAGGTACCCTGATTGGGATGCAGGTGGGCCAGGGGGACATACTCCTCACCGGTCTCGATATTGACCACCACGGCATGGCGGTGGCTGAAGGTGCCACGCCGAGTGTCCTGGCCCGAGAGGCGCACCAGAATGCCATCCCAGGCCAACGATCCGTAGGCGAGCGTCTCCGCCATACCCCAGTTGAGGGGCATGCGGCCGCGCCCCATCTCTCCCCGCGTCGTCAGGAGGCGTGCGATCTTGGGGTGGGGCGAAAAGCCAGCGGGCAGCCGCGTGACCCCCTCGGAGATCTCGGCCAACCGCGCGCGCGATACGGTGGTATCAACCTCCTCGGCATCCTGCTCTCTTCCTCCGTGGTAGCGCTGCCACACTCCTCCGCCGGAGGAGATCTCGGGCCTTGTGCCCTCCGCCCGGGCTCGCTGGAGCTCTTCATCGAGTCGGCGCTGCCGTGTCTCGAGCAAGGCTTCGACCTCGCGCAGATCGACTACGCCGGTACTCACCAGCTGGTTGGCATAGATCGATCGCACCGACGGATGGTGGTCGATCTGCTGGTACAGCAGTGGCTGAGTGAAGCTCGGTTCATCGCTCTCGTTGTGGCCGTAACGCCGAAAGCAGAACAGATCGATCACCACATCGCAGCGGTACTGTTGGCGATAGGTCATCGCCAGCGTGACCACTTGAGCCACCGCTTCGGGATCATCGCCGTTGACGTGGAAGATCGGCACCTCGAGCAGCTTGGCAACATCGGTCGGATAGGGCGTCGAGCGAGAAGCGGCCGGCACGGTGGTAAAACCGATCTGGTTGTTGATGATCACATGGACCATACCACCGGTGCGAAAGCCCTGCAGCTGAGAGAGGTTTAGCGTCTCAGGGACGAACCCCTGTCCGGCGAAAGCAGCATCCCCGTGGATCAGCAGACCGAAGACGCGGGTATGTTCGCGGTCGTGGCGTCGCTGTTGCTTGGCGCGCACTCGTCCGGCGACGATGGGGTCGACCGCCTCGAGATGGCTGGGGTTGAACGCGAGGGAGAGGTGCATCGTCCTCCCCGCGCGCGTCGTGTAGTCGGTCGAGAAGCCGAGGTGGTACTTCACATCGCCGCCGCCTAGGACCGCTTCCGGATCGACATCCTCAAACTCGGCGAAGATGTCACCGGCGCTCTTGCCCAGCAGATTGGCGAGCACATTGAGCCGCCCGCGGTGGGCCATGCCGATCACGACCTCTTCGATGGCGAAGCCACCCGCCTGCTCGAGTACCAGGTCGAGCAGAGGGATCAGCGAATCGCCCCCTTCCAGCGAAAAGCGTTTGGTCCCAAGGTACTTGGTGTGAACAAACCGCTCGAACACTTCGGCGGCGGTGAGCCGTTCCAGGATCCGCAGGCGCGTCGCACGATCCAGGGATGGGCGATTGAATGTGGACTCCATGCGTTCAGCAAGCCAGGTGCGGCGGGCTGGGTCGCTGATGTGCATCATCTCGACGCCGATCGTTCCGCAGTAGGTCATTTCTAGCCGCGCGAGTAGCTCGCCGAGTGGCAACTCGGTGATCCCGAAGAAGCCCCCCGAAGGCACCACCGCAGTTTGGTCGCCATCGGAGAATCCATAGCTCCTGGGATCGAGCTCGAGGTCGGCGCTGGGGCCGGGACGCGGAGCTGCGAGAGGATCGAGGTGTGCACGCAGATGGCCGCGTGCCCGGTAGGCGTTGACGAGCGCGTAGACCTGGCCGAAACGCGCTGCCAAGACGATCTCTATCGGTGGGGGCAGGGCAGCGATCAGTTCGTGCCAGCTGGGATCGAGCGATTGCCGATCGGCGAGGAACCGCGCATAGACCTGGTCGAGATAGGTCAAATCGGTGCCCAGCGGAAGAGCATGCAGCATGGACACTACTATTATTGGTCGAAGGTGAAGGACTTGGAAGTCGTCTCCCCGGGGCGGACGACGATGGGTACAGCACGGCGGATGTTAAGGCTCGGGTTGCTGAGGAACAGCACATGGTGGCCGGCAGGGGCCTCGAGCCGCAGGGGGGTGGGCCCCTTCCAGGCTCCGTCGATGGCGACCATGCAGGGGGGCTCGGCTTCGACCACGATCGTGCCGCTGCCTTCAGTGCTGCCTAGGGGGCGGGGCACGCCGGGTGGTTTCGGCAACGCTCCCGCCTCGGGAGCAGGGAGCGAGGGACGCTGTCCGCCGCTGTTTTCTGGGCGGAGAGGCACGAGGGTGGGCGTCCACTCCGAGGAGGATTCTGGCGCTAGGCGGCGCGGATGCTCTGCATCGCTGGCAGCGCCAGAGGAAGAGGAAAGCGTTGGGTGCACTGCCTTGGGAGCGGGCTCACTATCGCTGGCGATCTCTCTCGGCAGGCGTGGCAGAGCGCTGCGACGCGCAGCAAGCAGGAGGCGCAAGTCGAGCTTGGCCTGCTGGTTCGGCTGTACATGGATGTGCTCGATGCGCGGCTCGTAGCGGTCGAGCGAGAGGACCAGTTCGTGGTCCTCCTCCGCCGAGAGGTGGTCGAGAGTGGTCGGTGTGATTTGCTTGAGCGGTTTGCCATCGAGACGCAGATGGGCACCGCGCGGCGTGGTGAGGAGCCGGAGCGAACCAAAGCCGTTCGGCTGGGAGGGAGGAGTGGGTGCCGAAGGGCGTTTCGATACGATCACCGGTGCCACCGGTACGGTGGGCAGAGGCGCGCGGCGGGACCAAAAGACGAGGCCGCCCGCGATGGACGCGATCGCTGCACCGAGTGGCAGAAGCAATTTCCATCGCTGGGGCGGCGGGATCTTGTAGGCGTCGACGCTGGGCTCTGGTGCTGCCCAAGTCGGCGCGGCTGGTGTTGCCGGCGGCGGAGAGGCGGCCAGCGTTGGAGCTGCAAGGAGAGGGGTAGTGGATGGGAGTGCAATGCCTGGCAAAGGAGCCGGTGTGAGCAGTATCGGCTGGCTGGCAGAGAAGCGGGGCGGATCGACGCGCGTTGGCTCGCCTTCGAGCGGCGGTAGGGCTTGGTCCTCTTCAGGGGAGAGATCGATCTCCTTTTCTGCCGTCAGCAGTGATTCTGTCGGGCGGAGCTCCGCCAGTATCGCATCGGTGGGTGACACGGCCCGCGGCGCTGCCGGAGGAGGAGCGGGCGGTGTGATCTGAAGTGTGGTTGGCGCTTTCGCTCCTGGCGGAGCGCTGGGCCAAGGGGCGGTCTCTACTCGCGGCAGGGCAGCGTGGGGCGCGTTCGGCGGCGGCGGGGCCGTGGGTGTACGAGTGGGTGCGGCGGGTCGCCCCGGAATGCCGAAAAGAGGCCTGGTGTCTTCCTGGGGGGCAGCCTGCTCGACGGTGTTGGCAGGTTTCGTGGGTGCGGCGGGGGCCGCCGTCTTGGGTGCGGGCTGGGGCCGGGGCACAGTGACTCGGGGCAGCGTTTTCTCCGATTGCAGGCCGGGGACTGGCTTAGTAACGGGCGCGGGTGCCGGCAGCGGTTTCGAAATCGCGGAAGAGAGCGGCATCGGCGACTTCGCAGTGGGCACAGCCACGCGCGGCGAAGCAAGCAGCGGCCGCGAATCTGCTGACGGCGAACTTGGGGAGGAGAGCGGCATCGGCGACTTCGCAGTGGGCACAGCCACGCGCTGGGGAGCGGACAACGATGACGAAGCTGCGGGAGAAACGGGCGGCTCCTTGATCGGTGGCAGCCAAGGATCTGCAGCGGCTGGCATTGCCGCCGCCTTGGGGAGCGGCGCTGCCCGGTCGCCCGGCGCCTCCCCCTCGAGCTCCGGCGGACTTGTCTCCTCGGGCAGGGATGCGAGATGTTCTGTGAGAGTTTGGCCCGCGCGCTCGGCCTTTCGCCACGCTTCGAGGCGCGGCGCGAAGAGCCGCGTCATGTAGTGCTTGAGCCCCATCTGCGAAACAAACAGGCGGCTCGTGCGCAGAAAATTCTCGAGCTCTTCGCCGAGGGCCGCGGCGGTCAGGAAGCGCTGACCTCGCTCCTTCGCCAGCAGGCGCATCACGATCTGTTCGAGTACGGGGGGATAGCGGGGGTTGAGCTCCGTTGGTGGCACCACGCGCCCCTCGACGACTTTCTTCATGACTTCGAAGTCGCTCTTGCCGGGAAAAAGGCGCTGTCCGAGGGTCAGTTCATACAGCACAACCCCCAACGAAAAGAGGTCGCTGCGACGGTCGACTGGTTCGCCCCGACACAGTTCGGGGCTCATGTAGGAAACTGTGCCACGCAGCGCCAGGCCGGTTTCTGGCGACCGTTCGGGAGCGCTGGCCGCACCAAAGTCGATCAGTTTCACGGCACCATCGAAGGTGACGAAGATATTCTGCGGCGTGACATCGCGATGCACGAGGCCCTGAGGTTTACCGTCGAAGCCCTGCTTTTCGTGCGCATAGTGGAGACCGGCGCAGACGCTCAGCACGATATGGATCGCGTGTTCCATGGGCAGCGGCCGCGTCTCGGTGCGTACGGTTCGCATGATGGCGCGCAGGTTCTCGCCGAAGAGATACTCCATCGACATGAAGTGATGCCCATCGACCAGCCCCACGTCGAAGACCTGCACCAAGTTGGGGTGGTGCAGGGTGGCCGCCACGCAAGCTTCATCGGTGAAGAGCTGAACAAAGCGAGCGTGGACAGCGAGCTGAGGCAAGAGCCGTTTGAGCACCAGTGCCCGCTGGGAGCGCTCCTGCCCGGCCATTTGTGCGAGGAAGATCTCGCCCATGCCACCTACGGCCAGCCGCTTGACCACCTGGTATTTTCCAAAGCGGCTGCCCGGGGCCAGCTCCGAGGGGGGTGGAGTCGACTGGGGAGGCGAGGGGATCACCGAGCAAGTTTCTCTGTTTTTGGTCGCTTCGTCTACCCCTGGTGGCGCTCGTCGAGGTTTTCGAAGCGCGTGTACTCGCCGAGGAAGGCGAGGCGGACGGTGCCGGTGGGGCCGTTGCGCTGCTTGCCGATGATGATTTCGGCCACGCCCTTGTCCTGACTTTCTTTATTGTAGAACTCGTCGCGATAGATGAAGGCGATGAGGTCGGCGTCCTGCTCGATCGCGCCCGATTCGCGCAGGTCGGACAGCTGTGGCCGCTTGTCCTGGCGCGATTCGACACCGCGGTTGAGCTGCGACAGCGCCAGAATCGGCACCTTCAGCTCCTTGGCGAGTGCCTTGAGGCCCCGGCTGATCTCGGAGATTTCGCGCTCGCGATTGTGCTCTCTTCCTTGCGGCCGGCCCTGGATGAGCTGCAGGTAGTCGATCACGATCATGCCGGTCTGTTCGGGCGACTTAAAGATGGTCTGGTCGGCCCTCCAGCGACGGGACTTGGTCCGAATTTCGAGCAGCGTTGGTGCACCCGAATCGTCGATCCAAATCGGTGCTTCCGAGATACGGCTGGCCGCCTTGGTGATGTTGATCCAGTCGCGCTGTTCGAGAAAACCACCGCGCAGTCGGGTCGACTCGACGCGCGCTTCCGAGCAGAGCAGACGTTCCATCAGCGCCTCTTTCGACATTTCCAGAGAAAACACCAGCACCGGGAGCGAGAATTCCAGGGCGGCATTTTGCGCCGCGTTCATGACCAGCGAGGTCTTGCCCATCGAGGGGCGGGCCGCAATGATGATGAGCTCGGAGGGCTGAAAGCCGCAGGTGAGCTGATCAAGCTTGGGGTAGCCCGAGGGCACGCCGGTGATGAGCTGCTTGTGGCCGAAGCGCCGTTCGATCGCTTTGATCGTGGTAGCGAGCACGGTCCCGATCGGTGCGTAGGCCTGGCGCTGCGAGCGTTGCGATATGGCAAAGATGCTGCGCTCCGCCTCATCAAGGAACTCCTCGATGTCGCCATGTTCGCCGTATCCTTTGGCGGCGATCTCCTGCGTCACCTCGATGAGGCTCCGCGCGGTCGCTTTGCCGCGCACCATACGCGCGTAGTAGGCGATGTTTTCGATGGTCACGACCGCTGAGGTCAATTCGGCGAAATAGGCTTCGCCGTTCGGCATTCCCTTGAGGGTGTGATAGGACTCCGAGGCACGCATCTGCTCCGCGACGGTGATCTCATCGATCGGTCGCGACGTCCGGTCGAGATCGATCATCGCCTGGAAGATCGCGGCGTGAGTCGGGTGGTAGAAATCCTGAGGTTCTACCAGGTCAGCCACCTGGTGGAACGCTTTGGAGTGGGTAAGAATCCCCCCCACGACCGAGCGCTCAGCCTCAAGGCTGTGGGGCAGGACACGCCGGGGCACGGCGCGGAGCAGAGGGCTTTCGGCGTTGATCACGGAGCCACCTATGTCAGCTCTGCCTGTGGAGCGACAACAGGGATTGTAACTGAACATTTGTTTATGTTCTAGGGGGGCGAAAGAGCGATGGGTTTTTAGAACCGTCCCGAGGGAGTCACAGGAAACGGGGGAGCACTCACAGTTCGTCCACAGGGCACCATGTCGGCGCCGGGACGCCGGCACCGAGCGAACGTCTGCCTACCCGCTTAGAAGGCGACGCCCACCGAAGCGGTTGCACCCGTCACGCCGGTCGTGCCGAGTGTCGGCGCCAACGCGGCGGTGATGCCCAGACGCTCGGCGCGGCGAACCTTCACGGCCCCGACGATATAGACCGGCAGGCCGGCGGTGAGCAGCACGCCGCCGAGGGCGCCGAGGGCGACCCCCGTCTCGAATACGCTACAGCCGCCACTGTAATAAGTGCTTGAATCGTAGTAACTGCCTGAATAGGCTAGCGTAGCGTGGTGGTGACACGATCCCGCCGATAGTGCCGTGATGATCCCGAGTGCCAGCATACCGCCGCCGATGCCGAGGAGCGCTGCGCCCGCCCGCTTGAGCGTTCGCCCCCGTCGCGCCTGGGCCTGAAGCTGGTCGAGCGGAACCAACTGCACCGGGGCCATGTAGACGGGGGGCACATAGACCGGTTGGGGATAGACCGGTGGTGGGTAGGCGGGAGAAGCGGCATAGCCGGGCGGCGGTGAAGGGTAGGCGGGAGGAGCGGCATAGCCGGGCGGCGACGAAGGATAGACGGGGGGCGGGGGCGGCGGATAATAGTAGGGCTGAGGGGCGTAGGGCTGCTGTGAGGAGCCCGGCGGCGGCGGCAGTGGAGCATCGTCTTCATCGGCCCCAGCGGGTAGGGCAAAACTGCTCAGCAGCAGGGCGATTCTCCAACGATTCATCGGTCGCTCTCCGGGGCAAACGGGGGATAAGACTGCCCCCTGTCCAGCAAGAAGTGAGCCATGGTGGTCGATCGATAGTCGACCCCTCGGCAGCCAATCCTCGTCCGTCGACCATCGAAAGTCGAACGTCTAAAGTCGGCCATCGAGGGGCGACGAAGAGCTCAGGAGTGGAGCCGGAGATTCACACAGAACTGTGACAAGGCGGTCACAGCGAGCGACTAAAACTGAAAGCCGAGCGAAGCGGTCGCACCGTTCACGCCACTGGGTCCAAGGGTCGGTAGCAGCGCGGCGCGGAAGCCCATGGACTCGGCCTTGCGCAGCTGGATGCCACCGACGATGTAGAGCGGAATGCCTGCGGTCAGCGCCATGCCACCGAGCACGGCGCCGACATAGCCCAGATAGGCGAAGCCGCAGCCAGCTCCCGTTCCCCCGTGATAAATATCGTTGGTACAGGAAACGGCGCCGGCGACAAAGCCGATGATGCCCAGTGCCAGCACGCCGCCGCCCACGCCCATGAGGATCCCACCGGCCTTCTTCATGGTCTTACCGCGCTGCCCGGTGCGCTCGATCTGATCGGGCGTCATCATCATGACCGGTCGCGCGGCGATGTAGCCGGGGGCCACGTAGACCGGTGGCGGATAGACTGGCTGACCATAGACCGGCTGACCATAGACCGGCTGGCCATAGACGGGCTGGGGCTGACCGTAGACCGGCTGCTGAGCCTGAGCTGCGGCACTGGTCAAAAGCAGGATTGCAAACACTGTCTTCATCATTTCCTCCTTTGAAAAAAACTACGATTCGCCAAACATCTTTACCGTTGCATCGAGCACAAACGCGGCCCAGAGCGCCCGCAGCAGGCGCTGGAAGGCCTGGACCGATTCATCCTCCCCATCGGCCGCGATCGTACACCGAGTGCGACCGCTCCGCTCGCCTGGCCGCTCCATGAGCTCGCCGTAGAGGCGCCCCTCCTCGAGCGATAGCAGCACGTTGCCATCGACCGTGATGGCGCCGAAATGGATAAGACAGGCGAGTGCATGGGCGGGCGCAATATCGCCCGCACCGAGTAGCTCCTCGACCAGCTGCTCGGACGAGACGGTGAAGCGCCGAAAGAAGGGGCCAAAATGGCGCGTGAACGGCTCCGGCGCTGCGAGATCGCGCTGGGCGCGCAGGGATTTGCCAAATTCCCCGCGGTAGCCGAACTCCTCGATCGCCTTGCGCAAGAGGAACCCAGGGAGGCTTTCGATCTCCTCGGGAAGGCGGTCGACCAGCCAGCGCTCGGCCGCCGCTGAAATCGGTGTCGCGATGAGACCGACGCAGCCGAGCTCCTCGTCGAGAAGCCGGCAGGAGGGACAGCCGGCTCGATGGCCGCTCACGCTCGGTCGCTCCGAGAGCGCGAGCGCAAAGGCGCCGGCACCGCCCGCGGCGCGCTTCTCTGCGCTGTCATCATCCACTACAAACCCGAAGGCCATTAAAGCTCGGTCAGGGCTTTTGCCATACGAGCCAGCCCCTCTTCAATGTTTTTTCGCGAAGTGGCGTAGGAGAGACGGGCAAAACCGGGCGCGAGAAAGCCGGAACCGGGAACGATCGCGATACGCGCACGGTCGAGCAGCGCGGTGGCCAGCGCAACATCGTCTCGGATCGAGCCACGCAGGAAAGCGCGCAGGTCGGGGAAGGCGTAGAATGCACCCGCCGGTTCGAATACCTGGACGCCCGGGATGGCGCGGAGGCACTCGACCATGAGCTGGCGCCGCGCGTCGAATTCGCGCCGCATGGCTTCGATCGGCTCCTCGGGACCAGTGAGCGCCGCCAGCGCAGCCGCCTGCGAAACGGCAGCGGCGTTGGTGGTCGACTGGCCCTGCAGCGCCGCCATTGCTGAGACCAGTTCGCGCGGCGCGGCGCAATAGCCGATGCGCCAGCCGGTCATCGCATAGGTTTTCGAAACGCCGTCGACGTAGATGATCTGTGGCGCCAACTCGGGCGCCACGCGACCGATCGAGACCCACTCGCCGCGGTAGACCAGGCGCCGGTAGATATCATCGGTGATGATGAAGGTGTCGGGGCCACCCCGTTCGCGCACCACGCGCGCCAACGTTTCGAGCGTGGCGGCGTCATAGAGCGCACCGGTAGGATTCGAGGGCGAGCAGTAGAGAATGGCCCGCGTGCGGTGCGACACCAGCGCGGCCAACTTGCGCTCGTCGATGCGGTAGCCCTCGTCGGGATGGGTCTCCAAAATCACCGGCTTGGCGCCCGCCATGGCCGCCAGCTCGGGGTAGGAGACCCAGCAGGGCGAAGGGATCAGCACTTCGTCGCCGGGATCGCACAGCGCCATGAGCAGGTTGAACAGCGAGTGCTTGGCGCCGCACGAGACCAGGATGTTCTCCACGGCGAGCTTCGCACCGTGAATCCGAGAGAGCTCGGCCGCCACCGCGGCCCGCAGCTCGGGTGTTCCGGCGACATTCGTATACTTGGTCGCACCGCGCACCAGCGCCTCACGGGCCGCCGCCTTGATGTGCTCGGGCGTATCGAAATCGGGTTCGCCTGCGCCCAAGCCGATCACATCGACGCCACTCGCCTTCAGTTCCGCGGCGCGCTGCGACACGGCCAGCGTCAGCGATGGCTGGATCGCGCGGGCGCGCGCGGAAATGCGCATCAGCGCCCTCTCACAAAGGGGTGCTGGCCGAGTGCCTGCCACACGCCACGCGGCACGAGCGCGCTGACATCACCGCCGAACATCGCCACCTCTTTGACCAGCGAAGAGGAGACGAAAAAATCGCGCTCACCGGTCATCATGAAGAGCGTTTCGACACCGGGTGCCAGCCGCTTGTTCATATGCGCCAGCTGAAATTCGAATTCGAAATCCGCCAGCGCGCGCAGACCACGGATGACCGCGGTCGCACCACGCCGCTGGACGTATTCAATGAGCAACCCATCGAACGAATCGACCTCGAGCCGAGGATCGGCGACCGCATCCCGGATGTGTGCCTGGCGCTCGTCGACAGAAAAAAGCGGCGTCTTGCGTGGGTTGTCGGCCACCGCCACCACCAGTCGGTCCTCCGGCCGAGCGAAACAGGCGAGCGAGCGCTGGATGATATCGAGGTGGCCGTTGGTAACCGGGTCGAACGAGCCAGGATAGACGGCGAGCATCACTCCTCCGCGATACGATAAAAGGACATCGCAGTATCGCCCCAACTGCGACAATTGTCGCGCACCAACCGACCGATCCGATCGGCCGGCTCCGAGTGCCTGGCGTGCTCAGCGATCACCCAGCCTCCGGGCGCAATCACGGTCGATGCGCTGAGCAGGCGGAGGGCGCGGTCGAGCGCCCCCCCGACGTAGGGCGGATCGACGAAGATCCAGTCGAAGATGCCAATTGCGGGGCCGCGCCCTTGCAGAAGCCGCCCCACCTCACTGCGGATCACCCGCACGCAGAGAGCGAGGCCCAGGTCGCCCACGTTCCGCCCTGCCGCTGCCACCGCCGCCTCGTCCTCGTCGACCAGAACCACCTCATCCGCACCGCGCGAAACCGCCTCCAGTCCGAGCGCACCCGACCCAGCGAAGAGATCCAGCACGCGAAAGGGCGTGCCCGTTCGAGGCACCGGCGGGCCCAAGATGCTGAACAGCGCCTCCTTGACCCGGTCAGAAGTCGGCCGCGTAGCGCTACCGCGCGGCGCCACCAGATGCCGTCCCCCCAAACTACCGGCGATGATCCTCATTCAATGGACCCAACATAACCCGCGCTTCAGCCGAGCGGCAAACTCATGCTAGTCTGCTCGCAATGCGGATCGCCGAACGCCTTCGCGCCGGCCCACCTTGTTTTTCGTTCGAGTTTTTCCCCCCCAAGACGGGGGAGGGCGTAAGCCACCTTTTTACGGCACTGCACGAATTGGCGGAGTTTCAACCCGGCTTTGTTTCGGTGACCTACGGCGCCGGCGGTTCGACGCGGCAAAACACCGTCGAGATCGTGACTCGCATCAAGCGCGAGACGGGCATCGAGCCCATGGCGCATCTCGCCTGCGTCGGACATGCGCGGGGCGAAATCGTCGAAGTGCTCGATCGCATCCAGGCCGCGGAGGTGAAAAATGTCCTCTGCCTGCGCGGCGATCCGCCCGCCCACCTCGGTGGCCAGGCTCCCGGGCCACCGCCCGCCGATGGCTTTCGCTACGCTGCGGAGCTGGCCGCTTTTGTCCGCGGCGGCCAGTGGAACTTTTCCATCGGTGGCGCCTGCTACCCGGAAGGGCACATCGAGAATCCCAGCCGCGACGACGATCTCGCGCGCCTCAAGCAGAAGGTCGATGCGGGCGCGGAGTTTTTGATCACGCAGCTCTTCTTCGACAACGCCTTCTATTTCGACTTTGTCGCCCGCGCTCGAGCCATCGGCATCGGTGTGCCGATCGTGCCGGGGATCATGCCGATCACCAACTTCGACCAGATCGAGCGCTTCGCCCGTATGTGTGGCGCGACCCTGCCGATGCGGCTGCGCCTCGAGCTGGAGCGGCGACGCGACGACCCGGAGGCGATCCTGCAGCTGGGTGTGGCCCACGCGGCGGTGCAGTGCACCGAACTGCTGCAGCGCGGCGCGCCGGGCATCCATTTTTACACCCTGAATCGATCACGGGCATCTCGAATGATCTTTGCAGCGCTGCAATTGCGATGAGCACCGATGAGCAATGACAAGCCGAAAAAGAGCTGGCGCGAGATTGACGCGGCGCGAGACCGTGCAGGGGGTTCGCGCCCGACTTCGATTCCATCGAAACTGCGTGAGCAGCAGAAATCGAAACAGCACCGCGCCGCGCTCGATGCGCTCTTCGAACAAGGGGGCTTTTCCAAAGTGGCGGAGATCCTTGGCAAACCGCTCGAGCCCAGCCCCGCTGTGCCCGCCCCTCCGATCGCGCCTGCTGCGCCACCGGATGCCGACCCGTCCACGCGCGCCGAGCTGCGGTCCAGAATCTTGGCGGCGATCGGCCGCGATGAACTCTCGCGGGCAGTCGATAAGTATCGCGCGAAATTTGCGCTTCCCGAGGATTGGGAAGTTCTCGAGCAGGCGCTCGAGCATCGTGACAAAGAGCGGGTCGATGAGGTGTTGGCGAAATTGGAAAAACTGCTCGAGCGAGAGCGCCCGCGTCGTGCCCGGACCCTGATTGGCAAGCTGCGCTACCTCGAAGAGACGACGGCGATAGCCGAGCAGCAGCGGCGAGCAGCGGCACTTCGTTCGAAACTTAGCTAGGAACGCAGTTCGGCGAGTGCCTGTTCCATCCGTGACTTCACCACAGCCGCCGCCTCCTCGTCGCTGCCTAAGCCGGACAGGTCCATCGGTGCTAGCACACGCACACGAAACTCGGCGCGCGCGCTGAAGGTGAGGCCATGTTTGGGCAGCGCGCTCGATGTGCCATCGAGCACGATCGGGAGCACTGCCACGCCCGCCTCGCGCGCCATGCGAAAGGCACCGACCTTGAACGGCAATAGCATTCCGTCGGACGAGCGCGTCCCCTCGGGAAAGATCAGCACCGATACGCCTCGCCGTAGCCAACCGAGGCACTGTGCGGCCATCTCGCCGACGCTGGTGCGATCGCCGCGACGCAGCGGAACGTAGCGATTGAGGCGCATGTTCCAGCCCAAGAAGGGCGCGCGAAACACCGCCTCCTTCGAGACCCACTTGTAGGGCAGATAGGTGGCAAAAAGGACCAGGATGTCGAGCAACGACTGATGGTTCGACACGATGACCCACGGCCGCTGCCGCGAGACGCCACCCACCCCCTCCATCCGTAGCCGCCAAAGCGGGTTGAGGTAGATGTAGTGCGCTGCCCACAGCGATGAGTAGAGGTGCAGCACGCGCCCGTTGCGGTCGAAGGGCAGCGTCACCAGCCAAAGCGTAAGGGCTACCGAGAATAGCGGAATCAGACTGAGCGCGAAGTAGATCCAGTAAGCGTACGAAAGGACCCGGCGCAACTAGACAATTTCCGCCGATGCAGCCTTGAGTCCCGCCGCTGCGAGCAGGGCTTGATCTTCGGAGAAATCGGGGTTCGGCGCGGTGAGCAGCTTTTCGCCGTAGAAAATCGAATTGGCGCCTGCGAAAAAGCAGAGCAGCTGCGCCTCCCGCGAAAGTGCCAGCCGCCCCGCCGAAAGGCGCACGCGTGCGCGCGGCAGCAGGATCCGCGCGGTCGCGACCATCCGCACGAGCTCGAGCGGATCGACGGATGGCAGCGAGCCGAGCGGTGTTCCTGCCACCGGAACCAGTGCATTGACGGGCACGCTCTCGGGCGGCGGATCGAGCGCGGCCAAGGTGCGCAATAGTTCACAGCGGTCGTCGATCGATTCGCCCATGCCGATGATGCCGCCCGAACAGACGGTGATGCCAGCATCGCGCACCGCCTGCAGGGTATTCAGCCGGTCATCGTAGGTCCGCGTCGAGATGATGCTGCGGTAGTGGTCGCGCGAGGTGTCGAGATTGTGGTTGTAGGCCGTGAGACCCGCCTCTTTCAGGCGGTGCGCCTGGTCCCCAGTCAGCATGCCGAGCGTGCAGCAGGCCTCGAGCCCCAGCGCCCGCACACCGCGCACCATCTCCAGCACCTGGTCGAACGCTGGTCCCTCTTTCACTTCACGCCAAGCGGCACCCATGCAAAAGCGCGTTGCGCCGCCGGCACGAGCCCGCGCGGCCACCTGCAGCACGTCGCTGACAGACAGCGATTTCTCAGCGGAGACCTCGGTATCGTAGTGGGAGCTCTGCGGACAGTAGGAGCAGTCCTCCGGACAACCACCGGTCTTCACACTGAGAAGTGAACAGAGCTGCACCTCGTCCGTGCGATGATGTTCGCGGTGCATCGAGTGCGCGCGGTACAGGAGCTCCGGCAGCGGCAGGTCGTGGAGGGCGCGGACTTCGGCCAGTGTCGCCATGCGCAGACTTCTAACAGGTTAACAGGGAACAGGGAACAGGGAACGGACGACGCCTGGCAGGCGAACCTTGACTTCCTCGTGCCGTTGCCCCTACCCTAGAAACAGGAGGTTGTCTCATGGTCAAATTTCCTTCGGACCGGATGGCCAATCTGACCGTACCCAACGAGGATGTCGCCAAGAAGCAGCGCGAACTCGCCCGCCGAGAGCACGAGGAGGAGATCAAGGTCAACGCCGAGACCAAGGAGCGGGCCGAGGTCATCAACGGTAGCTCCACCGAAAAGGGACGCTTCGTCCGAACCCACGCCTAGCCCACCTACCGCAGTCGACGGGGTACGCCGAAGCTGCTAAGGTGGCCGCATGAACCGACGCGCCGCGCTTCTGCTGTTCCCTGTGTTCGCCGGCTGCCCCGCCCCGCCTACCGATGTTCAGCTCGACCCGCCTGCACAAGGCTTCCAGCTGACCACCACCAGCTTCTCGGTCGCGGCCGGCGCGGAGACGCAGCGCTGCTTTTTCTTCACTGTCCCCGGCAGCGGAGATACACCCGTCTAT
>JAHFDT010000010.1:0-14990 GCA_023248875.1 Myxococcales bacterium | reverse complement strand
TATGTCCACCGGATTGTGGCGACCCAAAACCCAGGCAGCCACCACATGAATGTCTTCCGCGTGAAGACCATCGCCGACCTGGACGGCAAGAATGGTGACGTCGTGGTCGACGGCTCCTGCTTCGTCTCGGGCAACTGGAAGGATTGGCCGCTCGTGACCAACCTGCAGAACTCGTCGCCGGGAAACAATTCCAACGACTGGACCCTCCCCGAAGGCGTCGCCCACAAATTCATGCCGGGCGAAAAGCTGATGTTGCAGATCCACTACGTCAACGCCACCACGCAGATGACCCCAGGCAATGGCAAGGGCATCGTCAACTTCCACTCCATCCCGGCGAGTCAGGTTACCGCTGAGCTCGGCACCATGTTTGCGACCGACCAGATGATCAAGGTTTGTCCGGGCGATATGAATCGCTCTTTCGAGACCAGTTGCCGGTTCGCCAAGCAGCCGGTGACCATTATCGGCGCCAACGGCCATTTTCATTCGCGTGGCGTGAGATTCGAAATCACGCCCTACGATTCCATCACCGGTGCCGGAACGCCGTTCTATACTTCGACTACCTGGGACGACCCGCCGTTTTCGCAAAAACTCTCGGTGCCCGTGCCCCAAGATGGCGGCTTCGGCTGGAAGTGCACCTACAGCATGCGCGCCGACCAGTGCGGCGATCCGAAGAACAATTGCTGTATCACCTTCGGTGGAAAGGTCGAGACGCAGGAGCACTGCAACGCCTTTGTCTACTACTACCCGAGACTGGACGGCGCGACCTGTTTTTGAGTCTGCGCCTTGCAGCAGTACTGCTGCTGGCCGGCTGCCCCACTCCGCAGTGTACACAACCCTTCTTTGGCGATCCGCAACAGCCGATGGAGGTGGCGCCCGTTCTCGATATCGTAGTCGCACAGAGCGCGATGTTGGTGGAGGTACAGGACGGGGACCATCCGCACCTGCTGCCGCCGCCGCAAGGGGGCTTTGGGCTATTCGCCGGCGTGCGCGCGCGCCATTTTGAGCCGTGCGATGCCTATCTGCGCGGCCGCATCCGCGATCCGGCGACCCAGATGATCATCCAAGAAAACGACCGCACGGTCGATTTTTCTCCGTCGAGCGACCGAGCCTGGATGGAGCCCGCGGCGATCGCCTCGTTCGCCAACGTTTCGAACATTGTGGCCTGTCCCGATAACCTCGGTGTCGGCATCGCCGGTCGCACCTTTCGATTGGAACTGACGCTGACCGACCGCGCCGGGCGAAGCGCTACCGCCGTGCGAACCGTAGTGCCCGAGTGTGCGGCTGGAGCTTGCCACGACGAATGCGCCTGCACCTGTGGGCCGAACTATCGGCCGGGATTGTGCGGCGGCAGCAGCGACGGTGGCTGTAGCCGCTAGTTGAAAAAAGTTCGGGGGCCGGGATGATAGGGCATGCGCACTGCTGTCCTCCTCTTGGTGCTGGGCCTGGGGGCCTGCGAATCTCCTCACTGGAGTGCCCCGGTTTCAGGACTCGACCGAATCGTCCTCAGCGTCTGGGGCTCCGCGCCGAACGACGTCTGGTTTGCCGGCGGCGGCCTAGGCAGCGGCCCCGGAGCACTGGCGATGCACTTCGATGGCAGCGCCTTTGTGGACCTACCATCGGGAAGTCAGGCCACCCTGTGGTGGGTTTTCGGTCTAGCCCCCAACAGCGTCTGGTTCTGTGGCGAAAAGGGTACCCTCCTGCACTGGGATGGGATGGCCTTCCAAAGTTTCTCCAGCCCCACCGACAAGACGCTCTATGGTCTCTGGGGCAGCGGTCCAAACGATCTGTGGGCCGTCGGTGGAGAACCTGACGCCTCCTCGGTGCTGCTCCACTTCGACGGTCTGAAGTGGGCGACCGCCACTGGCGCGCCAGCCCTCGGCGGAGCTTATTTCAAGGTCTGGGGCAGCGCTGCCGACGATGTTTTTGTCGTCGGCCAGGGGGGCACCATCCTCCACTTCGATGGCATGAGCTGGAGCCCCATGGCGAGCGGCGTCGGACCATTCGTGACGCTGCTGACGGTAGCCGGCCGAGCGCGCGACGATGTCTATGTGGTCGGCGGCCTCGGCAATGGCGTGGCACTGCACTACGACGGCAAGAGCTGGCAGCCGGTCGCAGGATTGAACGTAGGCACCATCAGCGCCCTGGCGGCGCTCGCCGTCGACGCCACCGGCGGGGTCGTGGTAGGGGGTCTGGCGGGCGTGAAGTTTCGTCGCCCTAGCGGCGCTTGGCTCGATGAAAGCCGTACGCCGCCGCGCTCCTCTGACTTCCACGGCGCCTGGATGGCCGGACCCGATAATCTGTTTCTCGTCGGTGGCAACTATATAGCACCCGCCGGTGCGCCACGCAGTGGGATCATCGCCCACTACGGGTACGACCTCCCCACCGCCCGTCGCTAATTGGAGATTTACTCAGGGCCTCAGTAGGATCCTCTCCATCCCATGCCTCCCGCCTCCGCCCAGCCGCGCCGCGCCGCCATGTCTTCACTGGCCGTCGCCGCCGGTATCCTCCTTTCGCGCTTCGCGGGTCTCGTCCGCCAGCGTATCTTCGCCCGCTACCTCGGCCTCTCGCCCGCCGCTGACGCCTTCACCGCCGCTCTGCGCATCCCCAACTTTCTGCAGAATCTGTTCGGCGAAGGCATCCTCTCCGGCTCCTTCATCCCCGTCTACGCCAAGCTCCTCGCGCAGGGCGATGAGGCGACCGCCGGACGAGTCGCATCGATCACCGTCTCGCTCCTCACACTCGCGGTCGGCGCCACGACGCTCATCGGTATGCTGTGCGCGCCCCTCATCGTCGCGCTGCTTGCCCCCGGCTTCCAGGGCGAGGTCCGGGCGCTCACCACCACCCTCGTCCGCATCATGTTTCCTGGCGTCGGCCTGCTCGCCCTTTCGGCCTGGTGCCTGGGTATCCTCAATAGCCACCGCCGCTTCTTCATCTCCTACGTCGCGCCCGTCTTGTGGAACGCGGCGATCGTTGCGACGCTCCTCTGCTTTGGGCGAACGCTCGCTGGATCAGCGACCGGTCAGTTCGAACTGGCGATCTGGGTCGGCTGGGGGACGGTCGCTGGCGCCCTCTTGCAGCTCGCGCTGCTTCTCCCTACGTCAGTTTCGCTCCTTCGCCACGGCCGGAGCCGCCTCCGGCCGGAACTTTCGCTGGCGCTACCTCCGGTGCGCACGGTCCTGCGCAATTTTCTCCCGATGCTGCTCAGCCGAGGCGTGCTTCAGGTGAGTGCCTTCATCGACCAGGCGCTGGCGACACTGATCGGCAGCGGCGCCAATGCCGCCATGGCCTACGCCCAGATGATCTATCTCGTGCCGGTTTCGCTATTCGGCATGTCGGTTTCTGCGGCCGAACTGCCGGAGATGTCGGGAGCGAGCGGTACGCCCGAAGAGGTTGCTGCACAGTTACGCCAGCGGCTCACCTCGGGCCTCGGCCGCATCGCCTTTTTCGTGGTCCCGTCGGTCGCCGCCTTCCTCATGCTCGGTGACCTCATCGTCGCTCTGCTGTTTCAGACCGGCACCTTCCAGCATGACGACACCGTTTTTGTCTGGATGATCCTTGCTGGATCGGCGCTGGGCCTACTCGCCTCCACCCAGTCGCGGCTCTTTTCCTCCGCCTGCTACGCACTGCACGACGCGCGTACGCCCCTCCGCTACGCCCTTGTACGGGTAGCGCTCACCACGCTGCTCGGCGCTGCCGCTACTCTCGCCGCCAGGCTCGGCTGGTGGAGCCCCCAGCTTGGCACCGCCGGCCTCACCGCCTCCGCCGGTCTCGCCGGTTGGTTCGAGTTCGTCCTCCTCGCACGCGCCTTGCGACAAAAGATCGGCCCTTTCTCAGTCGGTGGCCGTGACCTCGTCAAGCTATGGGCAGCAGCGCTGTTCGCGGTCGCGGCTGGCTCTGCCCTCCGATTTGCTCCCCTGCCCCATCCACTTGTGCGCGGCCTAGTAATCCTCGGCAGCTATGGCG
Source organism: Myxococcales bacterium (assembly GCA_023248875.1). Taxonomy (GTDB): domain Bacteria; phylum Myxococcota_A; class Polyangia; order Palsa-1104; family SHYY01; genus JAHFDT01. Next base: position 11,027 of record JAHFDT010000010.1, on the reverse strand, counting down.
CCGTCTATCTTCTGGCCACCCTCGGACTCGCCGTGCCCGAGGCCCGAGCTACCGCTACGCGGCTGTTTCTCCGACGACGAAAATAACGCCGAGCGTAGCCCCCATCATGGTTCTCCCTCTCCTTTTTTTACGACTTCCATCAAGGGGTTAGAGCGACGGTCTCACTGAACTACGAATGAACTATTGCTGACCCCCGTGCCGCAGGCAGTCGTCACGGTCAGCGGGCCGGTCGTCGCCCCCTGCGGGACTTTGACGAGCATCGAATAATCATCGCCGACCTCGATCTTCGTTTTCGTCCCGTTGAAACAGACAGCGGAACTGGTATCGCCGAGGTGGATGCCCCCCAGCGAAACAGTCGTCCCCACCGTGCCCATAAGTGGATTCATCGAAGAAATGACCGGCACAGGGCAGGGGTCGGTCGAGGAAAGATCCTTTGCGGTCGCTGCATCGACGAACACTGCTGCGTCGCTGGCGGTCGCCAAATCCATGATCGCTGCCAAGTCCGATCCAGGGTGAACGCAAGCTCCATCGATGCACTCGTCCTGCTCAGGACAACTCTGGCAGGTTACTCCGCCCTTTCCGCAGACGAACGTGACGTCCCCCGCCTGGCAGTGGCCATTTTGGCAGCAGCCTTTGCAATTGGTGCCATCGCAGACATCGGGTTCGCACATCTGTGAGTAGCAGTGCGTCCCTCCGGGGCAGATCGTACACGTCTCAAATGGGCAAAAACTCAGCCCTTCGAGTACGGTGTAGCAGTGTTTGGCGACGATATCCCAACAGCCGACGCAGTTCTTCTGCTCTTCGTCCGTATCGTCGCAAGGACCGCAGGATCCTGCGACGATGATCGCGAGCGCGACGAGCTGAAGTCGACCTTTCGATATCGGCATCATCGGCATCGCATCTCCTGCTTGGTTGGAGCGAGTGTCGCACGAATAGCCAACTGATGCCTGCGTCTCATTGCCCATGACGTCCAGGGTTTTCGCTCACAGGAGTCACTCCTTGTGGATTGACTCTGTGGCAGGTAGCATAAGTGCCCCTGAAGGAGGAGCGATGACTCGTACGACGTTGGCTCTGCTCGGTGTAGGCCTGTTCTTGGTGAGCTGTTTGGTACCGCCCCGTGTCTACCTGCATTCGCCGCGGCCGAGGATCCCTCCCCCAGTGATGTACGTAGCTCCGCCGCCGATCGTGGTTGCAGCCCCGCCGCCGGTAGAGGTCGCACCAGCAATGGCTCCCCATGAAGACGCGCACTGGTTTCAACCCGACGACTACCTGATCCGTGGCGCCAGCCAGTGTGGCACAACGATCGGCAAACTGATCCAGCCCGCGAGCCCAGCCACCAAGGGCGAAGCGCAGTTTTTCAGCACCGTCAAGGGAACCGAGGTATGGAGCAAGAGTTTCTGGCCAACCCGACCGGCCACGCCGGCCGATCTTCAGCTCGGAGCGCTCGTCTTTTGTGCCCCTGACCATCGCCTGCTTCCCAGCAAGCAGGTGGCGCGAACCCACGGATGGGCTCCTGGCAGAATTGTGGACACCTCGGACCTGTATAAGGGCGCGATCAGCTTCAAGAGCGATACCGGGTGCTGCTGCGGCGAGGTCTATTCCTGCCCGGTCGGCGCCCTGCGCGTCCCTCTGTAGCGGTTGCTGAAGCAGCAGACTACGAGCCGAATCAACGGGATTCCATATCAGTCGGTCGGCGGCGCGATTGATTTCCACTGCGAATCGTCCGTGATCTCCTGGGTCAGCCAGTCGACCAGATCGACTCCTTCCGACGAGAATAGCGCCGGTGCCCCCAGCATCGTGTGCGTCTGCCCAGGGACGAGGAAGTAGCGGAAGTTGTTCGTCGGCTCGATCTGGTGGTGCACCATATCGAGCAGGTCGTCCTGAAACTGCCCGGCCGATTTCAAGAGGTAGCCGCGGATGACGCTATCCTGCAGCGATGAGAGCAGCGCAAAGCGGTCGCCAGGGTAAAGCTTCGCCAGCAGCCCCACCGCCTGGGAAAGATCGTCGCGGCAAGCGGGACAGATCGGATCGAGTGCATTGCCAAAACCCCACGACTTGTACCAGGCGTTGCGAAAGCTGGGCGGGATCTCATCCCCTTCGAGTGGCGGCCCTGAATCGTCGATCATGTAGCCCTTGCCGGTCGGGAAGTAGCTGCGGAAGAGATCGTAATCGAACGACGCGCCATAGCCGCCGGCACTCGAGCCGCTGACCACAAACCGGTCGACGCTCGGAATCGTTGCCGCCAGCCGTTTGAGGTACGCAACCATATTGGCGCGCCCCATGTGGCGATAGGTCTTGGTCTTGTCGCCGCTGGCGTAGGTCGCAACGTTGCTCCCCGAATGGACATCACCGGTGCAATAGGGGACGAAAACCATATTCCAATCGGAAAATGGATTACCGATCGCACCGCGGTTCAGAATACCGATCGATTTTTGCCAATACTTGAACTCCTTCTCTCCGAACGGCCCGTGAGTCGCGGTGTTGAGCACAAAGCAGGTGGAGTAGTCCCAGCAAGCGCCGCCCCCCATCAGGAATACCAGCAGGTTCTTGCTGCCATTGAGGTTGACCCCGAGCCCCGTCGGTGTGCCCTCGTTGCAAGTGGAATCGGGAAAGTCGATCCAGGTCCAGCTGTTGGGGGGAGCGGTGAGCGGTTCGCCCAATTCGGGCCGCGCCAGATCGCTCGGCGAGCCCATATCCGGGTTGGCCATTTCCATCGGCGTGCCGGTGCAGCCGAAGAGAATCGGTACCAGCGCCAGGTGTCTCATTCTAACCACCGCAATATTCCTCATAGCGGTGCTCATTCGGATTGATAGGAAGCGGTGCTCGGGCGCGTTCAGCGCGAGCGCGCCCGGACCGAGGCCGAGGAGCATACTTTTGGTATGTGACGAGGCCGAGGGAGGACGTAAGCCGCGATCAACGCGCCCGAGCACCGCGTTAGGCCTCAGCCGCCATCACCGCCAGCACATCGCGCTGCGACACGATCCCCACCGGCTGCTGCTCCTGATTGACCACCGGAATGCGCTTGATCTTGAATTGCAGCATGAGATCGACGATCTCCTCGAGCGGCGTGTCCTCGTTCACCGTGACCGTTTCGCGCTTCATCGCCTTCTGCACATCGAGCCCCGCCCCGACGCAGTGCACCGCCAATCCCAGGTCATACTCTGAAATAAACCCCACAAGCTTGCCCTTCTCATCGACCACGGGCGCACCGCTCACATTGTTGTCCAGCAGCACTCCGATGGCTCGCTGCACCGAATCCTGCGGACGCAACGTCACCACCGAGGTGGCCATGATCTCTTTCGCTTTTCGTTTCATCCACATTCCTCGTTACCGTCCTAGGGGGGAGGTGGTGATTGTACCCGTCTCCGGGTCGATCTGGAACCGCACTCGTTCGACCGCATCACGCACTTCCAAGCGCCGCTCGCCGATCACGATCGTCGCATTTTCAAAAGCGGTTCCATAGACCGAAACCTTCGCCGTGGCGGGCTCGGTGATTTCGGCCGTCACCGCGGCGAGCTGCGCCTGCAATTCGGCGAGTTTTGCCTCGTGTCCACCAAGCGCCGACTTCACCTTTTCCAGACCGCCGCGCCGCTCGGGACTCCCGTCCGCCTCGCCCAGTGCGATAAAATGGCGCAGCTGCTGGAGCTGCGCGTCCGCCTGAGCGATTTGCCCCTGTAGGCGAGTGCGACGTAACAGCAGCGTGCTGCTATTGCCCGCGAGTACGGTGGTCTTGATGGCCAGCTTCGAGCCGAGGCCATAGGTCACGAGATCATTTTGGGCGATCACCTTGCCTCCGATGATCCCCCGAGTGCCCGAGCGCCCCGTGATCACCACGCTGTGACTGCCCCCGACCGTCGACTGCGTAATCGCATCCGCCACCACCAGCTCGCCGACGCATTCCACATAGGCCTCATGAAGAAAGCGTGCCCGCAGGTCGCCGCCCGCCACCACTCGTGATTTGTTGAGAATGCCGCGCTGCACCACGACGTGCCCCAACGCGCGCACCTCGGCACGATCCACCACACCGCCGATCACCACATTCCCTTCTGCTTCGACGACAAACCCGGGCATCACGTCCCCAGTGATCTCGACATCGCCGGGAAACCGAATATTGCCACCGTGCAGGTCCACATTACCTGAAACGCGGTGCAGCGCATCCACCGAAACTTTGCTGCCCAGCACCAGTGCATGGCCATTCCCAGAAGCGAAACATTCGGTGCCATCCGGCGACAGCTGGACATTTTTCCCGGCGGAGATCCGCTGGTCGCGCCCAATCGTGGTGGGAATCGACTCCCCCAAAACGTCGATGCCCGACACCCCCTGGGTCGGCGGCGTCCAGCGCCCGATGAGCTGCCCCTGCACCACTGCGGCGAACTGCTGTCGCTCGTGCCAGTTGATGTGATCGTGCGAATCGACCACGCCCGGCTGGATCCCCTCCTTCTCGAGTGGCAGCAGCCATTCGATCTGGCCGTCACGTCCCGGCTGGGGCGGCTGTCCGAGCGCGATCGTAAAACCCGTCAAGCAGTGATGCGTCCCCAACCGCTGACAAGCCTCAGCAATTCGCTCTTCATCGATCAGCACACGCTGGCTGGTCAGGAGCGCAGCGATATCGGCGCCACTCGGCGTCTTCTCACTATGGGCCGGTGACCAGTCCAAGGTCGCCTGAAGCCGATCGGAGCGAATGTGGAGTCGGAGTGGCACCCGCCGGAAAACATACCAGAACCCATCGCCAGAGGCACCCGTGTGAATGATCTCCCGTTGACACGGGGCTCCTCCGACCGAAACCCCTCTTACTCGTACGAGAGAGGTGAACATGGCGCTGTCCATCGATCGGCAGATGGAAGAGCTCAACGATCTCATTCGCTTCGACCGTGACGCAATCGGTGCCTACGATGAGGCGATCCAGGCGATCCACCACACGGAGCTGCGCGATAGGCTCGTCCACTTCCGCGGCGACCATGAGCGGCACATCACCGAATTATCGGCGGTGGTACTGCGCCTGGGTGGGCAGCCGGTAGACCGACCGGATTTCAAAGGGGCGGTGCGCAAAACGCTGACCAAGATTGCCGGGCTAGTCGGTACGGAAACCGTGCTGCGTGCGATGAAAAGCAACGAGGAGCTGATCAACCGCACCTACTCTCGCCATGCGGCCATGGATTTTCCGCGCGATGTACTCGACCTGGTGCAGCGCAATTTCCAGGATGAGCAGCACCACTTGGCCTGGATCGATCAGGCTCTGAGAACGAGGCTCTGGGAGCAGGCGCCAGTGCATCCGTAGGGCGATTACTACAATCACAACAGGTTCTGCGGTAAAGTAAGGGCGCGTGGCCTCTCGTCGAGCAGCGATATGATCAAGCAGGTCCCGATCGGTCCACAGGACAGGGCGGAATTTTCCAAACTAGCGGTCGAGCCGGCCTCGCTCGAGAACGATTTCTACGACTACTCGAAGGTCGTTGTAAAAAAACCGTGGGGCTACGAGTACCTCATCTTTTGCAATGAAACCATTGCGGTCTGGATCCTCTACCTCCGGCCCGGGGCGCAGACCTCGATGCATTGCCATCCCCACAAGAAGACCTCGCTCGTGGTGCTCGAGGGAACGGTGCAGTGTTCGACCCTACGCGAAACGTTCGAGCGCACGTCCGGTGAAGGGCTTCTCATCGATCGCGAGGTGTTTCACCAGACGGCGAATCTCTCTGGTGGTGGCGCTTTTGTGATGGAGATTGAGACTCCGGTCAATAAGCGCGATCTCGTGCGCCTCAAGGATCGCTATGGCCGCGAAGGGATGGGCTACGAGAACGAAGACCACCACTCGCTCAACACCCAGAACTACAACTACATCTCGTTTGCGCAGCTCGACATTCCACACAATTTCAAAAAGCGTTTCGGCCACTGCTCGCTCACCTTCAAGAAGCTGGGTAGCGACCTTTCCGAGATTCAGGCGCTCGACGAGGCTGACGTCCTCTGTCTGCTGCGGGGAGGTCTCTCCAGCCCATCCCATCAGGTTCGGGTGGGCGACACGATGACCATTCGCGCGCTCAATCAGCTGGGAGCACTGGAGATTGCCCCACAGACCGAGCTTCTTTTGATCCGCAAGATCGATCGCATCCTCAAGGTCTCTGATTTCGTCGCCTCTTTCCTCCATCAGCAGGACCTCACGACTGTGTTCGCGGTACCGGGCGAGGCCAACGTACATCTGCTCGATTCGATCGGACGCCACGAAGGGTTGCAACTTGTGCGCGCCCAGATCGAACGAGGCGCCTCACTCGCCGTCGAGGCATTCGCCAAGACGCGCTGCGACCTGGGAGTCCTGGTGGTCTCTTCCGGCGGAGCGACTGCCAACGCGCTGCCCGGTGTCGCCAACGCCTGGATCGATTCGGTACCTATGCTGGTCCTGTCCGGCCAGGCCCGGTCGGATCAGGACAGCGATGGGCACGTCCGCCAGCTCGGCAACAAGGCGCTGAACATCATCGACATGGTGAAGCCGATCACCAAGTATGCGGTGAAGGTCACCGAGCCGCAGACCTTGCGCTACCACCTGGAAAAGGCGGTGGCGTTCGCTCGTTCCGGGCGGCCGGGACCGGTCTGGATCGATCTGCCGATCGACATTCAGGGGATGCTGGTCGACGAGGAGGATCTCAAGCCGTTTGATCCGCGTGAACTTGAGGTTTCGGTACAGAGCGATCTGCAGGAGCCGCTGTTGCAGCTCGGCCAAATGCTGGCCGCGGCGAAACGGCCCGTGCTGCTCGCAGGCGGCGGAATACGCAACGCCGGGGCGCAGACCGATCTCTTGAGACTGATCGACCACTGGAAGATCCCGGTCCTCACTAGCCGGCGAGGAGCGGATCTCGTTGCCGACGATCACCCCTACTTCTTCGGCCGCCCACAGACCTATGGCCAGCGCAGCGCCAACTTCATCCTCCAAAATTGCGACCTACTCATCAGCATCGGCTGCCGCCTGTCGATCCCGCAGATCGGACGCAATACCAAGACCTTCGCGCGCGCCGCGCGCAAAGTCGTCGTCGACATCGATCCCGACGAACTGCGTAAACCGACGCTGCAGCCCGACCTGGCGATCGCCTCGGATGCCGGCCGCTTCATCCGGGCCTGTCTCGAAGGGCCCTCTGAGGCAGTCTCGTGTACCGATTGGCTTAAGCAGTGCCGCGGCTGGCGACAGCGGTTCCCGCCTGACGCTTACGGGGGGCCCTCGCTGCCCTTTAGCGAGCCCGAGGAGAGGGGCTCGATCTATCCGCTGCCGCTCATGCGGCTACTGGCTCGTGCTCTCGGTGAAGGAGATCTGGTGATCGCCGATGGCGGCCCACCGCTCATCTACCTCTCCCTCGCCTTTCGCTTCAAACCGGGGCAGCGGCTCATCAGCTCGACGGGGCTCGAGCTGCCGGGCTTTGCGGTCGCCGGATCGATCGGCGCAAGTATCGCGCGCAACCGCCGCTCGGTCGTGTGCGTGTGCGAAGATCGCGGCTTTCAAATCAGCGTCCACGAGCTGCAAACGATGCTCGACCATCGCCTGCCCATCAAGGTGCTGATCCTCAAGAGCAAGGGCCATTCGATCATCCGCAACATCCAGCGCGACTATTTTGGCGGCCGCTTCGTCGGTACGGACAACGAGATCCGTTTGGGCATTGCTCCCTTGGCACCGATCGCGCGCGCCTTTGGACTGACCGTCTTCGAGGCTTCGCGGATCGAAGAGTTGCCGACGATTCTGCAGGATTGGCTGAAGCTACCCGGACCTGCGGTGTGTGAGGTGCAAGTCGAAGACGACCAGGAGAAGATTCCGCGACCGGGCTTTACGATTCACGATGACCAGCGCTGGGTCGCCAAACCGCTCGAAGAGATGTATCCGCCGCTCGATCGCGAAACGTTGCGAGCCAATATGCTGATCGACTTGGCAGAGGAAGATTGATGCGGCTCGCCGACTACGTGATCGAATTCTTCGAGCAGCGCGGTGTCGAACACATCTTCACCGTGGTCGGCGGCGGTTCCATCTTCCTGTGCGATGCGCTCGGTCAGGCGAAGAAGATGAAGTATGTCGCCTGCCACCATGAGCAGGCCGCTTCGATGGCGAGCGAAGCCTACGCGCGCGTGCGACGGGGCCTTGGGGTCACGCTGGTCACCACTGGGCCGGGCGGCACCAACTGCGTCACCGGCGTAGCAGGTTCTTGGCTCGACCATGTGCCGCACATCACCCTTTCGGGACAAGTTTTCCTGGCGCAGACCATCGGTCGCAATCCCGGCACCCGCACCATTGGGGTGCAGGAGATCAATATCGTCGATATCGTCAAGCCGATCACCAAGTACGCGGTGATGGTCGAAGAGGCGGAGTCGATCCGCTACCACCTCGAAAAGGCGGTCCATCTCGCCACCCACGGCCGCCCCGGGCCGGTCTGGATCGACATCCCAGCCAATGTGCAGAACGCGAAGATCGATCCGACTTCACTGCGCGGCTTTGATCCCAACGAGTACCCCATCGAGATCGACCCGGATCTCTCACAAAGAGTCGCACAGCTGGTAGCGCTGCTGAAAGCGGCCCAGCGCCCGCTCATCCACGTCGGACAGGGCGTACGCCTGGCACAAGCGGAAGCGGAATTCTTCGAGCTGGTCGAGACCTATCGGGTGCCCTTTGTCACCGCGCGCAACATGAACGACTGCGTCGACTGGAAGCACGATCTCTTGGTGGGTCGGCCCGGCACCTTTGCCCAGCGCGGCGCCAACTTTGCCGTGCAGACGTCGGACCTATACCTCGCAGTCGGGACGCGCCTCGGGCTCGCGCAAACCGGCTACAACAGCAAGGACTATGCACGCAACGCGCGCGTCGTGATGGTCGATATCGATCGCGCGGAGCTGAACAAGGATACGCTCAAGCTGCACCTCAAGATCCAGGCCGACGCAAAACTCTTTCTGCGCGAGCTACTGCGCCAGCTCGCGGCGGCTGAGCTCACGCCGAGCCTATGGAGCAGCTGGCGGGCGCAGTGCCAAACTTGGCGGCAGAAGTATCCGGTGGTGTTGCCCGAATACCGCGCCCAGCAGGGCAGCGTGAACTCCTACCACTTCATCGATCTCCTCTCCGATGTGCTCACGCCCGACGACGTGATCGTCACCGACATGGGCCTTGCCTTCCAGAACACCCATCAGGCCTTCCGTACCAAGAAGGGGCAGCGCATGTTTACCAACTGCGGCCTCGCCTCGATGGGCTGGGGACTGCCCGCAGCCGTGGGCGCCTGCGTGGGAAGCGGCAGGCGGCGCACGATCTGTCTCGGCGGCGAAGGCGGTCTCAACATGACCATCCACGAGCTAGCCACCATCATGCACCATCGCCTGCCGGTGAAGCTGTTCGTCTTCAACAACGGCGGCTACCTCACCATCAAGCAGACGCAAGAGCTCGGCTTCGACGGCCGCCTCATGGGGAGTACCGCCGAATCGGGCATCTCTTTTCCCGACTTCATGAAGCTCGCCGAAGCGCATGGCTTCCCAGGCGTGCGATTGAATTCGCACGACGGACTCAAAGAGCGCCTCGAAGAGGTGGTCAACCACGACGGCCCGATCGTCTGCGAGCTGATGATGGATCCGGACCAGATCCAGGCGCCCAAGTCGATCAATCGCCGAAATCCCGATGGCACGATGAAGCCGACGCCGCTCGAGGATAGCTTTCCCTTTCTTGACCCCCAAGAGATTGCTGAGAATATGAGCATCATCGGCAAAGGAGAACCCCGTGGCTGAACGCGCACTCGTCATCGCCGGCAAACTGATCCAGGACCACGAGTACATCTACCCCTACTATCGACTCCAGGAGGAGGGCTACGAGGTCGATGTCGCTGTCCGCGGCAAAGAGACCGTGCTCGGCAGCATCGGCGTCAAGGTGATCCCGACCAAGGACATCCCCGAGCTACGCGTCGCTGATTATGAGGTACTGGTGCTCCCGGGGGGCGCCAAGGCGATGGAGTACATGCGGCAGGATCAGGAGATCCTCGACTTCATCCGGGCCTTCCACGAATCGGGCAGAGTGATCGGCTCGATCTGCCACGCTGCGCAGCTGCTCATCTCGGCGCGCCTCGTCAAGGGGCGCAAGCTCTCCGGCTACTACAGCATCAAAGACGATATCAACAACGCCGGCGCCACCTATGTCGACGCGCCCTTCGTCACCGACGGCCGGATCGTCTCATCGCCGCACTATAAGCACCTCGGGCCGTGGATGAAGGAGCTCTTCGCCGAGATCAAACGCCACAAGAAATGATCCCCTTGCAAGGGATCCTGTTCGATTTCGACGGCACCCTCGCCGATACGATGGAGGGCCACTACCTAGCCTGGCGGGCGGCGCTCGGCGAGCACGGCGTACCGCTGGAACCTTCACAGTACTATCCTCTCGAAGGGATGGGGCAAGCGCAGGTAGCCGAGCGCCTGCTCCGCCATCGCACCGAGGTAGATCGGCAAGCGCTCATCGAAAAAAAGAAGCGCCACTTCGTCGCCAACCACGAGACCAAGTTCTATCCCGGTGTGGAGCCGCTGATCCTCGCACTGCGCCAACGAAAGGTGCCCATCGGCATCGTCACCGCCGGGCCCCTCGACCAGCTGCGCGGCTCGGTCGAGGCTCGCTTTCTCGACCAGTTCGATGTGCTCATAACCGGTGATCGCCTGCGTATCGGTAAGCCCGATCCCGAGCCCTATCTCTTGGGAGCGAAGGAGCTCCACCTTCGACCGAGCGAGTGTTTGGCGATCGAAAACGCGCCACTCGGCGTGGAATCGGCCAAATGCGCCGGCCTCTACTGCATCGCTCTGTGCAGCACCGTGCCAGCGAGCGAACTGTCTGCTGCGGATGAAGTCCTACCGAGGTTCGCCGACCTCGACCGAGCCCGTGCGATGCAAGGTCTACTCGGTCTACCCGCCTCGTCAACTTCCTAGCAGGCTGTTGAAAAACCGTTCGAGCGCATTTTGGCAGCGTACTTTTTAGCGCCTGCTAGCCGATCTAGGGGAAGGCGTGCCGCCTTCCCTCGCCGGGCGAAGCCCGTCGAGCCTCC
>JAHFDT010000150.1 GCA_023248875.1 Myxococcales bacterium | reverse complement strand
CCCCCCCTGCCACGCCAGCCACAGCACGCCACACGCGATTGAGAAAGCGCCACGCCGCCTCCAGCCCCTCATCTTTCCATTCGAACTGCGCCTGCGGGGGGCCCAAAAAGAGCATGAACAGCCGCAGTGCATCGGCGCCATATTGGGCGATCATCTCCGCCGGATCGACCACGTTGCCATGGCTCTTCGACATGGCGTGCGAACGGCCACACTTGCCACAATGCATGCACACCATGCCCTGGTTGAGTAGCTTCGCAAAGGGTTCGCGCGGTAGCTCCGCAGGCACTAGGGCAAGATCGATCAAGGCCCGCGTGAAGAACCGCGCATAGATGAGATGCAAGATCGCATGCTCGATGCCGCCGATGTACTGGTCGACCGCCATCCAGCGGTGCGCTGCCGCCGCTTCGACGGGCCCTTCGGTGCAGCGCGGCGAAGTGAAGCGCAGGAAATACCAGGACGAATCGACGAAGGTGTCCATGGTATCGGTTTCGCGCCGCGCCAGCCCACTGCAGCGAGGACAGTTCGTTTCACTGAACTTGGTATGGCGCGCCAGAGGCGAGCCGCCCTCGCCGGTGATTTCGACATCCTCGGGCAGCTCCACCGGCAGCCGCTCTACCCGCTCCGGCACGATGCCACAGCGGGGACAATAGACCATCGGGATCGGCGCCCCCCAGTAGCGCTGGCGTGAGATCAGCCAGTCGCGCAGCCGGTAGTGTACCGTCTGCTTGCCGAGGCCGCGTCGTTCGATCTCCTGGGAGATTCTTTCGATCGCCTGTTCCGAGGGCACGCCATCGAAGGCGCCCGAATTCGTCAGCAGGCCCGGCGCGACGTAGGCCGCCGCCAAGGTCGCCCCGTCGAGCTGCTTGCCCTCCGGCTGAATCACTACCTTGACGGGCAATCCCATCGCGCGTGCGAATTCGAAATCGCGCTGGTCGTGCGCCGGCACCCCCATCACCGCACCGAAGCCATACTCACCAACGACGAAGTTGGCGGCATAGATGGGCACCCGCTCCTGGGTCAAGGGATGGCGGCAGTAGCTGTGTAAGAACAGCCCCCGCTTCTCCTCCTGCCCACGCGCCGCCTTGCGTCGCTCCTCCTCCCACGCTGCCGCGGTCTTGCGCAGCTCGTCGGCGCGCCCCTGCGCCGTGGCCAACCGCACCGCCAGCTCGCCCCCCGGATCGACCGCCAAGAAGGTAACCCCGAAGAGTGTATCGGCCCGCGTCGTATAGATCGGAACCGAACCCCCGGGTTCGAGCGGAAACTGCACCTCCGTCCCCTCGGAACGGCCGATCCAGTTGCGCTGCATGGTCAGCACCATCTCGGGCCAGTGGCCGCGCAGCCTATCGAGCGACTGCAACAGCTCCTCGGCGTAGTCGGTGATGCGTAGAAACCACTGCTCCATATCGCGTGGCTCGACCGCCGAGTTGCAGCGCCAGCACAGACCGCCTTCCACCTGTTCATTGGCCAGCACCGTCTGGCAGGACGGGCAATAGTTGACGCGCGAAGCTTTGCGATAGGCCAGTCCGCGCTCGAACATCTTGACGAACACCAGCTGCTGCCAGCGGTAGTAGCCGGGGTGGCAGGTCGCGATCTCCCGGCTCCAGTCGTAGCTTATGCCGAGCCGCTGGAGCTGTCCGCGCATCACCGAAATATTGGCGTAGGTCCACTCGCGCGGATGGCGCGCATTCTTGATCGCGGCGTTCTCCGCCGGCAGCCCAAAGGCATCCCAGCCGATGGGATGCAGCACCGCGTAGCCGCGCATCCGCTTCTGCCGCGCCACCAGGTCGCCGAGTGTGTAGTTGCGCACATGGCCCATGTGCAGTTTTCCCGAAGGGTAGGGGAACATCTCCAAGAGATAGAACTTGCGACGCGGGTCTCTCTCGTCGACGCGGAAGGCGTCGCGCGTCCGCCATTCGGCCTGCCATTTCTCCTCGATTGTCCCGGGCGTGTAGTCGGTCATGCGGCGCGCAGTATACTCCCGCGCCCCCAGTTTAACGTATACTAGTCTAGATGTACCGCGACGACCGCGATGCCCTGCAGCACCAGCTGGAGGCGCTCCATCGCGAAGCGGAAGTTTTGCGCAGCCAGAACTGTGCGATGCGCGAGGAGCTGCTCGCGTCCAATGGCGGTCTCTCGCTCACTGCGCAGGATGTATATGGGGCGGACATTTCGCACCTGAGCTCCGGCCAGCGTGCGGCTCTCGCGCACCACACACTGACGCCGTTTCCGGCCTGGGCGATCCCCATCCTCACCCTGGTGACGCTGGGCATCTTTCCGCTAATCCATTTCGGCGTGCAGCACGACAAACTGCCGCGCGCGGCCGCCAACGACCCTACCGCCGGGCGCGCGATCGGCTTTACCTTCGTCCCCTATTTCAATCTCTATTGGGTTTTTTTCAACTCGATGCGGCTCGCCGACCGGCTCAATCTGCAGTTACGGATCCGTGGCGAGGAGCCCTCCACGCTGATCAAAGGGCTGATGATCACCTGTTCGATCTTCACCGTCTTCCCCTGGCTTAATTTGCTCCTCGCGCTCCCCCTGTGGGCGATCGGCGGCGCAGTGCTCCAGCACACCGCGAATCGGGTCGCGGCCCTCCCGCCGCTGGTGGCGGCGGCCGATCCCTACGCGCTTCCGCCCGAAGGGCTGCTCGGTCCCTAGCCAACGATGGACCGAATCCTTCGCCAATTCGGTATTACCCATCTTCCTGAGGAGGCGCACCAGCGAATTCTACATACCCTGCGAACGCTCCAGCCGGTGCTGGGCGACACGGCCGTGGTCGTGGCACCGGACGGCAGGATTTTGTACAGCAACGATGCAACAGCCGCGTTGCTGGGGTTTGAATCATCACAGCAGTTCGCCACTGCCACTCCGGAAGAGATCTTCCTGTGCTTCGACTGGCTCGATCCACAAGGCATGCTCCTCTCTGACCCAGCCCTTCCATGGGTCCGCATGCTGCAGGGAGACGCTGCAGGTCGGATGGTTCTCGGTATGCGCCATCGGGAGACCCGCACGGAGCTCTGGCACGACGTGCGCTGGGCGTCAGTGCTGGACGAACAGGGAGTCAAGCAAGTCACCGTCATCACCGGCCAGGACATCACCGAACGGAGGTGCGCCGAAGAGACTTCGCGTTTCTTGATCGAGGCGAGCGCCATTCTCAGCTCCTCGATCGACTACCCGACCACCCTCGACCGCGTGGTTCGCCTGGGACTGCCGGTGGTCGCGGATTGCTCAGCCATCTACCTGCCCGATTCCGAGGGCATGCTCAGCCTGTTGGCCTTCGCCCATGCCGACCCGGAGATCGAGCGCGACGGTCGCGAGCTCAACATTCGCTATCCCTCCGGCTCCGCCGGCCCGGCCGAGGTAATGCGCACCGGCAAGTCCAACCTCATCGCCGACGTTCCGGAAGAGCTCATCCGCAAGGTGGCGCGCGACGAGCGCCATCTCGAACTGCTGCTTCGTGTGGGATTTCGCTCGGGTATGATGGTGCCGCTCGCCACGCGCGGGCATCTGATTGGGGTCATGACCTTCGCCTCGGGCGGGTCGCGGCGACGCCATACGCAGCAGGATCTCGCTCTGGCCGAAGAGCTGGGGCGCCGCGCTGCCGTCGCGATCGATAACGCCCGCCTCTTCCATGAAGCCCAGGAAGCGGTTCGCGCCCGCGATGAGGTGATGGCGATCGTCTCCCACGATCTGCGCAATCCCCTGAGCGCCATCCTGATGCACACCCACTACCTCCAGGCGATCCTACCGCGGGATTTACTTGAACCCCACGAGGTCCTAGCGCGAGTCCAGCGCAGCGGCAACCGCATGGAGCGTCTGATCGCAGACCTACTCGATATGGCGCGGCTCGATGCCGGCGAGTTGCGGCTGGTGCGCCGACGCTGGCCGCTCTCCTCGCTGGTGGCCGAAGTGAGCGATGCCTTTGCCCCGCTGCTAGAAAAGAAATCGCTGCATCTCGATCCGCTACCCAGCGACGTGGTGCTGCCGGACCTGGAATGTGATCGCGAGCGAATTCTCCAGGTGCTCTCCAACCTGCTCGACAACGCCATCAAGTACAGCCCCGTCGGAGGAGCCATCACCATGCAGATCCACCCGCAGGACGGCGAGGTCCAGCTGGCAATCACCGACTGCGGCCCCGGGATCGCCGAAGCCGATCTGCCACGCCTCTTCGACCGTTTTTGGCGATCCCCGACGGCCGCCCAGCCCGGCAGCGGACTCGGGCTGTACATCGCCAAGCGCGTCGTCGACCATCACGGCGGCCGCATCTGGGCCACCAGCCGGCTCGGGCGAGGGAGCACCTTCCACATCGCACTGCCAGCTCCAGCCGCTCGCACATCGCCATAAAATCCTCTAACATGCTGCGTCATGGCGACGCCTTCCCCAGCCCTTCTCAGCGAACTCAAACGCACCCACCACTGCAGCGCCCTGCGCATCGGCAACCTTGCCGAAGAGGTCGTTCTCGCGGGCTGGGTCGCCAATCGCCGCGACCACGGCGGTCGGATCTTCATCGACCTCCGTGACCGCGAAGGGCTCACCCAGGTCGTCTTTGGCCCCGATGTCGCCGAGCAGGCACACCGCCTCGCCGGAGAATTGCGATCCGAATTCTGCATTGGCGTCGTCGGCAAAGTGGTCTCGCGCGTGGCCTCGGGGGGGCAGCCGAACCCGCGCCTCGCCACCGGCGAGATCGAGGTCGAGGCGACACGGCTCGAGATCTTCTCACGCGCTGAAACGCCGCCCTTTCCCATCGAAGACGATATCGACGTCAACGAGCAGCTGCGCCTGAAGTACCGCTACCTCGATCTGCGCCGCCCCGCGCTCCAGAAGAATTTTCTCCTGCGATCGCGCCTCTGCCAGGCGATTCGCAGCTACTTCCACGCCCACCGCTTCGTCGAGCTCGAAACGCCCTTCATGGTGAAATACACGCCGGGGGGCGCGCGCAACTTCCTCGTGCCCTCGCGTCTCAACCCAGGTCGCTTTTACGCGCTGGCCGAGTCGCCGCAGATCTTCAAGCAGCTCTTCATGGTCGCCGGCTTCGAACGCTATTTCCAAATCGTCCGCTGCTTCCGCGACGAAGATCTGCGCCTCGACCGCCAACCGGAGTTCACCCAGATCGATGTCGAGATGTCCTTCGTGGTCGAAGAGGATGTGTACGGACTCATGGAGGGCCTCGTGGCGGCGACGTGGCAAGAGGTGCTCGGCGTCGAGCTGCGCCTGCCCTTTCCGCGGATCCCCTACGACGTGGCGATGGCGCGCTACGGCGTCGATAAACCGGACCTGCGCTTCGAACTGCCGCTCGGCGAAGTGACCGAGGAGGTGAAGGGATCAGGGTTTCGCGTCTTCGATTCCGTCGTCGACAGCGGCGGGATCGTCAAGGCGCTGCGCATCAGCAAGGGCGAGGCGCAGGATGCCCTGTCGCGCTCGTTCCTCGACTCGTTGACGGAGTTCGTGAAGCCCACGGGCGCCAAGGGCGTCGCCTTCGCGCGGCTGCTCGACGATGGCAATTGGCAGGCTCCCTTCGCCAAGGCGTTCAGCGAAGCGGCACGCACGCGCGTCAACACCAAGCTCGGAGCACAGCCCGGCGATGTGCTGCTGTTCGTCGCCGACAAGGCCAAGGTGGCCAACGTCGCAATGGGGCAGCTGCGGCTCCACCTGGGACAAAAGTTGGGGCTCATCCAGCCAGGCTGGCGCTTCGCCTGGGTGACCGATTTTCCGATGTTCGAACAGAATGAGCAGGGCGGCTGGGTGGCAGCCCACCATCCCTTTACTTCCCCCCAACCGGAAGATCTCCCGTATCTTTCTGTCGCCAACGGCCGGGTGCGCGCGCGCGCCTATGACCTCGTGCTCAACGGCAACGAGATCGCCGGTGGTTCGATCCGTATCCACCAGCGCGAAGTCCAGCAGCGCGTTTTCGAGGCGCTCGGGCTGTCGATCGATGATCTGCGCGCCAAGTTCGGCTTTCTCCTCGACGCTTTCAAGTATGGTCCTCCGCCACACGGTGGTATCGCCTTCGGCCTCGATCGGCTGGCGATGCTCTTGTGCGGAGCCGACAGTCTGCGCGATGTAGTGGCCTTTCCGAAGACGCAAAAGGGTACCGACCTCATGACCGACGCTCCTACGGAAGTGGCGCCGTCGCAGCTCGATGAGCTGGCGATCCGGGTCAAGGTGTGAGTCGCGACGCCTTTGGCCGTTTAGGCCAGCGCGAGTTCGATCTCTGCGTCATCGGAGGTGGCGCAACCGGTTGCGGGATCGCGCGCGACGCGGCGCTGCGCGGTTTTTCCGTCGCGCTGGTGGAAAAGCAGGATCTCGCCTCGGGCACTTCGTCGAAGTCTTCCAAGCTGATCCATGGCGGGCTGCGCTATCTCGAGCATGCCCAGTTCAAGCTGGTCTTCGAGGGCACCAACGAGCGCGCGCTGCTGCTCAAACGCGCGCCCCACCTGGTGCGGCCGCTGCCCTTTTTGCTGCCCGCCTACAAGACCTCACGGCCGGGACTCCTCAAACTCGACGTGGGGCTTTGGATCTATGATGGTCTCTCGCGCTTTTCCTCGCCCCGGCTGCACAAGACCTATCGTGCGCGTCAAGTGCTCGAGCTCGAGCCCTCGCTGCGCAGCGATCTGCTGAAAGGTGGAATCGTCTACTATGATTGTCTCACCGATGATGCACGGCTGACGCTGGAAAACGCGCTCGACGCCAGCGCGCTGGGCGCCGAGATCGTCAACTACGCTGCCGCCGTCGAACTCGTGCGCGACGGCGATCGCGTCTCGGGCGTGGTGGTCGAGGACCGCGAGCCGGGCTGTAGCGGCAGGCAGCGGGTGCGCGCGCGTGTGACGGTCAACGCCAGCGGCCCCTGGTGCGATGAGGTGCTCGCCCTGCTGGGCGAAAAGCCGATCCTGCGTCCCACCAAGGGCGTCCACCTGGTGTTCGATAGCCAGCGGCTGCCGTTGCGCCACGCCGTCGTCATGCAAGGGCAACGGGACAAGCGGGTAATCTTCACTATCCCCTGGGGGGACCGGACCGTCGTCGGGACCACCGACACCGACTTCGACGGCAGCCTCGACCAGCTCTACGCCACCGCCGAGGATGTCGACTATCTCTGCGAAACGACCAACCACTACTTTCCCACGGCACGGCTGACGGCCCGTGATGTTCTCGCCACCTGGACCGGGCTGCGCCCGCTCGTCGCACCCAGCTCGCACTTGCAGAGCGAGAGCGATACCTCCCGCGAGCACCACCTCATCGAGCGCTCCGGCTTCATCACTATCGCCGGCGGCAAGCTGACCACCTATCGCCGCATGGCGGAGGAAGTGGTCGACCGGGTGGGCGTGCAGCTCGGTAAGTTTCCCGTGAGCACCACTGCCGAAAGGTCGCTGCCCGGGGCGGAAGGCATCCGCGGCGAGGAAGATCTCGAATCGCTCAGCCGCGCCTTGGTGGAGCGGGGCATCTCCGCGCCGATCGCACGCCATTTGGTCTTGACCTATGGTGTGCGCGCCGAAGCGGTGGCGTTCCGTGCCACCAACGATCCCGGCGCCCGCGTGCCGCTCAATTCCGAGCTGCCCTACTTGGCTGCCGAGGTAGACGAAGCGGTGCGCCAGGAGTTCGCAGTGACGCTTTCCGACACGCTCAGCCGGCGCATTCCGCTGCTCTTGCGGGCGCGTGATCAGGGCCTCTCCGCGGCCCCCATCGCTGCTGAGCGAATGGCACGCCGGCTCGGATGGAGCCCCGCCCGCACTCGCGAGGAGGTCGATCGCTACGTCACGGTCGTGGAGGACTCGCGGCGTTTTCGGCGAGCGTGATCCGGCTCACGCTCGGTTGTCGGCCGGACCCGGATGTGCGATAAGCCGGCCTTCATTACGAGGATCGCCGATGAAAACTGTGCTCTTGCTTCTCCTGGCTGCAGCTCCCCTACAGGCAGCTCCCAAGGTGCTGCTCTGTTATGCCGATAACAACGGCAGCAACACCGATATTCAAACCAAGCTAGTCGCCAGCGGTGTATTCGACAAAGTCGACATGATGGACTGCGCCGCCGCCACCCCCGACCTGGCGAAGCTCAAGACCTACGAAGCGGTCCTGACCTACAGCGACCAGACCTACAACAACGCCACTACGCTCGGCAACAACCTGGCCGACTATGTCGATGCCGGCGGTGGAGTGGTCGTAGCCATGTTCGGAATGGCTTCGGGCTGGAAGGTCGCCGGTCGGTTCGATACCGACAAGTACTATTGTGTTTTGCCAGCAGGCATCAAATACCAGCAATCGCCATTCAAGAGCCAACCCAACGACCTCGGTAGCGCGCTGGTACAGGGAGTCACCGGGATCACCTCCGAGTACCGTACCGATGTGACTACCCTGAACGTCGCGCG
This sequence comes from Myxococcales bacterium, assembly GCA_023248875.1. Lineage (GTDB taxonomy): Bacteria > Myxococcota_A > Polyangia > Palsa-1104 > SHYY01 > JAHFDT01. The sequence continues at coordinate 1,068 of JAHFDT010000150.1, read as the reverse complement.
CGGTGCCACCTCCGCCTGGGACTATCAGGATGGCTCCTCGGCCGTCTGCAAAATGGTCTTCAATGGCCACCCCCGGGTGGACCTCAACTTCTATCCCGGCCCGCCGCCTACCTATTACACCGAGAGCGTGGCGGGCGATGGCGGGCGGCTGATCAAGAACGCCCTTCTGTTTGTCTCGGGCGGCTTCAACCCGCTCAAGGGCTCGCCCAACCCCGCGCAGTTCCCCCAGACCGGCAACGGCGCGCTCTCGAGCCCCGTCACCATTACCTACACCAACAGCAGCTCGATGGCGCAAACGCTTACCGCGGTGACGATCGCCGGCCAGCACAGCGGCGATTTCACCTTCATGGGGACACAGCCAACGCTCCCTCAGACCCTTTCGGCGGGGGGGACCATCGCCTTTTCGTTGGCCTTCCAGCCGAGTGGCCTCGGGGTCCGCTACGGAACGCTCAAGCTGACGGTCACCGGCCAAATGTTTACCGCAGACGCTACCCTCACCGGCACCGCCGTAGCGTCGCAGCTAGTGGTTCAGCCCACCCAATTGAATCTGGGCGGTACGACGGTGAGCATGCCCGTTACCAAGGACCTCCTGCTCGTCAACCAGGGCAACGTGAAGGTCAACGTGACCAAGCTCGTGGTTACCGCGGGACAGTCGGCCTACACCTTGTTCAACCCACCGGCGCTGCCGATCGCCATGCCCGGCAATACCTCGTTTCCGATCACCATCCAGTTCAATCCGCTGCAGGATGGCGATAGCAAGGGAACGCTGACCGTCACCTCCAACGATCTGATCAGCCCCACCATCAATGTGCCGCTGTCGGGCTACGCGGGCCCGCCCGGCATACTCGTCGATGCGGGGACGATCACCTTCGGGAGCATCAATTTGGGCGCGTCGCTCATCCAGGCGCTCAACATCTCCGATTGCGACTCCGATAAGGGTTGCGGCAAGGGAACGACCGGCTATTCCGACCTGGTCATCTCTAAGATTGAGCTGAGCAATAACCCTGACGGGGACTTCTCGATCTCTAAAACCACGCTCACCGTGGGGCCGCAGCAGACGGTGCCACT
>JAHFDT010000149.1 GCA_023248875.1 Myxococcales bacterium | reverse complement strand
TGTGGGTGAACACCAAGAGCCGCCCGGCGTTGCGCCCAGTAGTGGCTACGAAGACCGACACCGCATCGACGGCGAGCGGGGCCCAGACGCGCTCCTGTGCCGGAAGCTCGATGTGGAGCAGTTCGCGCGCGGGGCTGCATCCCGCGGGCGGGTCGACATCGCGAAAGCGAAAAAAGTGATAGGGGCTGCGCACCGGGTCCTCTAGATCGGGATGATCCCCGCCGGCGAGAAACAGATCGACTGTGGAATTGCCGCCGGTGGCATGGTGCAAGAGCGCCAGCGGAGCAAAGATCGGATCATCGATCGTGGCGATGGCGCAGGCGCTCAGGTGGCGCGGATCGATCTTGAACAGCCGTCCGTAAAGATGGCCGTCGGAAGCACGAGCCGCATCGGCGAGATAGATGCGGTCGATCGTGCCATCGCCGTCGCTATCGACCAGCACCGGGCTGCCCGAGAAGCCGAAACCGCGGTCGGGCGACTTGGCTCCGTTGAGCTGCAACTTGGCGCGTGTGTAGCCGCGCGGCAGATCGATGAGGTAGAGGAATTCGTCGACCGGTTCGGTCGCTCGGTCGGTGGCGATGGTCGCCATCCAGCGACGCCCCTCGGGAAGACGGACCGGTGCCAGCGTCGGCGCGCGATAGGTTCCACGAAAGTCACGCTCCTTTTCAGAGGTGGGAGGCCAGCGTTCGGGCCAGAGCAGCGTACCCGACCCATCGACCATGCCGATCTGGGAGTCGCCCATTCGGACCAGCGCCACGGTGGTCACTCGCCCATCGAGATAAGCATCTCCCACCGTGATCGCGCCGTTGGCATCGCCCGACAGCGACCAAACCCCACGACCGGGTCGACCGAGGTCGCGCGCCACCAGCGCCTCCTGCGTGCCCAGCAGCACCCGCGACTCGCCTCCTCTTCCCAGCGCGCGATAGGCCCGCCGCTCGTCGGGAGGGGTCGCGGGGGTTTCCGCCCACCAGGCGCGGCCGGGCGCACCCAGGATCGCCATTCCCCCGGCCTGTGACTCGCGTGGTAGCAGAAGATTGCCGAGTGGCAGCGGGGGAGCCCCGGGGGGTAACCGCGTGCGATGGTCGAGCGTCGTGACAGCCACCGGAGGTGCGATGAACCGCTGTCCGAGCGCACCACTGCCGGCCATGCCGCCGCTCTGCACGTGGTCGAGTGGCAGGTAGGGCGAACCCGGCACGAAGCGCTCGAGATCAAACCGAGCCCGCGCCACCTCCCCCATCGGATGGATGCTCCACGCTTCGACCGTGAGAATGCCATCTCCATCCAGCGTTTCGCCGGCGGGAGGCTGGCGCGCGTAGGTTGGATCGCTGCTGTTGTTATGGATGCAGTAGTGGGTTGCAAAGCCGCCCACCACGGTGCCATTGCGACCACGGCGTGGCTGGGTACCGGGGCGCAGGGCCTGGGGCGCGATGGGCTGGCCCCTCGGGTCCAAGCAATCGAGCTCCTTCGAACGCAGCTGAGCCAGCACCTGGGTCGGCTCTGTAGCGCGCAATAGCTCCGAGGCAGACACGAGGCACCAATCGAGCGCATAGCGCGCCTGGGTCGCCTGCTGATCCTGACGGGCCACCTCGAGGTCGCCATGCGTTGCGACCAGGGTGGTGGAAGCAACCGTGACCATCAGCACCAACAGGAGCAGAACGATCACCAGCGAAAAGCCGCGCTGTGTTTGGGCCCCCACGGGGCTCGAAGATACCGCTCGCTCGACGAGGGCGCTACTGATTCGTGGCCGCGAAGGCACCCACGTGCATGGTATACTGACCGGCCGATGGCAGGCTGCCTCTCCGAAAACACGCTGGTCGAGTTCGTCGAAGGGCAGCTCTCCGATGCACGCCGCGAGGAGGTGGAGCGGCATATCGATGCGTGCAGTGTCTGCCGCCAGCTACTGGCGGAAACGGCCAATGCGTTTTTTCACCAGAGCATTGCGCCGACCTTCGAGCCGGAGACCATCGATTCCCCAATTTCCGACCGGGCCCGGCAGGAGGCCGCTCGCCCGCTCGCTCGCGGTGCGGCGGTGGGGCGGTATGTGATCATGCGGCCGATCGGCGCCGGCGGCATGGGCGTGGTCTATGCGGCCTACGATCCCGAGCTCAATCGCAAGATCGCACTCAAGCTGCTCCGCACCGATCTCACCAAGAATGCCACCACGCTACGCGATCGGCTTTTGCGGGAGGCGCAGGCGATGGCGCGACTTTCCCATGCCGATGTCATCACCGTCTATGACGTAGGGACCTCGGACAGCCAGCAGGTGTTCGTGGCGATGGAGTTCGTGGAGGGCGGGACCATCGGCCAGTGGTTGCGCGCTGAACCGCGTAGTTGGCGCGAAGTGCTGGCGCTGTTCCTCCATGCGGGGCGTGGCTTGCAAGCAGCGCATGCGGCGGGGCTGGTGCACCGCGATTTCAAGCCCGACAACGTGCTGGTCGGGCGCGATGGGCGCGTGCGTGTTACCGACTTCGGCCTCTCGCGGCGAGTGGCAGCACCCTCGGAGCCTCGGACCGAGGGCCAATCGATGGCCGGCGTCCAATGGCTGGAGGCGGGTCTCACCCGCACGGGTGGCATGGTGGGCACACCCGCCTACATGTCCCCCGAACAGATCGACGGTCAGCCGACCGACGCGCGTTCCGACCTGTTCAGCTTCTGCGTGGCACTTTATCAGGGGCTCTACGGTGAACGGCCGTTTCGCGCCGATAGCATCGAGGAGCTGCGGCAGGCCATTGCGGCGGGGCAGGTGCGCGAGCCACCCCGAGGTACCAAAGTTCCGAACCGACTCCGCAAGATCCTGCTGCGTGGTCTATCGGCAGATCCCAACCATCGCCATCCGTCGATGCAAGCGCTCCTCGACGAGCTCGCCTACGATCCAGGCATCGTTCGGCGCCGTATCGCACTGAGCGGGATCGTGGTCGCCACCGTTCTGGGTGTGGCGATCGGCTATCGCACGATGGTGCAGCACAGCCTCCAGGTGTGTCGTGGCGCGGCGCAGCAGCTCGATCGGCTTTGGAGCCAGCGCGATGCGATCGAACGCGCCTTTCACGCGACGGGCAAACCCTTTGCAGAGGACTCGCTGCGCAACGTCACAGAAGGATTCGAACGTTTTCGCGAAAGTTGGACGGCGATGCGGACCGAAGCTTGTGAAGCGACGCGCCTGCGCGGCGAGCAGTCGGAGGAGCTGCTCGATCTGAGGATGCAATGCCTCGACGAACACCGCCAGGAAGCGGAAGCGCTCTTGCAGCTGTTGCTCGGGGCCGATGGCGAGTTGGTCGCCCGCGCCCCGGAGGCGGTGCGAGGCATCGAGCCGCTCGAGCGCTGCGCGGACGCCAAGGCCCTGCTGGCGGAGGTACGGCCGCCACGCGATCCAGCGGTGCGCAGCCAGGTGGCAGAGCTGGAAGCGCGTTTGGCACAGGCCAGCGCACTGCTATCGGCGGGAAAGTACCAGGAGGGGCTCGTGAGCGCGCACGCCGTGTCGCAGGCGGCACGCGGAGCTGGGTATCGTCCACTCGAAGCCAAGGCACAGCTTTTGGAAGGAGACCTGCGCGAACGTACCAGCGACTATGCCGGCGCCGCGGAGTCGCTGGAAGCGGCGGTGTGGGCAGCCGAGGCGGGACGGAGCGATGAGGTCATGGTCCAGGCGCTCAACGGCCTCGCCTATGTCGTCGGGTATCGACGGGCGCAGCCGGAGCTCGGCCTGCTCTGGGGGCGGCAGTCACGGGCCATTCTCGAACGACTCGGAGGGGCGCCGCGGCTCGAGGCCGGGCTCGAACACAGCTGGGGCTGGATCGAGCGCCAGCGGGGCGACTACCACGCTGCGGAGGCACACTATCGGCGGGCCCTCGAGTTGCGCGAAAAAGCCCACGGCAAGGACCACCCCGAGGTGGCGTCGGCGCTGACCGATCCCGCCTCCCTGTTGCGTGTGGAGGGGCAGTTTTCTCAGGCGTTGACCCTTTGCCAGCGAGCGCGCGACATCATCACGCGTACGCTCGGCCCCAAACATCCTGAAACGGCGAGATTCGGCATGAACGTGGCGATCGCACTGCGCCACCTCGGGCGCGGGTCCGAGGCGGAGCGGGAATTCTCGCAGGCGCTCACGCTGCTCGAGCGGCCTAGGATCGATAACCCCTCCCTGATCGGCTGGGTGCTGTTCGAGCAGGGTGCCTTGAAGGTGGCGCAGCGCGACTACCGTGCGGCGCTGGCGCTCGAACAGCGGGCGCTCACGCTGCTTCAGCAGGCTATGCACGATTCTCCGTTGATCGCGGGACCGCTCACCTGGATCGGCTATGCACAAGTGGGGCTGGGGAGCGCGCCCGAGGGAGTCGAGCCGCTCGAGCGCGCGCTAGCGTTGAGGCTCGCCTCTCCCGATCCGCTCGATCTACCGGTGACGCGCTTTGGGCTCGCCCAGGCGCTCTGGGAGGCTGATAGCGACCGCGCGCGCGCGCGCGAACTCGCTACCGCGGCACGCGACGGTCTGGCAAAAATGGCCGTACCGCCTCGGGCGCTGCTGCTCGACGAGGTGGAGGCCTGGCTCGAGCATCACAAATTGTAGCTACTTGAGAAACCGGTGGATGCTCACCTCCAGCTGGCTCTGCACCAGACCCGCCAGGCTGCCATATTCGCTGGCGGTGAGCCGCAGGCGATCGCGCAAAAGCGCCTGGATATCGGCGATCAATTTCATCCGACAGGCCTGCACCCACCTAGCGGCAGTGGCGCGATGCACATGTAAGAGTGTACCGAGCTGATCCACGTTGAGCCCATCGAGAAAGTGGAGCCGCAGGAGATTTCGCTCCTTCTGGGAGAGACTTTGCAATACCTCCTGAAAGGCCTTCTGAAAATCACCCTGGTAGCGCGCCTTGATGAGACGCAGCTCGGGATCGGGCGAGTGGTCCTTCCACGAGGAATCGCTATCCCGCTGCACCTCGCGCTTTAGTCCGCGCCGTAGATTGAGTGCGGTTCTTACTGCCGCCACGCGCACCCAGGCACCGAGTGCTCCCTGCCCTGAGTAGTCGCCGATCTTGGGTGCCCGTTCCGGTCCACCGAGGAGCAACCGCTCGGAAAGCTGCTGATGCACCTCTTGGACGGTGGCAGGAGGAAGCCGGAGGTGGGCGAGATGGAGGGGCAGCTGCGACAGCAGCCGGTGCTCGAAGAGCTCGATCGCGCGGCGATCGCCCACGAGGCAGCTGCAGGCCAGAAAGAGGTCGGGTGCGCGCAGGCGCGACAGCGCTTCTTCCACGGGTCGCCCTTCGGGAAGTCGGGCCGCGATGTGTTCGACAAAACGGGCCGGCTCAAGCGTCAGCTCGGGCCAGGCGCTACGCGCTTCGCCCACCAGCTGCTGGAGGATAGGTTCGAGGGTCTTGGGGGGCGCGCAGTGGCCACGGTAGTGAGACTGAAAGACTGCGGCCAGAGTTCGCACAACACTGTAATTCTAACCTATTTCATTGAACCCGCGAAACCAGTGCGCTGAAAGAGAGCCAGGTGGCCAGGGCTGAGTAGGCCAGCCTCATGGGCCCGCTTGACGACGTTATGGCGGATGGCATCGATCTGCGCATTGCCAATTTCGCTAAACAAGTGGCTGAACACCGCGGGTCCTGCACCGACAACCATTCCCAACGGCTCTCCTGCATAGGTGCGCTCCGCCAGATAGGCAACCGACAGGCCCTTGACTGCGGTACCCATCACTGCCTTAAACCGGGCCATACGAAAATCTTTGCGCACCGATGCTGGCTCACGCGCAAGCAGGGTTTTAAACTCGCGCTTCGCCGATCGGTAGTCACTGATCCGCGTGGTTATGATCTGCGCCTCCCACGCGATGGCAGCGCGCACCTGAGACAGCTTGCCCGGCGTGCCTGAGGCCAGGGCTGGCGATATGAAACTCGTAAGAAGAATGACACCGAGGATGGCTGCGCTTCGCATGATGATCCCTCCAGGCGCCGTGCCATACACTATCCATGCCATTCCGATCATACAGTCAAGTAATTTAAATCATGCAGGAACAAGACGAATCGCGTGGCCACCCAAGCCGTCAGCCGCTGGCTACAGGTGTGAGATCTTGAGCAGATTGGTGCTCGTCCCCGACTGAAGCGGCACGCCCACCGTGATCACCACGTAGTCGCCTGGCTGCGCTAGCTTGCGATCGATCAGTCGAGCGACCACTCGCTCGAACAGCTCGTCGACCGTCTCGGCGTCGGGCGTGCGCTCGGGTGATACCCCCCAGTAGAGCGCCAGGCGCTGGTAGGTTTCGGGGCGGCTCGAGAAGGCGACGATGGCCGCTTCGGGCCGGTAGTCGGACAGGAGGCGGGCCGCACCGCCCGAATCGGAGATCGCGGCGATCACCGGTGCGTGCAGCTGTCGGCTGGCCACCATCGCGGCATGGGCCACCGCTGCCGTCGACACCGCCAGATCGAGCGCGGCCGCTTCACGTGCTATCGCATGGTAGCGCGGGCTCGATTCGATCTCGCGGATGATCTGCGCCATCGTTCGCACCGCCAGGAGCGGATAGCGGCCGGAGGCGGTTTCGCCCGAGAGCATCAGCGCATCGGCACCGTCCAGCACCGCATTGGCTACGTCGGAGGCCTCGGCGCGCGTCGGCCGCGGGTTGCTGATCATCGACTCCAGCATCTGCGTCGCTACGATCACCAGCTTGCCGTGGGTATTGGCGATATCGACACAGCGCTTCTGTACCAGCGGTACCTTTTCCGCACCGAGCTCGACGCCGAGATCGCCGCGCGCCACCATGATCCCATCGGCGCACTGGATGATCTCCTCCAGCCGTTCGACGGCCTCGGGCCGCTCGATCTTGGCGATCAACGGCACCTTGTGACCGCCCAGCTGCGCCAGCCGTCGCGCCTCCATGAGATCGTCCGGCGAGCGTACAAAGGAGAGCGCGACAAAATCGACCCCGAGAGCGAGACCAAAGGCGAGGTCGGCGCGGTCCTTTTCCGTCAGCGCTGTCTCCGACACCTTCACCCCGGGCAGATTCAGCCCCTTGTGGTCGCGCAGCATCCCGCCGATCACCACGCGCGTGTAGACCTCAGTGCCACTCACATGGTCCACCTCGAGCTGCAGGAGGCCATCGTCGAGCAGAATGGTATCGCCCGGCTTGACGTCGTGGGGCAGGCCATCGTAGGTGGTGGAGACCTGGCTAGAGCTGCCCAGCCCCGGCAACGTAGTGAGGATGAAATCATCGCCCGGTTCGAGCTCTGCCTGGCCACCGACGAATTCACCGATACGGATTTTGGGGCCCGAAAGATCGAGCAGGATGGCGACCGCGCGGTCGCGCCGGGCCGCCTCCTGGCGCACGAGGCGCACGATCTCTTGGTGAGAGGCGTGGTCGCCGTGCGAGAGATTGAGCCGTGCCGCGTCCATTCCCTCGTCGATGAGAGCGCCGATGCGCTCGGCGCTGTGGCTGGCCGGGCCGAGGGTGCAGACTATTTTGGCGCGTCTCATTTTTTCGTTGCCAGCATGAGCTGTTGCTGAGTATACGGGGAACCCCTCTCCGGGAGAAAAAATGCAGCGTTGTTCGTTTTTTTTCGGTCTTCTTGTGGGTTGCATCCAGGTCACGGAGCAGCCCCATTTGGAGGGCCAGGATGTTCATCTGACCGTGCTGCACACCGCCGATCTGCATTCGCGGATCTTTCCCTACCAGTTCGCGCCAGGACAGATCGACAAGGGGCTCGGCCTCGTACCGAGCCATGGCAATATCGCCGTCGTGGGGGGAGCAGCGCGCATTGCCACCGTCGTCAAGCGGGAACGCGCCGCGGCGGCGCGCACGATCCATGTCGATTCGGGCGATATCTTTCAGGGCGCGCCGGTGTTCAACGTCTTCGGCGGCGAAGCGGAGATGCGCGCCTGGAGCCAGCTTGGCGTCACGGCCATGGCGCTCGGCAACCATGAATTCGATCGCGGTGCGCAGAGCCTCAGCCTCATGAAGGCCAAATTCGGCAACTTTCCGATCCTGGCCGCCAACTATATTTTTACCGATCCCAACGACCCCACCCAACCCAAACTGCGCAGGCTGATCGCGCCCTTTACCATCGTCAACGCTGAAGGGCTCCGTATCGGTATCATCGGCATGGGCAATCTGTCATCGCTGACGAGCATCGTCGAGGGCGGTAACTCGCTCGGCATCCGGCCGGTCGATGCCACCCAGGCGATGAAGGATACGGTGCGCGTAGTTCGACCGCTCGTGGACCTCTTGATCGTCCTTTCGCACATGGGGCTCGACGAGGACGAGGCGGCGACGCAGACGCACCAGACCAAGACCGCCGATATGAACGAGCAGGTGGCGGTCGATGGGGTCGATGTCATCTTCGGTGGCCATCTGCACATCGTGCTCAATCCGCCCAAGGATCTGCCGCGTGCCGACGAAGCGGGCAATCCCACCGGCCATACCGTGCTGTGCCACTCCGGCGCGTTCGGCAAATATGTCGGGCGGCTCGATCTGGTGGTGCACGTGCCCGATCCGCTGTGCGACCAGCCGAACCACATCCCGTGCGCCAAAGACAAGGCGGGCGTGCGCTCCTACACCTACAAGCTGGTTCCGATCGACGACACCATCCCCGAAGATCCGGAGATGGCCAAAATGCTCGAGCCCTACCAGCTCAAAATGAACTTGCGCCTCAACCTGACCGAGAACTACGCGGTGGTACCCTGCCCCAACACCGTCGCCTCCAGCAGCTGCCCCAAAGTGGTGCGCGCCGACCCTGACGGTGGCGATTCGCAGCTCGGCAATCTGGTGGCCGCCTCGATGCGGCTGCGGCGCCGCGTCGAGGCCGACTTTGGGCTGACCAACTCGCTCGGTATCCGCACCGACTTCGAATCGGGCGCCCTCAACCTCGAGCAGATGTACAACGTGTTTCCCTTCGATAACACCATCACCACCATGTACCTGTCGGGCGACGAGATCAGCCGAACGCTCGATTTTCTGGCCAGCAAGTCGGGCTCACGTGGCTGCAAATCACAGGCGCAGGTTTCGGGGTTGTGGTTCCTGATGGACTGCGCGCGTGGCATCTCTTGCGGCCCCTTCGACGCGGCCGGAAACCTGGCGACCCATTGCAGCAGCGACCGCAGCCTCGACGGTTTGCCCCTCATCGGCGACGATTGCATCAACCGCGGCCTCTCGAGCGACCCGAAGACGGTCAAATGCGTGCGCGTACTACCGACGGGCGAATATCGCGCCGCCGTCAATGATTACATCGCCGCGGGTGGCTCGGGCTTCACGGTGTTCAAGAATAACACCACCAAATCCAACACCGGCATTTCACTGCGCGACGCGCTCATCGACTACATCCGCCAAATTCCCAGTCGCTGCGATCCCGCACAGAATCAGAACATCGTCTACAACGCACCCTCGCTGACCGAGCCCACCGTGCCCTGCACCAAGTGCAACGCTGGTTTCACCACCGATCTTTCGGCGTGCAAGGATGCCAATGCCCAGGCGACGACCGACAGCGAATGCG
>JAHFDT010000148.1:4070-9495 GCA_023248875.1 Myxococcales bacterium | reverse complement strand
AACTTAACGTGAGGTCGGTCTAATCCATGAGTGCACAATCGTTGATGATGAGTGGCAACGCCGCGAGCCAGGCCGAAACCCCGGTCGGCGAGCTGGACCGTGTCATCGCTGAGCTGCGTGACAAGGCGACGGAGTTTGCCCGGCTCGCACCGCGGGAAAAGGCGCAGCTTCTGCGCGAACAGATTCCGGCCCTGAGGGCCGTGGTAGAGGGCTGGGTGGCCTCGGCGTGCCAGGCCAAGGGGATCGATCCGGCGACGCCCATGGCGGGCGAAGAGTGGCTCGCGGGTCCGGCCACCACCATGCGCAATCTGCGGCTCCTCGGGCAGAGTCTTGAGCAGATCGCCGCCTCGGGGCGGCCGCCGCTGGGACGGGCGGTTCGGACGCGCTCGCTCGCCGGCGAGGCGCGGGTCGAAGCGGATGTCTTTCCCGGATCGGCCCACGACGCCGCCCTCTTCAGCGGCTTTTCCGCGCGGGTGTTGTTCCAGCCGGGGCTCGACGAGGCGGCGGTGCGGGAAAGGCAGGCGAGCTTCTATCAGAGGCGCGATCCGGTGGGCGGCGTATCGCTCGTGCTGGGCGCCGGCAACGTGGCCTCGATTCCCCCCATGGATGCGCTCTACAAACTGTTTGTCGATGGCAATGTCTGTCTCCTGAAGATGAACCCAGTCAACGAGTACCTTGGTCCGCATTTCGAGCGCGGTTTTGCACCGCTGATCCGGCGCGGCTATCTGCGGATCGTCTATGGCGGCGGGGAGGTCGGAAAGTATCTCGTCGAGCATCCGGGAATCGACGATATCCATATTACCGGCTCGGATCGTACCCACGATCTGATCGTGTGGGGGCCGCCGGGGCCAGAGCGGGAGCGGCGGCGCGCAGCCAACCAGCCCCTGCTCCAGAAGAGCATCACCTCGGAGCTCGGCAACGTTTCGCCGGTGGCGATCGTTCCGGCGAACTACAGCGATGTGGAGCTTTGGTTCCAGGCGCGCAGCGTGGCCAGCATGGTGGCCAACAATGGTTCGTTCAACTGTAACGCCGCCAAGATGTTGATCACGGCGGCCGATTGGGCACAGCGCGACGAGTTCCACCGACTGCTCGTGCGGGCGCTCGGGGCGGCTCCCCTGCGGAGGGCCTACTACCCCGGTGCGCACGACCGGTATCGCCAGCTGACGGAGGGGCGCACCTGTGAGAGATTGGGAGAGCCGGGGGCGGATCAAATCGCTTGGACCCTCATTTCTGGTGTAGACAGCGCCACTCCCGACGAGAAGCTGTTTCATACCGAGCCCTTTTGCGGCATCTTGACCGAGACCGCGTTACCCGCGCGTGAGCCGGAGGCTTTCCTCAGTGCGGCGACGCACTTCATGAACGATCGGTTGTGGGGCACACTCAACGCGGCGATCGTCATCCACCCCGGTCACGAGCGGGATCCGGTGATCGGGCAGGCCCTCGATCACGCGGTGCGCGATCTGCGCTATGGCACGGTGGCCATCAACCACTGGCCAGCGCTGGGCTATGGTCTAGTGACGCCCCCGTGGGGCGGCCATCCGAGCGCGACGCTCGGGAATATCCAGAGCGGTCTCGGTTGGGTGCACAACACGTTCTTGCTGGAGGGGATCGAAAAGTCGGTGGTGCGCGGGCCGCTGGTGGCACGCCCCAAGCCGGCCTGGTTTGTTGATAACCGGGCCACTGATCGGATCGGTCGCAAACTAGTCGCCTTCGAGGCGGCACCGAGCTGGTTCAGAGTACCGGGAATGGCGTTGGCCGCGCTGGGCGGGTGATCGCGAAGGGCGCACGCAGGGAGGAGTGTTAGAGAAAATGCACGCCCAGGCCGAGGTTGAGGTCAAAATTGACCCCAAACTGGGCATCCTGAATGATCACATCGATTCCGACCGGCAGGGCGAAGATCGTGTCGAGATCGATGAACAGACCGAATCCGCCATTGTGGAACTGTGCCAGGTCGATGAATAGGCCGCCGCCGGCGCTGACTAGCAGTGCGCCCATCGCGACGGTATCGACGCACTTGTTGTGATCGGGACAAACCTCGTTGACCGGCGAGTTGGGATTGGGGGTGCCCTTGGGGTAGGCCTGCGCGGTGGTCGAATCGGCCAGGGGATGCTCCGGCGACTGGGCGTTGCGGATATCCAGAACGTGGCGAACTACGCCCAATCCGAGGCCGGCGTGGGCGAGCGGATGGATCCGCCCCTGGCCAAAACGGTAGGTGAAGCGGAGTAAGCCCGCCCAGTCGGCGTCGGCCTTGGTGGTACCGCCGCCGAGCGGCGGATTGGCCGAGGAGTCGGCATTGTTGACCAAGGTGGCACCAATTCGGCCGAGCAAAGACAGGCCGATCTGTTCGGTTGCGGCGACGCCGAGCTCGAAGGTAAGGTGGAGCGGCGCGATCGCAAACCCGGTCGCGCCGATCGGCTGCGGTACGAAGGTGCTGGACTCGGTTTGGAACTGGTAGGCCACCTCGGTGTGATTGTGCGCCGGGATGATGCCCGCTCCCGAGCCGCCCATGACGCGCAAGAACAGCCGCCCAAAGCCGCGCCCTGCCCCGGGGGGCGAGCGCTTGTCGGTGGGCTTGCCGAGCGGGTTCTCATCGTCGGCGCCCTTCTCCGGTGTGCCACCCACGACCGAGATGATGTTGGGGCTGGCAGCGGAACCCGCCGCGACCAGGGCCTTCCCTTTGGCGTCGCGCGCCTCGATGTAGTAGTGGATGGCGCGACCGGTCATGGCAATCCCGGGGATGGTGGCCGACCAGGCGCCACGCGGCTCCCGCACCATCGGTACCGAAACATACTCTTCCTGGCCGCCGGCGCGATACAGTAGGAACAGCCGCGCGGGACCGAAGCCGACGCCCAGGTGGGCCTTGATCGGCACGTCCGAGCCCGCCCGGCCTTCATCGATGGGAGTGTGCCGCAATCCGCCCGAACCATCCCCGGAGTCGACGGGATCTTCTAAGGCTGGCGGTGGCTCCTTGGTGGGAGGCGTGGGCGGCGTGGCCGGCCGCTTGGCGGGCCTCAGCTGCTTTCGCGCCTCTTCGAAGGCCTCCTGCAGTTCAGGGGTTGCCTGCTCCGGATCGATCGCCGCCTGGGCATCGATCTTGAGCGCGCTGACAAACTGCTGCACGCCGCGGTGGTGGTCTTTGCCGGCGAGGAAGACGATGCCGAGATTGATATAGACCTTGCTCGCCAGCGGTGTTTCGTCGAGGGCTGCCTCTCGTAGCTTGGCGATCGCCGACTGCAATGTCTGTCGCGCCGAGTCGAATTCGAGCGCATCGTAATCTTCCATCGCCTTCTTATTGAGGCGCTGTATCAGCTTGGTGACGTCGTTGTCCGCGTGCGCTGGAAACGCCAGCAGAAGGAGGGGAACAAGGAGAAACTGGCTCGCTCGCATGGCTATTGTCTGGTGATGAGGAATTCGACACGGCGGTTGTTTTCACGTCCCACCGCCGTGCGGTTGTCGTCGATCGGGCGGTCGGGACCATACCCGACCGAAACCATCCGCACGGGATCGACACCGCGCGATTCGAGATAGTGCCGCACGGAGTCGGCACGGTCTTGTGACAGCTTCATGTTGTGCTTGCGGCCGGCGCGGGAGTCGGTGTGGCCTTCGATACGCACTTCCACGGACGGGCGTTTTTGCAGCACATCCGCCACTTCGTTCAGCATGGGGAATGAGTCGGACAGAATCTTGAACTTATTGGTCTGGAAATGGACCTTCTGTCGTAGCTCGATCTTGTCGTCGTGCACGACGATCAGCTTGTAGGGCGGGCAGCCGTCGGGCGGCACACCCGGAACGGTGGGGCAGTGGTCGTCCTTGTCGATCACCCCATCCCCATCGCCATCCGGCCACGGGCAGCCCAGGTTTTCCGACGGACCCGGTACGATCGGACACTTGTCATCCTTATCGAGCAGCCCATCCTTGTCGCCATCGAGCCAGGGGCAGCCATGGTTCTCTTTGGGACCGGCCACGGTGGGACAGCGATCCTCTTTATCGAGCAGTCCGTCCTTGTCGGTGTCCGGCCAAGGGCAACCCTGGTTCTCCTTGGGGCCTGGCTCCTTGGGACATCGGTCCTCTTTGTCGAGCAGGCCATCGCCGTCGGTATCGACCGGGACCTCCTGGGGCTTCGGCTTGGGATTGCAACGATCCTCGGGTGAATGTTCCAGGGCCAACTTGGCGTTGGTGTCGGCGGTCCGCAACTCATCGAGCGCACCCAGGTGGTTGCCGTAGGCGAGCTCCGCCTCTGTAAATTCGGCGTGGGTCTCAGCGAGAGCCAGCTCCTTGGGCGCGCACTTGTAGGCGCCGCTGGTGCGTGCCTGCGCGATCACCGCCTGCACTCCGCGCAGCCGCTGCCGGATCTCGTTACCGCAGCCCGCCACCAGGAGTAGGGCAATGAGGAGGGGGCGACTCATTTTTTCGTCGGAGCTGGAGCGGGTTCGCCGGGCGGGTGGCTCTGTGCCAGCCGGCTGGCTTTGTGCGCCATTTCCGTGGCCTTGCGCCCGAAGGCTACCGCGGCCTGGAAACGCGCGTAGCCGGCCAACTCCCGCGCCTTGTGCAGGTACTCTTCTGCGGCCGTCACTTCATAGGGCGCCTGCTCCTCGGCCTTCATCTGCTTGGCCTCGACCAGTGCTCCCGAGGCTTCGAGCGAAACATTCGCGATGTACTGGATCGGGCCGCACCCCGTCGCCGCGAGGAGCGCGCCGGCGCCCAAAGCCCGGAGCATGGGGGCGACCCTAACACCGTCGGTAAGCGAGCGTCAAGATTGTGGGTTTTTCAGGATGCCTGGGAATTCTGCTACGATACCGCGCCATGATACGCCACACCGTCCATCTCGTCCTGTTCGTATCGGTGGCCCACGCCGAGCGCCACGCGGTGTTTTCGCTGCTCTCCAATCGACCGCTCGCGCACCTTCAATCTGGAGGCGGGCTCTACCTCCCCGCGGGCAGCGTGGGCATGGCCAAGTACATCCACTATGGGCGGCCCGCAGGAGGCTGGAAACTACGCGTTCGGGAGGAGCAGCGACGGGTGGCGATTGCATCGGCAGCGTCGACACTGGAGGTCCCGCTGACGGCGGCCCAGGCCGCCAGCAATCGCATCCAGGTCAGTCTCAAAATGGCGCAGGCCTCCTCGATCAAGATCAGCTGTCGCGGCAAGTCTTCGGCGGCGGCGGCGCTCCAGCCCGGTTGGCAGGTGGTGTCGCTGGCGCTCCCAGTGGGGGCGCTGGCCGAGGGGGAGAATCTGCTCACGCTCTGGTTTGCCCACCGGGGCGCAGCGGTGGAATTCATCCAAGTGGGCGGAGCGGTTGCGAGCGGTGCTGCAGAGTATTCAGCCGACGGCTTGGCGCGCGGGCAGGGGCTTGCCTACTACAGCTACATCCCACGCGGCGGAGCGCTCGAGGTGCAGGGCGAGGGCGGCGGCTGCACATTGACCG
>JAHFDT010000148.1:0-4060 GCA_023248875.1 Myxococcales bacterium | reverse complement strand
GGTCGGTGAAGCTCGATGGTACGCCGCTCGATCTCCGCGCTGCGGGCGAACGCTTTGCCCGGCTGGAGCTGCAGGCGGACGGTCCGAGCTGCAGTCGCGTGCACTTGACCCGCGCCGACCTGACCGTTGAGTCAGCCCCACCCCAGCGGCTGGCAGCGCCGCCACCCAAGAATGTGGTGGTGTGGCTCACCGACGATACCCGCGCCGACCGGTACCCGCTCTACAACCCCAAGAGCCGTGTCGAGACACCGGTGTTCGATGAGCTGGCCAAGACCTCGACGTTGTTCAAGGTCGCCTACACCCAGGGCAACGAATCGCGCGTTTCACACGCCTCGCTGTGGACCTCCGTCTACCCGGGAGTTCACAAGATGATCCCCGAGAAGGCCAAGCTTCCGTCGGAGTTTGTCACGCTCGCCGAGGCGGTGCGCCCGTCCGGTCGCTACACCGCTGGGGTGATGGCCAATGGCTTCATCGACGCCTTCTGGGGGTTTGGCGATGGCTGGGACTCTCTGCGCAACAACATCCATGACAAACCGGCGCATGGACTCTCGGCCGATGCGATTCTCTCGGATGGACTCAAAGTGATCGACGGACTGCAAGCGAGGTCGAAACCTTTTTTCCTGTATCTTGGAACCATCGATGCCCACGTTTCCTGGCGGGCGCATGAGCCGTGGCTATCGCAGTACGACCGCCCGAACGGGCCCTACAGCGGCCTCTTCGTCAAAGGCTGCTCCGATCCCGATGAGGAAAAGATCGTGCTCGGCAAGCTCCACGTTTCCGAGCGGGATAAGGAGCGCATTCGCGCGATCTATGATTCCGACGTCTCCTACAACGATGCGGTGCTCGGCAAGCTGGTCGCGGAGCTGCGGCGGCGCAAGCTGTTCGACGAGACGATGCTGATCGTGACCTCGGACCATGGCGAAGAGTTTTGGGACCATGGCAAGATTGGGCACGGCCAGTCGCTGCGCGAGGAGCTGGTGCACGTGCCCTTTCTCATCCGCTATCCACCGCTGTTTCCCGCGCGGGTGGTCGACGAGGGGATCGATGTGATGGATCTGCTCCCGACCCTTACGGAGGCGCTCGGCGTGGCCACTCCGGAGGCAGTGCAGGGCGAGTCGCTGATTCCGCTCGCGCAAGGCCTGGTCGCGGGCTATCCACGCCCGGCGATCGCCTCGCAGTATGAGCTGGCGCACACCCTGCGGTTGGGGCGCTACAAGCTGTGGGTCGGTGGTTCGGGGGATACGCGCCTTTTCGACGTGGTGGCCGATCCGCGCGAGGATCACGAGCTTTCGGCCAGCCACCCCGTCGAGCGGCGGGCGCTCACCGATGCGCTCGGCACCTGGATGGCTTTTCGCAACCAGTGGAAGAAACGCAGGTGGGGCGTGGCGTCGAATTTACTGCCAAGTTTTACGGCGGAACTGGAACGTTAGACCGGCAGGTTTTTCCAGTAGAGGATTTCGTCGATCTCGGGCTTTACCAGCGATGGGAGCGCTCCGATGCGTTGGTAGCCGCGCCGTTCGTAGAAGCGCTGCGCCGCATCGTTGAAATGGGATACCAGCAAAAAAAGATGTCGACTCTTTTCCCGAACTCTTCGCTCCACCTCATCGAGTAGCGCCGATCCGATGCCCCGGCCTTCGCAGCCGGGTGCCACCGAGATCAACTTGAGATAACCGCCGAGACCCAGCGTCCCGGAAGAGAGAAACCAGGCTACCCCGACGATCTTGTTCGCCGCTTCCGCAACCAACACCTGGTCGATCGCCTGCGCGAGCTGTTGTGCCAGATCGTCGCGTGACGTGCCGTAGCGCTGCAACAGTGGCTGGTCGATCACTGTGGCGGCGATCGGGTCGGCCTCTTCGCGACGTGCCGATCGGATGATCATGTGCCGCTCGACGGTAGGCCGGCGGAAATTGCAGCCCACGGCATGCTCGCGGTGTTGCGAGCATGGCCGATTGCGCCATGGCGATCGATCAGAATGATTCCCCCCTCCCCCGCGACGCGCTCGCCCAGTTCGGCCACCGTAGCGGCCGCCGCCGTCATCGCGGCGCTCCCGGCACGCAGCCGGTCGATCGCGCTGCGGGTCATCAGCACGCGGATGATCGATTCGCCGTGACCGGTCGCGGAGGCAGCTCCGAAGTTCTTTTCCGCATAGCTTCCCGCGCCAAAGAGCGGTGAATCGCCGACGCGGCCGGGCTGTTTTCCTGAAAGGCCGCCAGTGGAGGTCGCCACCGCCAATCGTCCCTTGCAATCGAGTGCGCAGGCTCCGACGGTGTCACCGGTTCCCGAAGGAGGCAATGCACCGGCACGCTCCTTTTCCCAGCGGGTGCGTGCCCGTTCCGTGGTCAACTGCTCGGGGGGGTCTGGCTCGATACCACATTCGCGCGCAAACGCGAGCGCACCCGCGCCGGCCAGGAGCACATGTTCTCCGCGCTCGAGCAGGCGGCGCGCGACGGAGATCGGGTGGCGAACCCAGGGCAGAGCCGCGACCGCGCCGATCCTCAGTTCGCCATCGGCAATCGCGGCGTCCACCTCGATTTCGCCCGCGCGGTTGAGCACGGCGCCGTAGCCGGCGTTGAACTCGGGGTTATCCTCGAGCACTCGCACCGCCGTCTCCACGGCTTCGAGCGCACTCCCCCCGCGCTCCAGCACCCCCCAGCCCGCCGCGGCCGCCTGTTCGCATCCGCTGCGACAGCGTGGCAGTCGCTCGCCGTCAACGCTTCCAGCGCCTCCGTGGACGATGACGGTGAGCATAGGCAACAGCATACCAGGACCCGGACTTGATGCGATGGCCCGGCTGAGATAAGGATCGACCGTGGACAAAACTTATCCAGATGCTGCGACTGCGCTCGAGGGGCTCATCGATGGTATGACGATTCTTTCGGGCGGCTTTGGGCTGTGCGGCAATCCAGAAAACTGTATTGCCGCGATTTTGAAAAAGGGCACGAAGGGGCTGACCCTCGTGTCGAACAACTGCGGCACCACCGATCTGGGGCTCGGCGTACTCTTGGCCGCCGGATACGTGCGCAAGATGATCTCGTCCTATGTCGGTGAGAACAAGATCTTCGAGCGGCTATTTCTCGATGGAAAGTTGGAGGTGGAGCTGTGTCCGCAGGGAACGCTGGCGGAGCGGCTGCGCGCCGGCGGCGCGGGCATTCCCGCCTTTTTCACTCCGACCGGCTACGGCACGCCGGCGGCCGACGGCAAGGAGACGCGCGAAATCGACGGACGCCACTATGTCCTCGAGCGCGCGATCCGTGGCGATTTTGCCCTTGTCAAAGCTTGGAAGGGCGACCACTGGGGCAACCTCGTTTATCGCAAGACGGCGCGCAACTTCAATCCGATGATGGCCACGGCGGGCAAGATCACCGTCGCAGAAGTGGAGGAGCTGGTGAGACCGGGCGAGCTGGATCCGGATCAGATCCACACCCCGGGGATCTACGTGCAGCGGATTTTCCAAGGGCGCGACTATAAGAAGCCGATCGAACAGCGGACCGTGCGCCCATGAGTTTGGTGACGATCGCGACCATTGATGAAATGAACGCCGAGGTTGTTCGCGAGGCCCTGGATGATGCGGAGATCGAGGCGGAGCTGGTGCCGATAAAGCCATTTGTACAGCTGGAGATCCTGCGCAACCAGCATCGTGCGCAGCTCGATGTTCGAGTGGCTGAGGAGCGCGTCGGCGAGGCCCGGGAGCTGCTCGACCAGCTCGCCGACCAGGCGGGCGCGGCGGTGGAAGCGGAGGCGGACGCCTACATGAAGGAAGGAAAATAGTGCCGCTTACACGAGAGCAGATGGCCGCGCGCGTCGCCCGGGAATTGCGCGATGGCTACTACGTCAATTTGGGGATCGGCATGCCGACTCTGGTGGCCAACTACATCCCGGCTGGCATGGATGTGGTGCTGCAGTCGGAAAATGGCATGCTCGGCCTGGGCCCCTTCCCGCGTGCAGGCGAGGAGGATCCGGACCTCATCAACGCCGGCAAACAGACCGTGACCGAGATCCCCGGTTGCTGCTTTTTCTCTTCGGCCGACTCCTTCGCCATGATCCGCGGTGGCCACATCGA
>JAHFDT010000147.1 GCA_023248875.1 Myxococcales bacterium | reverse complement strand
CGCGGCGAGCACCGGAGCGGAGCGTACGAGGGTACGTGAGCACCGGAGCACAGCCGCGACGCAGCGATTGGGCCGCGCAGCAGGTTATCGGATGAGTTCTAGCGGGCCGAGACGATTCAATGTTGTCACCGTGTCTTTTCTCCTGGCGCTCGCAGCCGGTGGGTACTGGATGTGGAAAATCTTCCCCGTCTATTACACCGCTTGGCAAGTGGATCATCTGCTCGGTGATGCAGCCATCAAGGCTCGACGTTTTTCTGGCAACCCCGCAGAGTTCGCTCCTGCGCAGCGAGAGCTCGAGACCAGCCTGCGGGGTTGGGTCGCCGAGGCCGGGGTCAGCGATCCCGACCTCACCTGCAGGGTGAAGCTCGACGATCTCGAAACCGCAGCCGAGTGTGATTACCTGGCTGTTGTGGTGCATCCTTGGGTACGTCGCGCGACGCTCTTCGAAATGCACCGCCGGGTGATCACGCCCAAATGAGCGGTGCTGCGAGCGCTGCGGTACTGTGGGCGGTCACAGTCAGTGCACTCGCAGCCGAACCGCCCCAGGAGATCGTAGTGGTCAAGCGTGGCGATCTCACGGCCCACGCGCAGGTCGCGGAAGAGTTTGTCGACCATTGCCGAGTGCGCGCACGGGTGATCAATCTCGACCGCGATGAGTTGGCTCCGAAACTCGGGCCGTGGCCGGGAGCGATCGTCGTGGCGGTGGGAGAGCGGGCACTCGATGCAGCGGTGGGCGCGCGCTATGTGATTTCGGCTCTGGCGATGGCGCCACGGTCAGGTGTCCTCGCGGCCGAGGCGCTGCCGCCTCCCGAACTGGTGCTGCGAGCGCTGAAAGCCGCCCGCCCGAGCCTGCGCCGGATCGCCGTGGTCCATGGACCGATGACCGACGCGCTGATGAGCGAACTTCAGCGCGCCGCCGTCCTCATCGGACTCACCGTGGTCGAAGCACGGGCCGCGAGCGGGCCGCAAGCGCTCAGCGAGCTACACCGGATCGCCGGTGTGCCCGGCGCCATCGAGGCGATTTGGCTCGCGCCCGACCCCTCCGTGTTCACGCCGCAGCTGTTTCAGTATGCCCTGCAGCTTGAGATCGAACAGATGATCCCTCTCGTTGCGGTCACGCGCCAGCAGGTCAAATCGGGCGCCCTTTTGGCCATCGATGCAGATCCCCGCGCAGTAGGGCGCCAAGCCGCAGATCTCGCCAACCGTCTACTCGCCGGGGAGCGCCTGGCGGCGATCGCCCATTCGCAGCGCGAAAGCGCCTTCGACCTCATCGTCAATCAGGATGTCGCGCGCCGCCTCGGCGTCGATGTTGCGGCGCTCAGCGCGCAAAGCGCGAGGTTCGAATAGTGTTCGACCGGTTTCGCCACCGCTTTGCGACCCGCGTCTTTCTCTACATCGCGGCGCTGAGCCTCTGCACCTCATTCGTTTCAGCGGCCGTCTACTACTATCGCCAGCTCGGGTTTTTGCAGAAGGAGCGCACCCGCCGTGCCAAAGCGCTGCTCTTCAGTTTGGCCACCCAGGCGGAGCTCGGCGCCTACGCCGGCGATCCTGCGCTTTGCAACAACGCCGTCGACAGCACTTTCCGGCAAGACGACGTGCTCCTCGCCGCCGTTTACGACCGACACGGCGTCGAACTCCTGCGTTATTCGGCCCCCACCCTTTCGCCGCCCAGCCCTGGCGCCGATCAGATCGAGCCGCTCATCGCTCAACCAGAAACAGAATTGGCCAGCCGCCTAATGACCGATTCGAGCGGTGAGCAGTACGACGATCTCTACCGACCGATCGTCACGCAGGTTCGCGATGTCGATGAGGCGCTGCGCGGCAGCGGCAACACGACCGGCCTCAAGCGCGAAGCCGTCGGTGTGGCTCGGGTTGGGCTTTCGCTGAAACCGGCGCGCGATCAGCTGCACGAAGTCGTGGTCTGGGGCAGTCTCCTCGCCAGCGGGCTGCTCGCACTGGGACTGCTCGCGGCGTTTCTCATCAGCCGGCGGGTCGCACAGCCGCTGGCCGCTTTGACCCGTGGGGCCGAGGCGCTGCGCGCGGGGCAGCTCGAGGTGCAAGTCGCGGTCGAAAGTCAGGACGAACTCGGCCAGCTCGCGGAGGCCTTCAACCGCATGGCCGCACGGCTGCGCGAGGGGATGTTGGCGCTCGAGACGCTCAACCGCGACCTCGAAAGCCAAGTCGAGCGCCGTACCGCCGAGCTGCACCAGCGCAACATCGCACTCGCCCAGCAGCGCGACCAGCTGCAGGAGATGAACCGACTTAAGTCCGAATTTCTCGCCAACGTTTCCCACGAGCTGCGCACCCCGCTCAACGCCATCATCGGCTACACCGAACTCATCGCCGAGGAGACCTACGGCTCGGTCACCGCCGAGCAGCGTTCAGCGCTCGGCGGGATCGACGAATCGGGCCACAACCTAATCCAGCTCATCAACCAGATCTTGGACCTTTCCAAGATCGAAGCGGGCAAGATGGAGCTCTTTCTCGAGGAGGTCGACCTCACGAGTCTAGCGCGTGCCGTGGTCGCCGAGACCACGCCGCTGACCAAGGACCGCCCCTATCGCGTGGAACTGGTGGCCGCCGCGCCCTCACGCATCCGCACGGATGGGGCCAAGGTCAAACAGATCCTGACCAACCTGGTCTCGAATGCGATCAAGTTCACGCCGCACGGCCGAGTGGACCTGACGATTCGACCGCAACCCCAGGGAGGGTGTACGCTCGCTGTCCGGGACAGCGGTATCGGCATCAAGACAGAGGACATGGCGATCATCTTTGAGGAGTTTCGTCAGGTCGACGGATCTTCCACCCGAACCGCAGGGGGCACCGGGTTGGGGTTGGCGATCGCACGGCGCGTTGCGGAACTACTCGGCGGAAGCCTCACCGTCGAGTCCCAGCCCCACGTCGGCTCCATCTTCACGCTCCATCTTCCCCAGCAGCCACCCTTCGAAAAAAATGGTAAGACAGTGCGGCGAGCCACGGCATGACCAGCCAGCCGACCATACTCCTCGTCGAGGACAACCTGCACAATCGAAAGATCTTTCACGGCGTGCTGACCCACGCCGGCTTCCGTGTACTCGAAGCGTCCGATGGCGGTGAAGCGCTGGCCACGATCAAACGCACGCTGCCCGATCTCATCCTGATGGATCTCTCGATTCCGGTGGTCGATGGGTGGGAGTGCACACGGCGGCTCAAGGCGGATCCGACCACCCGCGCCGTGCCGATCATCGCGCTGACCGCTCACGCCATGCGCGGTGATGAAGAGCGGGCCCGCCACGCCGGTTGCGATGGCTACCTGTCGAAACCGATTTCGCCCAAGCGGGTGGTGGAAGA
Organism: Myxococcales bacterium; assembly: GCA_023248875.1. Classification (GTDB taxonomy): domain Bacteria; phylum Myxococcota_A; class Polyangia; order Palsa-1104; family SHYY01; genus JAHFDT01. Next base: position 6,220 of record JAHFDT010000147.1, on the reverse strand, counting down.
GGTCAAACGTTTTCTGGCGGGGAAATAGACCATGCGTTGGCTCTGCGCGTTCCTGTTCTTCGGATGTAGCAGCGCCTCCTCCCCCACCTTTTGCACCCCGGGGGCTCAGCGTGCCTGTGCCTGCCTGGATGGAAAATTGGGTGTGCAGGTCTGCCGCAGCGATGGCGCTGGGCTCGAGGCGTGTCAGTGTGGCACGATCCCCGATTTCGGATCCCTCTCCGACCTCGGTAAGGCGATCGACAGTGCTGCGGCGCCCGATTCGGCGGTCGTCGCCGACCTCGCGGTCCCACCCGACTTCGCGGTCCCACCCGACTTCGCTGTCTGCAGCAACCAGTGCGTCAACGGCACCACCATGTGCCAAAATAGCACCACCACCCAGACCTGCGCCGACTACAACAACGATGGCTGCGTCGAATGGGGCGGCTCCATCCCGTGCGGCAAAGGCAACGTCTGTATCGCCGGCCAATGCAAACCGGCCGGGCCCTGCAACGGCGGCGCGGTGCCCCAGGTCAGCTGGAGCGCGCGCAAAGATCTTCCGCCCTTCAATAACGAAGGCAACGAAACCCGTACCGTCTCCGCGGTGCTCGCCGGGCAGATCCATGTCTTCGGCGGCCAATACTACTTGAAGCATCGTGTGTTCGATCCCAGCCAAAACAGCTGGACGTTCAAGAACGACACGCCCGGAGGGATGTCGATCCACGAGGGCGCCGCAGTCGTCGTCGACAATTCGCTCTACGGCTTTAGCGATGGCTCGTTCAACAAAAACGACACGCTGCTGTGGAACGCCAACCAGGACAGCTGGTCGACACTCGCGCCGAACCCATGGGCGCGTCGTCTGCCGGCCATCGGCGTCATCGATGGTCTCGTCTATCTTGCGGGCGCCTTCGCCGGCAATGGCGACAAAGTCAACCGCTACAGCCCGGGCAGCAACGGCTGGGGCGATTTGAAATCGCTGAACCTCGAAAGCGGCGGCATGGCGGCGGTCGTCTACAAGAGCAAGTTCTATGTGTTCGGCGGCCAGGACAAAAACGGTGTACTGCAGGACCAGGCGCTGGTCTATGAGCCGGCCAAAGACACCTGGAAGAAGCTCGCTTCCATGCCGGGGACCCGCTACGCCGGAAAAGCCATTCTGCGCGGGTCGGTCGCCTGGATCCTCGGCGGCTCCAATGGCACCCCGCAGGCTCAAAGCTACCTCTTCGACTTCGAGTCCGAGCTCTGGTGCAGCGGTCCCCAGCTCCCCGAGCCGCTCTACCTTTTCGTGGCCGAACAGGTCAGCGACAAGATCTATCTCATCGGCGGCATCAGCTCGAACTCCACTTATGTGCGCCACGTCTGGGAGGGCTCGATTCAGTAGTTCTTAAATCAGCCGTAAAAAGCTATAATTGAGAGCTGAACTACCCAAGCTGTGGCTGACAGACTCTCCTTTCGCGCGACTAAAGCAGCGCTTTTAGCGCTCTTTGCGTTCGTGTGCCCGGCGCGCGCCGATACCGTCACCTGGACCAAGCTGAGCCCCACTTCCAACCCAGGCAGCCGCATGAGCCATGGCATGGCCTTCCGCACGGCTTCGACCAAGGCGGTGGTCTTCGGTGGTACGGTCAACGGCTCCACTGTGAACGACACCTGGGAATGGAACGGCACCAACTGGACCTCCATGAACCCGACGAGCAAGCCGAGCACTCGTAGTTCTATGGGAATGGCCTACAACGCGAGCCGCGATCAGGTGGTGCTGTTTGGCGGCAATACGGGGACGACATTTTTTGCCGACACCTGGGAGTGGAATGGCACCGATTGGACTTCGAAAACCCTGAGCGCATCGCCGGGTGAACGCAACTACGCGGGGATGGTGTACGACACGTCGCACAATGTGATCGTGCTGTTCGGTGGCACCGGAAACTCTTATTACAATGACACCTGGCTCTGGGATGGCTCCAGCTGGAGCTCGCAAAACCCAGCCACCAAGCCGGCGTCGCGCTGGGGCCACGGGCTGGCCTACGATATCAACCGCAGCCGCACGGTCCTGTGGGGCGGCAGCGGCAATAATGGCAACCTCAGCGATACCTGGGAATGGGACGGGACCAGTTGGACTTCGATGAGTCCCTCGAGCTCCCCATCGAGCCATAATAGCATGGCCATGACCTATGATTCCAACCGCCGGGTGACGGTGATGGCCGGCGGCGGCACAGACAACAATCAAACCTGGGAGTGGAATGGCACCAACTGGAGCTCACGCAGCCCCACCACCCCACTCAGCCCGGGGCGCAGCAACCATGGCATGGTTTACGATCCCTCCGGCCAGAGGGTTCTATTGTCCGGTGGCACGAGCGGTTCCACCGAAACCTGGACCTACACCCGCGTGGTGGGGACCGATCCGGCCACTTGGCAGCTCTACAGCCCCAGCTCCTACCCGACCAGCGGTCGCCAATCCTTTGGCATGGCCTACCAGATTTCGGCGCAAAAGACCGTGCTGTTTGGCGGCATGAGCAATGGATCGCGCCTCAGCGAAACCTGGGAGTGGAACGGCACCAACTGGACTTCGCGCAGTCCGACCAACTCGCCGAGCTCCCGCTCCGATGTTGCAATGGCCTACGACACCAGCCGCCAGGTGGCCGTGCTATTCGGCGGCTATAACAATACCTGGCTTGGCGATACCTGGGAGTGGAACGGCACCGACTGGAGTTCGAAGAGTCCGACCAACTTACCGGCCTCGCGTAACTATGGGATGCTGGTCTACGACTCGTCGAGGAAACAGATCGTGATGTTCGGCGGCGCCGGAGGATCGAGCAACCTCAACGACACCTGGCTCTGGAATGGTACCGACTGGTCGTCGCAAACCGTCTCGACCAAGCCCGCTTCGCGATGGGGCCATATGCTGGCCTACGATTCCAGCCGCAACCGCACCGTGCTGTTCGGCGGCCAGAGCAGCTTCAACTTGAACGACACCTGGGAATGGGATGGCACCAGCTGGACCTCGCTGAGCCCGGCGACCTCCCCGGGCGGTCGCAATGGTGCCGCGATGGCCTATGACACCAACAACCATCTGACGCTGCTTGCCGGTGGCTCGGGCAGCGGCAGCGGCGAAACCTGGCAATGGAACGGCACCAACTGGTCTTCGAAAGATCCGCTCACTGCGCTCGATCCCGGGCGCATGAACCACGGCTTGGTCTTCGATACCGTGGGCAACAAATTCTGGCTGTTCGGGGGGGGGAGCGGTAGCACCGAAACCTGGGACTACCACTGCACCTCCGGCTGCGCGACTGCCCCGACCGTCTATGATCTGCGAGCCCTCGTGGATTATGAAGGCCTCCTCGTCCGGTGGAAGGCCGCCTACGATCCGGGAACCGTCGGCTTCGACGTGGTGCGCGAGGGGAACGGCGAACGGACCAAGCTCAACCCCGCGCCGCTGCGAGGCCCCGCGCTTTCCGGCAAAGAGATGAGCTACGAAGCCCGTGACCGCGCCCCCCTCCTTGGGGCGTCCTATTTCGTCGAGGCGCTCCAGCTCAACGGCACCGTGGTCCGCTATGGCCCGGCTGTGGTCGAGGCGGCCTCGTGGGTTCCTCGCACGACGTTTTCCGCCTGCGGCCTGGGGCGCAGCCGCTCGGCCGGCGGTCTCTTGGCGCTGGCTGCGCTCGTCTTACTCTGGGCACGTCGGCGTAGTTGACGATCGTTACACCACTCGCTATCGTGCCTGCCATGCCACTATTGCAGGCGGCTCCTCAGCCGCACAATCCCAAGGGTGAAATCAACACGCTGCTCGGTCGGGGCAGTGCTTTTGACGGCAAGCTGACCTTCGAAGGGAGCGTTCGCATCGATGGTGCCCTCTCTGGCGAGGTCTTTTCCAACGACGTTCTGGTCGTCGGGGAGGGCGCGCAGGTCAAGGCCAAGATCGAAGTCGGCACGCTGATCGTCGAAGGCAATATCGACGGCAACATCAAGGCGACCCAGCTGGTCGAGCTGCACGCGCCCGCGCGGGTCCGAGGCAACATCGAGACCCCGTCGCTGTTCATCGACAAAGGCGTGATCTTCGAAGGCAGCTGCAAGATGGAAAACCTCGCCAAGTCGACGCCGAAACCACCCACTCCCGTCAAGTGATGCGAGGGCTACTGCTTTTCGTCGCCCTGACCCGAGTCGCGGCGGCGGAAGAGGCGCGCTGGAACGTCCACCTGGAGCTCGGTCCGACGCTGACGCTCGAGCAGCCGACGGTGGCGGTCAATGACCTGGGCTTTGCCACCGGCGGGGCCCATGTCCGGCCAGCCGTGGAGTTGCAGCTGCACGATCGGGTCGGGCTCGAGGCGGCCTACAGCCTGGAATTCCTGATCCATCCGGTGAGCAGCTCCGTCGCGGTGCAGCAGGGGCTGCTCCTCGGAGCGCGGGTTCGCCCCTGGTTCAATCGGCGCGGTGGGTTTGTGCTGCCCCGGCCGCAAGATCGCCACGCGCCACCGCTCAGCGCGGTCGAGCTCTTTTCCGATCTCTGGGTCGACCTCCACATCGGCGCGTCGCTTTTGAGCGGTACGCGCCTCGCCTACGATGTCGGCCTCGGCACCCGGCTGCCGCTGATCTTCCCTTTGCAATTGGGCCTGTTCGTGCGTTGGCAACAGCTGCTCCTCGGCGGCGACGATATCAGTTTCAAGCAGATCCTTTTCGGCATCACCGGCTCGCTCGGTTTTCTTCCGGTGCACCCGGATGGCGATGGCGATGGCGATGGCGTCCGCGACTCGGCCGACCGCTGCCCCGACAGCCGCCATGGGACACCGGTCAACTCCTACGGGTGCGAAATCGAATCCCTGGAAGCGCCGACTCCGAACCCTTGACACCCGAAAACGCGCATGGTACCTCCTGCGCGCCTTTCTCGACGGGGATCCTCTATAAATGATCGCTCTGCTGGCTGCCGCTGAAGTACCTCTGATCGACCTCGATGGGACGGTCTTCGTGCAGGTGGCAATCTTTTTAGTGATGATGGCGGTGCTCTACCAGCTGCTGTTCCGTCCCTATTTAGAGCTGCGTACGGCCCGCGCCAGTGCCACCACAGGCGCACGGCAGCAGGCGGAGGAGATGGAGGAGCGTGCGGACGCCATCCTCGCCGACTACGAGCAGCGCCTCACTGAGGCTAGGCGCCGTGGTGCCGAGGAGCGCCTCCGGCTGCGTACGGAAGGGGTGGCCCACGAGCAGAAAACGCTCGCCAGTGCACGGGCGGCGGCGCAAGAGGAGATCACGGAAGCCCGCGCCCGCGCACAAAAGGCGGAGCAGAAGGCCCGAACGGCGCTGCTGGCGCAGGCCCCATCGGTGGCTAAGCAGCTGGCGGACCTTCTTTTGGGCAAGGGGAAGGCCTAATGCACCTTTTCACAATGGTCCTGCTCCTCGCCGGAGGCGTGGCGGGCGCCGAAGAGGGGGCCCACGAAGAGGCCGAGGTTTGCACCGCCGCCGCGAGCGAAGAGGCCTGCGAGGCCTACTGGGAACACCACATCAATTGGTGGAGCTGGGACTACAAGGCTGGGACAGATCAGGCGCGCGAGCATCGGCACATGCCGCCGCCATTCGGGTTCGCGCTGATCAATTTTGCCATTTTTGCCGCCATTCTCTATCGGCTGGCGGCCAAGCCGATCACCGAGTTCCTGCAGACCCGCCACACCACCATCAAGCGCGATCTCGATGAGGCCGCCGTGCTGCGCCGACAGGCCGAAACGCGTCTCCAGGAGTACGACCAGAAGATTGCCCGAATGGACGAAGAGCTGGCCGACCTCATTGCGCAGGTGCGTCGCGAGGCAGAGGTGGAAAAACAGCGGATCATCGCCCACGCCGAGGAGGAAGCGAGGCGGCTGCGCGCTGAAGCGGAAGCGCAGATCCAGGCCGAAGTCGCCCGCGCTCGGGCGCTGCTCAAGCGCGAGCTGGTCGAGGCGGCCGTCACCGCGGCGCGAGCCACATTGGTCGATCAATTCAGTGCGGAGGATCAGAAGCGGCTCTCGAGCCGGTACCTCGCCGAACTCGAAGGGCCGCCGACGGCATCGGCGGCGAGGGCCTAAGCCATGATCGTAGGCTCCATCGCACGTCGCTATGCCAAGGCGCTGCTCCAGATCGGCGTCGCCCAAAAGAGCTATGACGATTTCGCCAAGGAGCTCGAGCGAATTAGAGAGCTGGTGGAGGAATCACGCGAACTCGGCCATGTGCTGTCGAATCCGATCTTCCCCCTGTCAGAGCGCCATCAGGTGCTGGCGGAGGTGGCGCG
>JAHFDT010000146.1:4315-9685 GCA_023248875.1 Myxococcales bacterium | reverse complement strand
GATGACATCGCTGACTCCAGCACTTATCCCCTGAGAATCTTTGATGTAGAACAGACTATCGGTGCTCGCAAAAAAGGGTGCGCTGACCATACCCCGGAGCCCATCCTCGACCGCGAGCAGGGTGATTTCATCGGGGCCATCCGAGCGATTGTTCACTGCAATGGGGAGCACCGTGGTGGTGCCGACCGTGGTCCGCCAGTCCAACAGCATGCCACTGCTGACCCCCGCACTGACCGCCTGGATATCGCGCCGCAGTCTGGTCATGGCGGCACGCACCGCGTTTTGGGCGCCGTTGATCTGTGCCGAACCAGTCTGCGCGCGACTCGCCGAGAGCACCAGCCAGGAGGTGCCAGTCGCCACCAGGCTGAAGATAGCCAAAGAGATCATCAGCTCGGCGATGGTAAAGCCACGGCTCTTCATGAGGCTTTCTGAATCGCAAACTGGAGCCGATGAAAGTTGGGATCGGTGCTGGGCGCGCAGCTGCTCAGTCGCGCGCCGCCTTCGCTCCAGCAGGCGAACACGTTGACGGTCACCATAGTGACACCGCCCAACGAAACCGCGGGCATCGAGAGGTCGACCGTCAAAGTGATCGGCGTCGGCGCCATGCCAGCAGGAATCCGACCGTCTGCATCCGGTCCGCCGATCACCTCGGTGCGCCAGCTCGCCCAGGTGGGGTCGCTGCGGACCCGCTGAAGCAGCAGCATATCCATCCGCGCGATCTCCTCCAACTTCGACTGCGCCATGGCGCTGGCCAGCGATAGATCGCGGGAGCGAACATTGGCCCGCTGTGCCGAGATCTGGAGGTTGGTGAGACCCAAGAGACAGGTCGCCGAAATCGCCACCGAGAGCATCACCTCGAGGAGCGTGAAGCCGGCTTGCGCACGGACCATTACCAGCCCTCCACCAGCCGCGACATGCCGGTGGCCCCGTAGGTGTAGATCTTGTATCGGTTCTGCTGGTTCGTGTCCTCGAGGTAGATCGTGTAGCCTGAGCCGGCGGGAAACCCGGCCGATCCATCAGAGGCAAAACCCAGCGGTACACCACTCGAGGTGGGTCCGGAAGCCGGAGGCAGAACCGCGCGCGCTGGAGTGGACGATCCGATGACGGTCGATGGAGTAATGCCAGCGATCTGGGCATGGCTACCGCTCTTGATCTTCCAGGAGCCGACCTGAGCAAACATTGGAGTGTAGCTTTTGACTGAGCAGCCCGTCGTTACACACCACACTTGCGCTCCGCCGTAGGTGATCGCATCCGCGCGCGCCTGATTCAGCCCATGAAAGAGCGACCGGGCAAAGGCTTTGGTGCTGCGAGCAGTGGCATTGGGCCCCCCGAGCTGGACCGCAGCCGCACCGCTCAAGAGGCCTACCAGACCCGTCGCGACCACGACCTCGGTCAGCGTCATACCCCTCGCCGCGTGGTCCGACCGCTTCCGAAGCACCATGGACTCCCCCCTATCTGCGTAATGTCCCTACAGAGGGGGTTTGATCACCCGAAATGCGATCGAATCAGCTAATCATCATCACCGGATATCGAGCCAGGCACGAACTGCCACAGGCTTGGTCGGCCGCCAGTTGAGCTTCGTGAAGTTACTGTTCACCGGGTTCGCATCAGTATTGTTGGCAGTGCCGGAAATCTGGGTGATGCCAGCCGCCGAGGTGCCGATGATGGAGTTATCGGCGTTGACCGTGACCTCCGTTCCCCCCTTTTTCACCGTTTGATCCACCGTGGCAAAGGAGCTGAGGTTGACCCGACGGATCACGCCGCTGTCGTTGCGGCTGGCCTCGATGGCGCCGGCGAGGGTGCCTTGCGAAACCATGAAATAGGCGTCGCCCTTATAGATGTTGACGCTCCCGAGGTAACGCTCGTTGGCTCCCACCGCCTGAACATTGTACAGCACGCTCACTGTTCCAGTGGGCGGCGCCAGCGCGAGGACGGTAAGATAAGATAAGGTGCTATCGGCCATAAAGTCGGCGGCGCCCCGGGTAAAAGCGAGCCGCAGATCGTATCCCCCGTAAAGACCTTCGAAATAGCTATTGCGAAACAGCGCCAGCGAGGTGGTGATGGGGGACACCGTCGCTCCCGAGGCGGCCGGCGGATTGGGCCAAAGCTGGCGCGCATCTCCGTTCCGAGCGTCGAACTCCCACACATCCCCGGCCAGATCGCCGAGGTAAACTTTATCGTCGTAGGAGCCGTCGGCAGCACTATTGATGAGCACCGGCACCGCCGGCAGCCCGTTGGGCACCGGCCAATAGCCGCCTCCCGCTTTGGCCACGTTGGTCAGCCGGTTGTTGTAGGAACTCTTCCCGCGCCAAAGGACCGACCCGTCCTCCGCCTTCAGGGCATAGAGATTGAACCCGGGCACCTCGGCTCCGCTGTTTTGATTGTTCGTTGCGACATAGATGACATCTTGGCGCCGCCCCTGATTGAAAATCAGACCGTGCGAAGCACCGAGGGCCTGACCCATGACATAACCGTTGGTGGAATCGCTCCCCACCGCGACCAGCGTCGGGCTCGCAGTATCGGTGATATCGAGTATCTCGACGGTGCCGCGCGCGCCATTGGTGGTGTCCGTGTAGCTATGCCCGGCGGTCGAGCTGAGTTCATCCTCCGGCATCGTTCCCATCGTGATCACCGCCAGCGTGCGCCAGCCCCGCAAGTGATCGTAAACATCGGTCACCATCGGCGAGCCATTGACCGCTGCCTTGTAGTTGCCAATCCGCCCGATTTGGCTGGTGGGAATGTAGGACCATAGCGCGGTCCCATCCGAAACCTTGAAGGCGTGCAACATGCCATCGAGTGCTCCCACCAGCACGATCGGCGTACGCGTAGTTCCATTCGGTGCCACCTTGCTCGTACCGACGAACGCGGGTGTCGAATGGTCGATGCCACCGAGCGCACCGGCGCGGATCCCATTGATCGCAGTGGTGGTCGCTGCATTATCCCCCACGTTCATGACCGGCCGAAGGAGATTTACCTTGGACACGGTGGATGCGTCGAACGAGATCAGTGCAGTGCCCGACGGGTCTTTCGTATAGATCGTGCGCGTCGCGGACAGCGAGGCATCCCAAGCGGCAGTAGCCGCGCTAAACGCCGTAACGTTCGCGGAGCTCAAAGCGGAGGGATCATACTTGCGAAAATGGCCCTTGACCGGCGGATAGGCCGACTGTGGTGACGCGGTCTGGATGTAGCTCCCCTGATAGACTAAATTATCCTGGACCACCGGCGAGGAGCGCGCCAATTCGATCGGCGCTACCATGTTGTTGAGCGTCATGATGCTATTCATGATCAGCCGGTCGCCCGCAATGGAATCATTGAACCGATTGATGGTCGAATAGATGAGCATCCCATTGTTGGGATAGGGCCGAGAGGCCAGCACGTCCATGTTGCTCGTATTCATCGTCACAAGACGAGTTACTCCGTTTACATAGCCGCCGGTGGTCGCGGAAAACTCATAGAACCCACCGCTGGATCCTCTCCGGAGCAGAACGTCGCCGATTTGAGCCAAGGGCGAGGCCATGGCAAATTTCCAGGCCTGGCCGCTGACGTTACTGCCGGACCAGTAGCCGTTGCCATAAAACGATGAGGCCCCTTGGTTCTTCAAAAGGCCCTGATTGGTCATAACATTTCGTGGGTTAGCTCCTTTGGAATCACGACCCGTTGAATTGGAGTTCTTCCAGGCCTGCTCCATCCCCTCGATCGATTTGCCGCTCATGACCACCGCGCCCCCACTATTGAGAAACGAGCTAATCGCCCCATAAACATCTCGCTGGTTCTGTGTCGTCATTGCCGATCCGGTATCCGGTGCCCAACTAATCCAATGAGGCACATAGAGAAGCTTGTAGCCACCGCGGGTGAGCACACCATCGCGAAAGTCGGAGACCCGGTTGATGCGGTGAAATATTGTGCCGGTAGTATCCGGATAGGTGCTATCGCTGCTACCGAGATCCGACATGCCGCTCTCAAAGTAGGTACCGCAGCTGCCGGCCACCTCTTTGAACCCCGCGTCGCACATCATCTGCTCAAACGGGCCATATCCATGACCATGACCATCCGCCATCAAACCGATGTTGGATCCCGATTCGTCCGGCAAGTCCATCACCGCAATCCTGGGTAGGGCCGTGAGGGTATTAAGCGCCACCGACATACCGGTGACATTCGTTCTCAACACATGGATGATCACATTCGGATCACTAGAAGAATAGGAGGCTGAACAGGAAAAGACTGATTGCGAACGCCAATCCAACCTAAGAACATCCTCAACGCGCCGACGGTCGATGGCATCGATAATGAACGGCATCCCAGGGTAATCAAATGAACTGCCGCTGATCGAAGCTTCGCTGATCGATCCATTGGTGGGATGGAGGAGATTCTTCATAGTGACCCCCCGCAAACTAAGGTCCGAATCCGATTGGAAGCGCTTGGTGGGATCTGGTCTGACGACTTTGACCGGGATCCCCGCTTGCACCAGGCGCCATACCAGCCCAGCGGCGCGTGTGATGCCGGATCTACCGCTTCCGCCCTGCTCACGGTTGGTACGCGCCGCAGTGCACCCGCTGGGCGAGCTTGAGTAGCCGGCCTCCGCGAGAGCGATATTCTGCCAGCAGACATCCATCGGGATAATCAGAGTCCCGTCTGCAAAGTCCGCACCTCGCGCAACCCCGTTCGCTACCAGTAGCATCGCGACCCATAGCCATCGCTGGTTCCGCATTGGGCGTCTCCTAGTTTTGGTTCCCGGTGTGGCCGGCGTTTTTCCCCGATTGGCCGCCGTAATCGCTGCCGCGGCCCTGGAAGGTGATGATCTGCGAGAGCTTGTACGGCGTGCTCTTGCACTCCGCCTTGAGGACAGCGGTCAAATCGAGGGTGTTCAGATCGTAGTCGGCAAAGGGGTCGACGGTGACCGGCTTCTGCAGCGTCACCTCCACATCGATGCTCCCATCCCCATCCAAATCGATCTTCATCGGGTAGCCCGATCCGGAGATCGTCACAATCGGCACCGGGTAGGCGGTGCAGTCAGCCAACGTGACCGCAGCGCAGCTGAAGATGTTGTTCCACTGCTCGACGTTGCGCGAAAAGCAGTCGCGACCGAGATTGAGCCCCGACTCCGCACAATAGAGACCGTTGGCCATTTCGCGCTGGGTGGCCGCCAGCCGCAGATCGCTCGACGAGCCGCGCACGGCCATGCCCCCGAGCAGTGCCGCGAGCAGCAGCAGCACCATCACCACCAGCAGCGTCGCGCTCCCCTGTTGCGAGCCCCTCAAAGGCTGAAGCTCCGAATGGTGATCACTTCGGTCACCGTACGCCGCAGGTAGCGATCGGCTGTATTCCCGGCGGCGCGGTCGCCGCCAAAACGCGGGACCTGGGCCGTGGCGC
>JAHFDT010000146.1:0-4305 GCA_023248875.1 Myxococcales bacterium | reverse complement strand
GGCATCGGTGTGCGCGCGGTGATCGATACCGAAACCTGACGGACCTTCGCCAGGGCGGGCTGCGCTTCCCCGGCCACATTGAAGGCCCATTCATCGTCGTCGGCGGCGGTCCCAATGGGTGACTCGATGACGCCGTTGCCGTTCTGGTCGAAGCCCAACACGATTTGTAGATCTTCGACTCCTTCGGCGATCGGTTCTGGCGTGGCGGTGCCGGGCCCGTCGGGGTCGATCATCAGCATCGGTGGGTTGGTGCTGGTGTCGATCGAGTAGGTGACCCAGCGGCTCTTAAAAACATAGGAGCCCTCTCGGATCTGGCTCGGCAAGCTGGAGGGATTGGCAGGGTTCGCGATTCCGAACCACAGCCACTGGTTGGAGTTATACAACACGGTCGCGGCATTGAGCTTCAGCAGATATCCGGTGGCCAAATCCGAGATGAGAATGACACTGTTGGCTGGAATGCCAAGCGTGGCGGCCGGCAAGCCGACACTGTCGACATTGAGGAGGGTGTCAAAGCCGCTCGCACTGGCCGCGAAAAAAGGATTGATCACCATGCCCCGCATCCCGCCCTCGACGGTGAGAAGCGTGATCCGATCGGGGCCGTCCGAGTGATTTTCCGCGTCGATGGGGGACACGGTGGTATTTCCGATCGTCGATCGCCAATCGTAGAGGGTGCCACTGCTGACCCCCGCGCTGGCCATCTGAATATCGCTCCGTAGGCTCGCCATGGCCGCGCGCACCGCATTTTGCGCTCCGTTGACCTGCGCCGAGCCGTTCTGTGCGCGGCTAGCCGATAGCACCAGCCACGAAAGACCGACCGCTATCAGGCTGAAGAGGGCCAAAGAGATCATCAGCTCGGCAATGGTGAAGGCGCGCTGCTTCACGAAACCCTCTGGCTCCTGAACTCCAGCCGGTGAACCCGGCGATCGTTGGTGGGCGCACACTGGTCGAGTTGCTCCCCAGCCTCGCTCCAGCAGGCACAGACGGTGACGGTGATGGCAGTGACGCCCCCGAGATAGATCACGGGCACCGAGACATCGACAGTCACGGTGATCGGCGTGGGCGCTTTTCCAGCCACTAGCTGACCCGTTTCATCGGGGCCACCGGTTACCTCGGTGCGCCAGCTTGCCCACTCGGGATAAGAACGGACCCGTTTGAGGAGCAGCAGATCCATCTGCGCAACCTGCTCCAACTTGGACTGCGCCAGCGCGGTGGCTAAGCTGAGTTCGCGGGAGCGACCATTCGCTCGCTTGGCGGAGACCTGAAGATTGGTGAGGCCCATGAGGCAGGTCGCCGAAATCGCCACCGACAGCATCACCTCGACGAGCGTAAACCCGCGCTGGGTGCGGCGCACTACCAGCCCTCGACGAGGCGCGACATGCCGGTGGCCCCATAGGTGTAGATTTTGTACTGGTTCTGGTGCTTGGTGTCCTCGATAAAGAGCGTCCACCCCTGCTTGGGCTGCCAGGTCGCACCATCGAACGAACGGGCGGAGCCATCGGGATCGAAGACCCAGGTTTGGGGTGAGCCAGCCATCGAAAACAGCGGCGTAGAGGGGCCGGGGACCGGGGTCTGCCTCGCGCCCGCGATCTGGACCTGGCTGCCGCTCTTGATCCGAAAAGTGGAGTCCGTACCGTTCCAGAGTCCAATCTTACACCAGGTGGCGTCGCACGTGATGGCGAGCTGTTTGCCATTAGCGATCGCCTGGGCCCGCGCTTCATTCAGGGCGTAATAGACCGAGCGCGCAAAGGCTTTGGTATTGCGGGCGGTGGCGTTGGGGCCGCCGAGCTTCACGGTGGCCATACCGCTCATGAGGCCGACGATCCCCACGACGACCCCTACCTCGACCAGCGTCATGCCCCTTTCAGAGTGGCCCGACCCGCTTCGACTCGCCATCGCGTCCCTCCTGTCTATGTAATGGCGCCTTGGGGACGCTTTGATCGCCAAAAAAATGGTAAGGTAGGTAGGTGTTTATGCCACTACAGATCGCTCTCGCCCTACCGCTGTTGGCGTTGGGCTGCTCCATCGAATGGGTTTGGCTGGGCGATAGGCCCGATTTAGGGCTCACTGCACCCGCTGATCAGGCCCCGACCGACATGGCGCTCTGGACGAGCTGCGGCGCGGGGCTGCAGCCCCACTCCCCCTGGCCGATGCGCGGGCGCTGCCAAAATCATCAAAGCCGCAGCCCCTACGTCGGCGCTCAGTCGGCCACGAAAAAATGGGAATTCCAGACCTTGGGCCCTGTTCGCAGGGGTGCCAGCATCGCCGCCGATGGCACGATCTACGTCGGTTCGAACGACGGGATCCTGTACGCCCTCCGTCCTGATGGCACGAAAAAGTGGCAATTTATGACCGGCGGGAGTGTCAATGCGACCCCCGCGATCGGCGCGGATGGCACGATCTACATCGGTTCGGACAGCGGGACTCTCTTTGCGATCGCGCCCGATGGAATACAGAAATGGCAGTTTATCGCTGGTGACGCCGTGGATGCTTCTCCCGCGATCGGCAGCGATGGCACGATCTACATCGGCTCGTACAATAAGAAGTTCTACGCGATCCATCCCAACGGAACGCAGAAGTGGGTGATCCCGACAAGCGGTCGCCCCACATCAGCGGCGATCGGTGAGGACGGCACGATCTATTATGTGGACATCGCTCAGCCGGAAACCCGTCTCAAGACCATCCTCCCCAATGGTACAACCACTTGGATGAAACCCGGTGGGACCGAAGACTCGGCACCTACCCTCGGCGACGATGGCAAGATCTACATTGGATCCCTGCTCAACGGGCTGATCGCCGTCCACGCCTCCTCGGGAGCAATGGAGTGGTCCTATCCCGCCGGACCAGCCTCCTCGAGCATCGCGATAGGAATGGGCACGGTGTGGGTCGGCGTAGGCAACACGATCCATGCCCTCAAATCGGACGATGGTACCCACCAGTGGATGTTCACAGCCGGAGGCGGCCTCTTTGCGTCTCAACCCGCCGTGGGCGCCGATGGCACCCTCTACGTCGGCTCACAGGACAAAAACGTTTATGCCATCGCCGCGAACGGAGCTCTGAAATGGAGCTTTGCGACCGGCGATCAAATTCTTTCGTCGCCCGCGATCGGCAGCGATGGCACGATCTACATCGGCTCGGACGACCACAAGGTCTACGCGATCGGGCCCTAGCTAGCCCAACAGGCGCTCGAGAAGTTGCACGTCTTCAAGATCGCGCGGCCGAGCAGCAGCCCGCTTGCTCGCAATAAGATCGGGGAGCGAAACCAACTCCACCGGGCTGCCTTCAAGATCGATGGTGTTCCGCCGAGCCCAGGCGGCGTCGAAATCGATACCCGGCGAGCGGGTCTGTACGTCGATACGTAGCCGATCTTTGAAAATCGTAATCTCATTGGCCAGCAGCTCTTCGGTGCTGGTGAGCGCTGCCGTACCGAAGCCGACTTCGATGAAGGCATCCAGGAGCTGCTTGGCATTGTCCGCAGTCGGACGGATGACCAGGTCGAGATCGAGCGTCATGCGGGGCACGCCATAGGCGATCGCCGCGACGCCACCGATCACGAGATACTCAACGCTGTGAGAGTTCAAGGATGCGAACAGCGGCCGCAACCGGTCGAGCATCGCTTCCCTCCCGTAGCTTGGGGTTCATCGCGACCGCCAATCGATAGTACTCGTCGAGAATGTGCAGCCGTTCGAGAATCGATAGACCCGCGAACCAGTCGAACTTGGCCTCCAGCGATTCATGCTCGAACCCGTGAAGGACCTCCCAGCTCATCGCCTAGTATGTAACACGGTCTTTTCGCTCCCGCCCTACTTCTCTTCGCGCAGCCCGAGATCTTTCATCTTGGTCTGCAGACTCTTGCGCGAGATTTTCAGCTTCCGTGCCGCTTGCGTGACATTGCCACTGGTCTGATCGAGGGCCCGCACGATCAGTTCGCGCTCGACGCGCTCGGTCTCCCGGCGCACGATCTCTTTCAACGAAGTGGGCGCCCCCGGGGCTGGAGTAGGCGCGGCGGAAACTGCGAACTGAAGCTCCGCCGGCAGATCCCCCGCGCCGATTTGAGGACCGCTGGCAAACAGCAGAGTCCTTTCCAGCACGTTCTCGAGCTCGCGGACATTGCCCGGCCACTGGTGCTGCACCAGCCGCTCCATCGCTTCCGGTTCGACGCCGCTGATGCTCTTTTTGAGTCGGTCGTTGAACTTCAACACGAAATGATCGACCAACAGCGGGATATCGCTGCGTCGATCCCGCAGCGGCGGCAGATGGATGGGCACGACGTTGAGTCGGTAGTAGAGATCCTCGCGAAAATTCCCC
>JAHFDT010000297.1 GCA_023248875.1 Myxococcales bacterium | reverse complement strand
ATTTTCACCGTCATGAACTTCCTTTTGCCGGAGCGCGGCGTGATGCCGATGCACTGCTCGGCCAACGTCGGCGCCGAGGGCGACGTGGCGCTCTTCTTCGGCCTCTCGGGTACCGGTAAGACCACGCTTTCCGCCGACCCCGAGCGGCAGCTGGTCGGCGACGACGAGCATGGCTGGTCGAGCCGCGGCATCTTCAACGTTGAGGGTGGCTGCTACGCCAAGGTGATCAAGCTCTCTCCCCAAGCCGAGCCCGAGATCTTCGCCACTACGCGGATGTTTGGCACCATCTTGGAAAACGTAGCGATCGATTCGGTCTCGCGCCGCATCGACCTCAACGATGACCACCTCACCGAAAATACTCGCGCCTCCTATCCCTTGAGCTCGATCCCCAATATCGTCGAGTCGGGCGTCGCCGGCCCGCCGAAGAATGTGATTTTCCTCACCGCCGATGCTTTTGGCGTCCTGCCGCCGATCGCGCGGCTCACCGCAGCCCAGGCGCGCTACCACTTTTTGTCCGGCTACACCGCCAAAGTCGCCGGCACCGAGATCGGCGTCAAAGAGCCCAAGGCAACTTTTTCGACCTGCTTCGGCGCCCCCTTTATGCCGCTCCATCCGGGCGTCTACGCCAAGCTGCTCGGCCAACGGCTCGAGGAGACCGGCGCGCGTGCGTGGCTCATCAACACCGGCTGGTCGGGCGGGCCCTACGGCGTCGGCGAGCGGATGAAGATCGCCTACACCCGCGCCATGGTGCGCGCGGCGCTCTCCGGTCAGCTCGATGATGTGGCCACCGACGCCGATCCCATTTTTGGCCTCGGCATTCCCCGCGCCGTGCCCGGCGTGCCACCCGAAGCGCTCCAGCCGCGCCGTACCTGGAAAGATCCCGCCGCCTATGATGCCCAGGCTCGCAAGTTAGCGGCGATGTTCGTCGAGAATTTTGCCGCCTACGCCGAAGGCGTGGCACCCGAAGTGCGCGCGGCGGCACCCAAACCGTAACGGGTGTGATCCTCGGCCATCGACCAGGGGGGCATGGTGTTTTCGTTGTATGGACGCCGGGATGTTCGTGATGACCTGACCACTACTTGGCCACTTTCCAAATCCAGTCGCTGCTGCCCACATAGATAGCCTTTGAATCGATCGCCATCGAGACGCACGCTTCCTGCAGCGTAGCGACTGTCGTTGGCGTGCTGCCATTGCGCCCGATCTTGCGGATGCGGTCATGACCGTTCGCCTCCTCGCTCCAGTAGAACGATTTGTCATCGAGAGCAGTGCAGTTCACCCCACCTGAAGAACCAGCGAGGCGGAGCGGCAGAGTGGCGCCGGTGGTCGGCATCGAATAGACGCCGGTGTCATTGGCCCAGTAAATCTTCTGGGCATCGGCCTCCAGCAGCAGGGCTCCCTCTACCCCTCCAAGATCGAGCCAGCTCTGGGTGCCATTGGGAGCCATCCGACCGAGCACTGGATACTGCGCATTCCACTCCCACCACAAATAGGAGTGATCGGCGGCATGGTTGAATGCGACATTGATGCTAACTGCCGCGGCGAGCTTTTTCGAGGTGGTGCCACCGCTCTTGGGGGTCGTCATGAGCCATCGTCCACCGACGTTCCAGTAGACCCAATCGCCGACGAGAGAAACCGTCTTGCCATCCTCCGCGATCGACGATGAAAGCGAAGTACTTCCGATCTGCACAAGTTGCCCGCCGCCGATCGACGCCCTATTGAGGCTTACGCTGGTCGACCAGGGAGAGTAGGTTTGGGTGGAAAAGTAGACGTGCGTCGCGTCCACGGCCAGGCCCATCGGCTCAGCTCCGATACCCGCTACCGTGGAGCGCGCGCCCCCACCGATGGAAACTTTGGCCACCCATCCCTGGTTGTGGTGCACATAAGGGTAGTTATTGCTGCGATTGTAGTAGGTCCAATAGACATTGTTCGCATCGACCGCCAGTGAGTTGGCAGCATGGGTTGTGTTGTTTACTGAACCATCATCGACGCGGGCGAGCGCAATCACCTGGCAGGCACCGCTGATACAGCTGGCTCCGAGGCAGTCGTGGCCACATGCCCCGCAGTGGTGGTTATCGCTCGCGAGATTGCGTCGTACGCCACCGCAGATAGCCTTCAGCGCCTGGCCCGATGACTCCTCGACCGGCTCATCGATCCCACCGCAACCAGCGCCCAGCGAAAGTGCACTTACCCATCCGACCAGAGCCGTTGTCCAAGCAGATGTACGCGTCATGGATGTTCTCCTCTGTTGTCCTGTAATGGCGAGCGAGATACGGTTTGATCAGTGTTTTTTCAGATAGTTACGGCTAGACAAGCAGCCGGCATCCCGAGTAGCCACCGCGAGCGCATAGGACCGATGATGGGTAGTCATGCTGCGGTCGTTGGTTTAGACCGACCTCACGTTCAGTTGATCTACTTCGGCGACCGATCCCTTCGGCGCTGCTTCGTCGCTCCTCCTGGGATTACTGCCAGTAGTCCTGCGTCGTCGCTCCTTGCTTCGCCTCGGT
>JAHFDT010000145.1 GCA_023248875.1 Myxococcales bacterium | reverse complement strand
TTGTGGATGAAAAAATCCGGGAAGTTCAGCGTGCCACCAAACAGGTGGCGACTCATGAGGTGGCGATTCTGGCAGCACTGCAGATCGCCGATATACTGTTTCGCGAGCGGCGCGAGCATGCTGCGCTGCGGAGCCGAATCCGGGAGCGGACGCGGCGGATGCGAGATCTGATCGCGCGCGAGACCAGACTGTGAACCAGTACCTATGAAAGCCGGCTCTTCGCGGAGCTGGGTATGGATCGATTGACGGCAACGGAGCGGATGGGGACTCAGAAGCAGGCGCTTCGTGAAGTGATGCGCCAGCGTCGTCGAAGCGTGATGCCTGCGGAGGCCTCGGAAGCGGGGGTACGCGCAGCGGCGCTCTTGGAACCGCAGTTCGCGGAGAGGGATCCGCGCTGCGCACTGCTCTATTCGCCGCTCCCGGGTGAGCTCGACACCGCGCCGCTCGATCATGAGCTGCGCCAGCGCGGCTGCGCCATCGCCTACCCACGCGTGGCTGAGGAGGGTCGGCTCGAGCTGCACTTGGCCAGGCCGGAGGAGCTGGTGCCGGGCCGGTTCGCGATTCGGGAACCACGGTGCGACTCGGCGAGCGTGTCCCCAGAAGAGTTAGATCTAGTGATCGTGCCCGGCTTGGCTTTTGATCGGGCGGGGCGGCGGCTCGGTTTTGGTAGGGGTTATTATGACCGCCTGCTGGCCTCTGTGCCGCGGGCGCTGCGCTACGGGGTGGGGCTTGGGCACCAACTGGTCGAGGCGGTGCCGGCCGAGCCCCACGATGAGCGGCTCGATTTCGTTGTGACCGACCAACTTTATGCCACGGACGCACGGGACCTTCGAATCTTGGGGGCGGTGCGCCGACAGACGGAGGTGACCCCGTGACCATCGGGATCGCGGTGGTACTGATGATGGCCGCGCTGGCGATCGGTGCAGCGGCGGCATGGTTCCTGACACCGCGGCCCGCGCCCTTACCGGAGGTGGAGCGGGAGCAGATCTTGGCAGCGGCTCGGACCGAGGCGGAACAGCGCAAGCGCGCGGCCGAGCTCGAAGCCAAGGAGATCGCCTTTCGCGCTGAAGAGCGGGTTGCAGACGAGCTCAAGCAGAAGCGCGCCGAGCTGGAGAAGCAGAAGCTCGAGATGGCGCGACGGGAAGATGGCTTGTCAGCCCGCTTTTCCGAACTCGAGCAGCGCGATCAGGAGCTCGGCAAGCGGGAGCGGACCTTGGGAGGTCGTGAGCAGGCCGCCGAGGCCACCGCGCGTCGGGCCGAAGAGTCGTTGGGGCAGGCCAAGGTCCGACTCGAGAAGCTCGCGGGGATCACCGCCGCCGATGCGCAAGAGCAGCTGCGCAGCGAAGTGATCGAAGCGGCCCGCCAGGCGGCCGCGGGAGAGATTCGCACCATCGAGGAGCAGGCGCGCGTCGAAGCCGAGTCGCGATCGAAGCAGATCATCACCACCGCGATCCAGCGCTTTGCGAGTGAATACGTGGGCGAGCGCACGGTCTCGGTGGTCTCCCTGCCCTCCGACGATCTCAAGGGGCGGATCATTGGCCGCGAAGGGCGCAATATCCGCGCGCTCGAAGCGGCGACGGGGATCGACCTCATCATCGA
Source organism: Myxococcales bacterium (assembly GCA_023248875.1). Lineage (GTDB taxonomy): Bacteria > Myxococcota_A > Polyangia > Palsa-1104 > SHYY01 > JAHFDT01. The sequence continues at coordinate 8,119 of JAHFDT010000145.1, read as the reverse complement.
CGATACGCCTGAAGCGGTGATCATCTCCTGCTTCAATCCAGTGCGCCGCGAGGTGGCGAAATTGGCGCTGACCCGGTTGATCGCCGACGGACGCATCCATCCGACGCGCATCGAAGAGGTGGTGCAGAAGTGCGAAGCGGAGATCGAGCACCAGGCCAGAGAGGCGGGTGAGCAGGCGGTGTTCGACCTGGGACTCGGTCGGCTCCACCCCGAGCTGGTGCGCCTCTTGGGCAAGCTGAAATTCCGCTCCACCTTTGCCCAGAATCTGCTGCAGCATTCGATCGAAGTCGGCTTTCTGGCGGGTGTGATGGCCGGGGAGCTGGGCGTCAATGTCAAGCTCGCGCGGCGAGCTGGGCTTTTGCACGATATCGGCAAGGCGGCGGATCAGGAGTCCGAAGGAGCGCACTGGGCGGTGGGAGCGATGCTGGCGAAAAAGTTTGGTGAACCGCGAGAAGTGGTCCATGCGATCGCCGCTCACCACGCTTCGGAAGGGGGGGAGGAGAGGCCCGAATCGCTGCTCGACCATGTCGTCGATGCGTGCAATGTGCTGTCGGGCCAGCGCCCCGGTGCGCGACGCGAAACCTTGCAGAGCTACATCACACGGCTCGAAGATCTGGAGAAGCTCTGCACCTCCTACCCGGGTGTCGAAAAGGCCTATGCGATCCAGATGGGCAAAGAGGTGCGGATCCTCGTCGAAGCGGCGCGGGTTTCCGACCAGCAGGCCTTCACGCTATCGAAGGAGATCGCCAAGCGCATCGAGGGGTCACTGACCTACGCCGGGCAGATCAAGGTCAATGTGATTCGTGAAACACGCGCTACCGATTATGCAAAGTAGCTGGTTTGCGTTCGCCGGGATGTTGTTTTGCGGCTGCCACCTCGGTCCGAAGAACGGGATACCCGCTCCGAAGGATGGAGGCTCTTCGCCAGATTCGGTGATGGTGGAGTGCGGGGGCCTTTGTAGCATAGGCCAGCTGTGTTGTGAGGAGGTCTGCGTTGAAGCGGCCTCCTGTGACTTTGCCGTCATCGGGGCGGACCCGAGTGTCGGTTGGCACAACGGTGGCAACTACGTGACGCTGAAGGGTAGCGGCTTTACGGCGGGAATGAAGGTTTTCATCGGGGATGCGCGAGCACCGGTGTTGGTAAAGAGTGCGACAGCGGCGCGGATTCAGCTGCCCCCCGGGCCGCTCGGCAAACAGGACATTCGCATCGAGCTGGGCGCTGACCAGGCCACTCTGCCGAGGGGGATCCTGTACCAGAGCGGGGGCCTCAACAACCAGTGGGAGCAGAAACCTCTCATGAAGGTGCGCGGCGAAAACCCCGGCGTCACCACGCTGCAGGACGGGCGTGTCCTGGTTGCGGGCGGGGTCGAAGTGCCCGATCAGCCGAAAACCGCGCTGAACACTGCAGAGCTCTATCACCATAATCTCAACATGGTGAGCCCCGCCAAAAATACCATGAGCACGGTGCGCTGGCAGAACGCGGTCGTCACTCTGCTCGACGGCCGAGCGCTGGTGATGGGCGGTGCCTGTTGGCCGAGTGAAAACGATTGCACCGGCGATCTTGCGTCGGCCGATCTCTTCGACCCGACCACCGACACCTTCAAGCCTACCCATAAGCCCCTCAATAAAAAGCGTGTCTACGTTCGCGCAGTCCTGCTCGTCGATGGTCGAGTGCTGCTGAGTTCGGCCAACGATCCGAGTCTCGAAGTGTTCGATCCAGCGACGGATGAGTTCACTCTTCTGCCCCACCCGATGCCACACGACCTTGGCTTCATGGTACGGCTGCGCGACGGCCGCGTCCTCCTTGGGGGTGGCGATGGGGGCAACACCAAGGCCGATCTGTTCGATCCAGATACGCTCAAAGCGTCGCCCACGGCGGGTAAGATGCAGGTGGGCCGTGCCGTCCTTACTGCACATACACTTCCCGATGGCCGAGTTCTCCTGATCGGCGGCACCGATAAATCGGCGATGGCGATCTCGACTTCGCAAAAGTCGCTCGAGATTTTCGATCCCAATACCAATAGCTTTAGTCCGCTCGGCTACTCGCTGACTACCGCTCGGTCTTGGCACGCTAGCGCGCTGGTGCGCGATGGCACGGTGCTGGTGATGGGCGGCTACTCTCTGGATGGCTGCGCGGCGACGGAAAAAGTGGAACAAATCGATCCAGTGGCTGGAAAGGTTCTCTCCTTCTCCAGCCTGAAAAAGCCCAACACCGAATTCAATGCGGTGACGCTGCTGGATGGTTCCGTACTCGCCGTCGGTGGTGGCGCCTGCCTGGATGATCTGGCCAAACCCGACCTCGATTTCCTTTCAGGAGGACCAGGTTAGAGCAATTCTAACAGCTGATACACCATCCGGGCAGTTGCGCCCCAGATCTTGTACTCGTCCCACTGGTATTGATGCATCACGTAGGTGACGCCCAGGAACTCGCGGGCGCCATCGTGGCTGTAGCGCGAGGCCAACTCCTCGAGTGGCACTCGGAAGACGCTGGCTACTTCATGGGGCGCCAGGCGCAGCTCAGTGAAAGGCGCGACCCGTCCCACCACGGGAGTAATCCTAAAACCGCTCGGCGTGGGGATATCGTCGAGCAGTCCCAGCACTTCGACGGAATCGCTCGGCAGCGCCAGCTCCTCGAAGGTTTCCCGTAGCGCGGTTCCAATGGGGAAATCGTCTTCCGGCTCACGGACGCCCCCGGGGAAAGCGATTTGGCCCGCATGGCTGCGCAGCCCATCGGTCCGTACGATGAACAGCAGCTCGCCGGGATCGAGGATCGGCACCAACACGGCCGATTGACGAAAGTTCCCGTGGTGAAACGTCTGCCGCGGCCGTGCTTTCAATCCTTGGGCCAGCGCGGAAAAATTCGTCACGGAAAAATCTTTCCTGGATTGAGCAGGTCCTCGGGATCGAGCAGCCGCTTGAGCTGTCGTTGCAGCTGGATCACCGGCGGCGCCTGCTCCCACGGCAAGTAGCGTTGCTTGAGGAGTCCGACGCCATGCTCTCCGGCGAGTGTGCCACCGAGCTCGAGCGTGGCGCGCATGGTGGCATCGAGCGCGCGTTCGATGCGCGCTTCGAGCTCGGGTGAATCGGGCTCGTCGATCAATAGGTTGATGTGCAGGTTTCCATCGCCGGCGTGGCCGTAGGTGGCACAAGGGAGGTTCGCTTGCGTCGCCACAGCATCCACCCGCCGCAGCATTTCGGGAATGGCGGCGCGCGGCACGACGATATCTTCGGGGATCTTGCGGCGGTGCAATGCCTTGAGCGTGGGATTGGCGCGCCGGCGCGTCTCCCACAGTTCGCGCCGCCGCCGCTCGTCCTCGGCGATCTGGATCTCGATGGCACCCGACTGTTCGCACGACTCGGCGCAGCGCAGAAGCTGTGCCTCCATTCCCTCGGGATCGCCGTCGAGCTCGCACAAAAGCGCTGCGCCCGCTCCGTCGGGAAAACGGTAGGGCGTGCGGCCGCGCAGATGCTCGAGGGTGACGCGATCGAGCAGCTCCAGGGCGCGCGGACGATGGCCGCGCCCTACCAGTGTACCTACCGCCGCACCGGCGGTGAGTAGATCGCGAAAGGTCGCCAGCAGCGTCGCCACAGCGCGCGGTTTAGGCAACAGCTTCAAGACGATCTCCGTTGCCACAGCGAGGGTGCCTTCGCTGCCCACCATGAGGGCGACTAGATCGTAGCCCACCACCCCCTTGGGCGTGCGCCGTCCGAGCTGTAGCGTTTCGCCGCCCATCCGCACCACTTCGAGGCCCAGCACATAGTCGCGGGTCGTTCCATACTTGAAGGCGCGCGGCCCGCCGGCATTTTCCGCGACATTGCCCCCCAGCGAGCAGCTCTCGAGCGAAGCGGGATCGGGGGGATAGAAGAGGCCGGCCGCTTCGACCTCCGCCTGCAGCGCGCCGGTCGTGACGCCGGGCTCCACCACGGCGATAAGATTCTCGGCATCGATCTCGCGGATCCGCACCATCCGCTCGGTCGAGAGCACGATGCCGCCGCGCACCGGCAACGCCCCGCCGGTCATGCCAGTTCCGGCGCCGCGCGGCGTCACCGCGATGCGATGCTCCTGCGCGAGCCGCAGCACCAGTTCGATCTCGGCGCGCGATTCGGCCAGCACCGCACATTCGGGGGGGAAGCGTGGCAACCCCGATTCGTCGACGGCAAAACGCTCGAGCGCCAGCTCGTCGCGGAGCACGCGCGCAGGCCCGAGTTCCGCCGAAAGCAGCTGGAACAGATCCACGGGCTGAGCCTATCGAATCTTGACGGAGTCTTCTATACGAAGAAGAGATATACTATTAGAAAGCGGATGGCCGATCGCAAGTGCGAAGGGGAGCTGCCTGAGCAGGCTGACCCGGCTGCGGTGCCGATGGCGGCCAGCCGACCTTCGCTATTGCCTGCCCACTCCGGCAGTGCACCGATTATCCAGCGCAAGATGGCCGATCGGCTTCGGCGCAAGCGGCTGGATGAGGCGCCGGCCAAGTCTGCCAGCGCAGAGCCGGCTCCGGGCGCCCAGGCGTCAGACCCCCATTCCGAGTGGCACAGCCAGGCGGGTGGGCTGCGCCGGGCGCTCGGCGAATTCCGGATCAACGCGGAGGGCGGGCGAGGGATGCATCTCGACCTCAAGCGCCTGCGCGAGGAGCAGAACATCGTCGGCCGTACCTCAGAATTGGCGGCGGACGCCGAAGAGGGGCTGTCCTCGATGTGGCGCAGCCTCACCGGTCAGCCGCAGGTGGAGCATGCGGATCGCTGGGTGGAGATGCCGCCACTCGAGATTTGGCAACCGGTATTTGCCCTGGTCCAGGAGGCGCTGGCCTTAATTCCGCAGCTCGAACAGAACGGCCCGGCGAGCGGTGTGCTGCAGACCATTCAGAATAAGATCGCTCAGGCTCGCGCCCAGTATCAAGTATGCCATCGCCGCGTCATCGAATACCGAGAGCGTGTGATCGGGGGTGCGGAGATCTCCGTCGCGGGGCTCGAGGGCGTGGTGGCGGCCTGTGTGTTGATCGAATCCATCTGCACGGCGGGCGTGGCCTCCGCGGCCGGCGCCGGGCTAGTGGGAGTTTCGGGGGCGGCGGCGGCCGGCGCGGGGGGCGGCACGCTGGTGCTAGGGGGCGCGCAACGCGGGGCCGAGATGCACGAGGGGCTGCGCAAGGATTTTGGCGCTGGCGAGCTGCTACTCGATGCCACTACCGCTGCGGCCACGACGTTCCTCGGGGCCTTCGTGGGGGGCAAGCTGGCAGGGAAGTTTTTTGCGATCCTCGGGCCGCGGCTCGCCCAAGCCCTACCCTTGGAAGCGGCCGAGCGCTTGGTGGCACAGCTAGCGACCGACGGCGTGCCCGCCGGCGCCAAGAGTGCTCAGCTGCTCGGCCATCTTCTTACTACTAGCGGCCAGCGATTCTTGATCAACTTCTTCAGCGGCCTGGGCACCATGCCGCTCACGATCGCCATCACCGCAGCGCTGCAACGAGCACGCGGTGGGCCGCCGATGAGTATGCAGCAGTTCATTCATCTCGTCGTGCACGAGACGATCAAGGGCGGCGTCAAGCAGCTCTTTATCGGCGCGATCATGCATGGGCATGCGGTGATGAAGGGGGGGGCGGCCGAGTCTGTGGCAGCGGCGAAGTCCGCGAGCCAGCCGGAGGCGGTCGGCCTGGCCGAAGCGGCGACCCCGGAGACCAGCGCGCTCGGTCCGGCGCAAGCACCGGTACCGGCGCCGCCGGTTCCGAGAGCCGGCCCCTGGATTTCGGCAGAACAGCCACGGGTCGATGGCCGGCCCGTCGCCTACGTCAACGGCAAACCAGTGCCTGCCGATGGCTACACGGGTGGTTATCACGGTGCCTCGGACTATACCGTGGAGCAGGTGCTCACAGAGGGGCTGCCCGCCCGCGGCCAGAGCTGGGATCTCGTCGCTCACGCCGAACAGGCCGGCGATTCTGCCTTTCGTGGGACCACACCCATGGTGGCTACGCCGGATGGGTCAGCGGGAGCCGCAGTTTGGGCCGGCGAAGGGGGAATCGTGATTGAAGTGGAAGGTGTGCCGGGTTGGGACATCAACGGCCAGCTCCAAGGGCGGGTCCAGACGCCCGGCGGCTTTCGCGGAAATCTCATGACAGGCGAAGTGGAGCTGGCGGTGCCGGCGCGTGTGCCCGTCGAGTGCATCAAGCGCGTAGGCAGAGTGTCCGAGACCCGAGGTGGACGGCTCTTGGTAAGACAGGAAGACTGGGTGGCAAATCCGAGATTCAAAGGGCGCAAATGACCAAGGATGAAATGATTGGTCGCTGGCTGACTCCGGATGGTATCCAGCGCCGCCGCCGGGTTCTCGAGCTGATAAAAAGCGGAGGTGAATGGCCCGATGCGTTGATCGGTTTTCCAGGGGTCGACGAAGTGCGCGCCCGCGAAGATCTTCGGGGCATCGATTTCTCTGGCGAAGATCTAACTCACGCACAGCTGCCATTTGTGAACTTCGAGTGTGCACGCTTGGATGGAGCCACGTTGACACGCGCCGATCTAACCAGCGCCCAGCTGTGCGGCACATCCTTTGTTCGAGCGCACGCGCGCAACTGTGGATTGGTTGAGGTCGATGCGACGGGAGCGCGCTTTGATTGTGCTGATCTCATAGAGTCACTCATGTTCCACAGCAACTTCGTCGAGGCTTCGTTCCGGGGAGCCAACCTCGAGGGTGCGGACCTTTCGCGATGCAAGTTGCGTGGCGCTGATTTCTCGGATGCCAAGATGGCCGGTGTCGATCTCCTACACGCTTGGACGGAGGGAGCGATTTCCCTCCCAGGGAATTTAGAGCCAACTCGGCGTTGATCCTAAGTTCAAGGGAAAGCCATGACCCAGGACGAGCTGAAAAACCGCTGGCACACCCCCGACGGTATCGAACGTCGCAAACGCGTGCTTGAGCTAGCCCGAAGTGGTGGAAAATGGTTCGATGCGCTGGTGGGATTTCCTGGGGCCAATGAGGTGGCGCAGTACCTGGATCTCCGAGGCATCGACTTTTCCGGCGAAGACCTGGATGGTGCGGAGCTAGTCTTTGCACGGCTCGACTACGCGCGCTTCGATCGTGCCACGCTGACGCTGCGGACCAATCTGTGCAACACGCGCCTGACCGGCGCCTCGTTCGTTCGCGCTAACGCGGCCAACTGTGGGTTGGTCGAAGTAGACGCCGAGGGGGCACGTTTTGACGAAGCCGACCTGACGAAGGCGCTTATGTTCCACAGCAACTTCGTCGATGCTTCGTTCCGGGGAGCCAACCTCGAGGGCGCGGACCTTTCGCGGTGCAAATTGCGTGGCGCCGATTTCTCGGATGCCAAGATGGCCGGTATCGATCTCCTACACGCTTGGACGGAGGGAGCGATTGCTGTTCCAGTCCAGTTGGCCCCAACTAGACGGTAATCCCAAGTTCAAGGGAACGCCATGACGCAGGAGGAGCTGATAAAGCGGTGGCACACCCCGGATGGCGTGCAGCGTCGCGTCAATGTTCTGGAGCTGCTGCGCAACCAGGGAAGGTGGCCCGAGGCGCTGGTTGGGTTTGAGGGGGTAGGTGATGTGGTAGCGAACGTAGATCTGCGTGGGATCGACTTCTCTCGGGAAGATCTATCGGGCGTACAGTTGGATTCCGCGCGGCTCGAATATGCATGCTTCGACGGTGCGATATTGGCTGAGACTGACCTGTCCTACACGAGGCTTACCGGCGCCTCGTTCATGCGAGTGAAAGCACCCAACTCTGGGTTCGTCGAAGTAGACGCCGAGGGGGCACGTTTTGACGAAGCCGACCTGACGAAGGCGCTGATGTTCCACAGCAACTTCGTCGATGCTTCGTTCCGGAGAGCCAACCTCGAGGGCACGGATCTTTCACGATGCAAGTTGCATGGCGCCGATTTCACCCACGCCAAAATGGTCGGCCTGGATCTCATGCACGCTTGGACGGAGGGAGCGATTTCCCTCCCCAGCGAATTGGATCCGACTAAACGTTAAACGACGAGCCGCAGCCGCAGGTGCTTTTCACATTCGGATTGCCGAATTTGAAGCCCGCGCCCTGCAGCCCCTCGACGTAATCGATCTCGGTGCCGACGAGATACTGCAGGCTCATCTGGTCGACCACCAGCTTGATGCCGTGC
>JAHFDT010000144.1 GCA_023248875.1 Myxococcales bacterium | reverse complement strand
GAGGCTCGACGGGCTCCGCCCGGCGAGGGAAGGCGGCACGCCTTCCCCTAGATCGCCTAGCAGGCGCCAGAAAGGTTGTTGTTAGAATGCCGACAACGGGTTTTTCAACAGCCTGCTAGACACCCTCGCCGTGCCTGCGAGCGCCGCCCGAGAAGCGCGTCGCGCCGGCCAGCGACTCGGTGGCGAGCACCTCGGCGCCATGGCGGAGCTCATTCTGCATCGCTTCGGCGAGCGGAAGGGCGTGCTGCTCGTAGGCCGAACGGCGGTCGGCGCGGAGGCAGGCCTGCGGAAAGCGCGCGATCTCGCGGGCAAGCGCCTCTGCCTCTGCGCGGGCGGCACCGCGGGGAACAACGCGGTGGACGAGGCCCATCGCCAGGGCCTCCGCGGCGCCGACGGGCCGGCCGGTGAGGATGAGGTCGAGCGCCCGCGAGAGCCCGATAAGGCGCGGGAGGCGCACCGTGCCGCCGTCGATGAGCGGCACGCCCCAGCGGCGGCAGAACACGCCGAAGACCGCGTCCTCCTCGGCCACGCGGAGGTCGCACCAGAGCGCGAGCTCGAGCCCGCCGGCGACGGCGTGGCCGGCGATCGCCGCGATGACGGGCTTGTCGAGCAGGAGGCGCGAAAGTCCCATCGGTCCGTCGCCTTCCGGGGCGACACGGTTCGGCCGGCCCGCGGCGATGGCCTTAAGGTCGGCGCCGGCACAGAACGTGTCACCGGCCCCGAAGAGCACGGCCACTCGGGCCTCGTCATCCCGCTCGAACGCGCGAAAGGCGGCGACCAGCGCGTCGGCCGTGTCACGGTCGACGGCGTTCCGCACCTCGGGGCGGTCGAGCACGACGGTGAAGACCTCTGCGGTACGCTCGATTCGCACGCTCATGCGCGTTCTTCCTCGCCGGCTAGAAAGCCTCTGTTTGTGAGGCAAGTATCTGCCGAACCTGGTGGAGAAGTTCTGGAATGTCCGTTTGCACGGTGTCCCAGAGCGTCTCCACATCGAGGCCCCAATATCCGTGGGCCAAGACATTACGCAACCCAATGATAGGGCGCCATTCAACTTCGGGATGGCGTGTACGCGTTTCCTCAGGGAGGCCGCCTGCAGCTTCACCAATAACAAATAGCAGCCATTCGATCGCGTAGCAGGTTCGCTTGTCTACGACAAAGGCCTCGAGGCTCATCCCGTGAGCGAAAGCGATCGCCTCCTCACAGGCGCCAGCAATATCCTCAAGGTAGTGCCGAGAGTCACGCCGCACGGATCGCCTCCTGCTCGACGGAGGTACGCGCCCAAGACTTCAGTGCTTTGCGGGTCACCAAATCGACCGGCCTATCGAAAAGATCTTCGAGGTACAGCTTGAGGCCCATGAACCGTTTGAAGGTCGGCAGGCCATCGAATTCGACGAGGGCATCGACGTCGCTATCGTTGGTGGCCTGATCGCGGGCAACAGAACCGAACAGGTAGAGCGCCTTCACAGAGAATCGGTGAATGATCTCCTCACGGTGGCACCACAAAAGATCGAGCGCCTCGTCACGTCGCATGGCACACCATAGAGCAGATCATTTTCCTAATGATACTTCCGAGTTCGAGAGGTTCAAGTTCCATGGCTATGCTCCTCACAGACTGCTTTTCCACCAACACCTTTCATTGGATTGATGGATTTCGAGTCGATCGATCGCACTCGCCAACAGCGAATGGTTCGTCGCCGTGGGCATCAATGCCTTCTACTGGAATGCGGAGTACTAATCCGCTACAAACCTTGTAAATGGGTCGTGCAGCGATTCTTCACTTGAAGAAAGCGGATCGCAAGCTCGCCAAGATCATTGAGCGAGTGGGGCCGTATCGCTTGGTGCCACGGACGGAGGGGAGCCATTTCGATGCGGTGGCGCGGGCGATCGTCTATCAGCAGCTATCGGGCAAGGCGGCGGCGACGATTTATGGCAGGCTGTGCGAACGGTATGGCGGCCGACCGCCGTGCCCCGAGGAGCTCTTGGCGACTCCTATGGAACGCTTACGCGAGGCCGGCCTATCAGGACAAAAGTCCAAATATCTAATTGATTTATCTAATCATACTGCACGTAACACATTGGCCACGGAAAGACTCCATGAACTCCCCGATGAGCAGGTGATCGAAGCGCTCACCCAGGTCCAGGGTATCGGTCGCTGGACGGCCGAGATGTTCCTCATCTTTCGTCTCGCTCGGCCGGATGTGCTGCCAACCACCGATCTCGGCATCCAAAAGGCGATCCAGCGCGCTTATGGTCTGCGCCGCCTACCCACTCCCGAGCGAGTGGCCCGCATCGGCGCGCCCTGGCGTCCGCACGCCACGGTCGCCTCCTGGTATTTGTGGCGATCTCTCGACGAACCGGCGTAGTGAAAGCCCGCGTTCTTATTGCCGGCGCGGGACCCGCCGGGATCGCCACCGCGGTCGCGGCGGTGCGCGCGGATCCTCGTCTGGCGGGGCGGATTCTCGTGTGCGACCGAGCGTGCTTTCCGCGCGCGAAGCCCTGCGGCGGCGGCCTCACCGGACACATCGAGGAGGCGCTCTCGGGGCTTGGTCTGCGCCTCACGGTGCCAAGCTTTCCCTCGCCGCGCGCCGAGATACGGTACGGAACCTTCCGACGCGAAGTGGCCCTCGGACGTCCTGTCCGAGTGGTGCGCCGGGAAGAGTTCGATGCCAGCCTCGTTGACCAGGCACGCGCGCTCGGCATCGAAATCCGCGAGCGCTGCGGCCTGCGCGATTTCTCCGTGGTAGGCGATTCGGTTCGCGCGATCACCGATGGCGGCGAGATCACAGCAGAGGTTCTCGTCGGCGCCGATGGCGCCGGTAGCCTGCTTCGCAAGCGCCTCGGGGGCGCACGAAGCGGCCCGCCCATCCGTCTGTTCCGTGCCGAAGTATCGGGGCCACCGCCGAGCGACGCCATGGTCTACGATTTTTCCCCCATGGACGAGGGGCTGCGCGGCTACCTCTGGCTCTTTCCCGTCCCTGGCAACCGCATCAACCTCGGCGTCATGCACTACCCCGCACCCGATTCGCCGCGCTCCGGTGCCGAACTCGTAAAGCTGCTGCACCAACGTCTCGCGAGCGACTATCAAATCGACCTACCGGAGAGCGCCGCGCGCGGTTGGCCGGCGTGGGGCTATCTTCCCTCACAGCGCGTCGCTACCCACCGCCTGCTTACGGTCGGTGATGCCGCCGGCATCGACGCGCTCACCGGCGAAGGGATCGCGGTCGCGCTCGAGCAGGGGCTCATCGCAGGGCAGACGATCGCGCAGGCATTCGCGACGGGCGATCTCTCTTTTTCTGGCTATCGGCGTGCCCTGCGGCGTGCCACTGTCGGGCGAGAGCTGGCGATCGACCGCTGGCTGGCCCGTCTGCTCTATCACCAGCCCCAGCGCTGGCTCCCGTTCGTACTGTACGATGAGAAGATGCTCGAGCTCTACGCGGCGCGCGTCTCGGGGAGCCTCGTGCTCGCCGATCACAAATGGGAAATGGTGCGTGGGATCGGTCGACATCTCATGGGTTTTCGTGCGCGCGCCGCAGCTGCCGGTGTGGTCTAGTCTGACGGAAATTCTACTACGGTAGGCAGTCGGTTTCACAGCTATGCTGTGCCGTACAGAGAGTGGCGCACAGGCCGAAACTTGGCCCCATGAGCTGTCCCGCGCAGTCCTGAGCGCGGTCACAGTAGTTGCGCGACTTCGGAGCGCTGAATACCTGGGGTGTAAAGTGGTGCCCATCGTTGAGGTAGAGATCCTGCACCAGGCCATTCTTCTTGGTCGTCTGATAGTAGAAGCTGCGCTGGCCCAGCCGGAGCTGAGTGTTGCTAATGCTCCAACTCCCCTGCTCGGCCGAAGTCGAGCTCTTTTTGGCGACATAGGAGCCGTTGCTCTTGAGAATGAGTGCGCGGAAACCAAAGATAGGCGCCACATTCTTGTCGAGTACATAGGCGCCGGCGAGTTTGTGCGCGTAGCTCGAGAGCTCTTGCTCCTCCACGCCGGCTGCGGTGAGGTCGTCCACCGCGCCGCATCCTGCGAGGGGAAGTCCGAGAGTGAACAGCGAAATCAGTAGGTAGTTGCGCATGCTCCGTTCTCCTGGTTGGTGGTTTGTGCGTCCTTGTCTTTCGATACGGAGGAGCTGACCGGATTGGTTGCATAAAATAAAACCATATAAAATCAACATATTATGATTTTCTCCGCAACCATTGGACCGACCACCCGATAACCTCGGGGTGAGGGAAAGAGCGCACCTCGAACACGCACCGGTAGGAGCTCGGCTCGAAGCGCCCAGGCCTGCCCTCCCCTTCCGATCGCCTCTCGTACAGCGGAAGATTCAGCGGCGGCTGCAGCAGAGACGATCGGAAGTCGACACCGAATTCCAACGTCTGCTAGGGCTTCATCGGCAGGCCTGTCGCCTGGTGGATCAAGCCCGTTCGGACCGGCTGCGCTGGACGCAACTTGAGGCTGCCGGGCTGGGACCCGCTTCACAGCTCCAGACCGCGAATCAGATCTATACCGATGCAGTCATCCTCCGGGACCGGTGTGTTCGGGCGATCCTGGATCTCAGCGATGGCAAAGGCCACCCTCGCAGCGAGATCGGGGCAGGTTTTATCGCTCAGACTGTGCAGGCGCTCGGCCGGCAGATCCAGGGCGTCGAGGCCGAATCGATGTATCTGCTACTGCGTTTCGATCCCGCCGGGCCGCAGAGCGATTCGGTCGCACTGCACCACCCCTTTGACGCAGCCCGAGCTCACGCGCTCGGACAAGAGGCTATGGCAGAATCGGAGCTAGTCTATCCTAAGGTATGCCCGAGCCATGGCGACACGAGCAGCGCTGACAATCGACGGGATGCGTTTCGGCACATCTATTGGAGTTTCAACATGGCGCGGGAGATGGGGCCAGAACGAGCGAAAGAGTTTGGCGATGCGCACGAACGCGACCGCCCCAATCCGATCGGGGAGCGCGTGATGGACCTCTACAACAACGATCACGGCCGCGAGCTGGCGCTCGATCCCAGCAACCGGGAGCGTGATCCCGCGGAGGTCGTCAAACAGGCGGTCGAAGAGGAGCGCGTCCAGACGCACCCTTTTTGACCTTCCCCTGCCGCCTCGCAAGGCGCACGCCGCCGAGCGCCATCCCCGCCGCAGCCAGCACCAGAAACACCAACGACGCCGTTTCACCTTCGATCCGCCCCCACAAAAGAGGTGGACCGATGACGACCAGCGACACCGAGACCATCGCTTCGATCCGCGCGGCTCCGCGGCGCCCGAGCAGAGCTCCTGTGGCCGTGGCGGCGAAAAGCAGCACCGCGATCAGCCACAAGGAGATCCCAAAACGGCTGACGTCTCCCGGGGGCGTCGGGCGATGGGCGATCACCTCCAGTGCAGCGGGAAGCTGCCCCGTCGCCACCGCTCCCAAACCGAGGAGCAGAGCCATCGACGCAACCCCGAGGCCGACTGCAGTCCAGCCCACCGGATGGCCGAGGCGCGCCCGCGCCAGCACGGCCAGGCCGAGGAGCACGAGCAAATTCAGCGCGCCGAAGGTATCCCCGAGCGTACCGTAGGGTCCGCTAGCGTCGAGTAGTGCCACATCCGCCAGCAGGGTCTGCGGCTGGACGTCGAGAGTACGGTCGGGATCAACCGCCGGACTCTGCTCCACCAGACGCCCCGTAGCATCGACAAAGGCCGAGACACCAGTGTTGACTGCCCGCACCAGATCGAGCCGGTGTTCGACAGCGCGGTAGACCGCGAGCGCGAGATGTTCGTAGGGCTCCGAGGTCGCCCCAAACCAGGCGTCATTGGTGATATTGACCAGCAGATGGGGCCGCTCGCCCGCAGGCAGATGGACGAGGCGCCGTCCAAACGACGGGATGATGTCCTCGTAGCAGATCATCGGACCGAGGCGCCGACCGCGAAACGGGAAGGTCGCTACGCCTTCGCCGCGCGCGAAATTGCTCGATTCGGGAATGAGGTCGCGAAACCATTTGATGTGCTCGTAGAAGGGAATGTACTCGCCGAATACCAGCAGGAAATTCTTGTCGAAGCTGCCCGTAAACTGGCCCCGCTCGTCGAGCATCAGCGCGGTGTTGTAGGGATAGGGACCACTGCCCACAGTGATGGCACCAAAGAGAATCGGCCTGTCGAAGCCGCGCTGTACACGCCGCGCATCATCGGGTGGGAAATCGGTCGCCTGGGCACGGGAGAGGACGTAAGGGTAGGCTGACTCTGGCCAGACGATCAGATCGGCACCGCGCCCAGCGAGCTCGGCCGAGAGGCGCTGGTGGAGCGCGAGCTGCTGTTCGCGCAGGCCGGGTACGAATTTTTCATGGATGCCGATATTGGCCTGCACGAGGCCCACCTTCGCATGCGGAGCGGCGGCGCGGCGCGCCTCGACCTGGTGGATACGGATCTGTCCGTAGAGCAGCGCAGCGACGATCGCGCCACTCGCTAGGCCGAGGGATCGCCAAGGCAGCCTGCGGCGCCCGCGCCGTGCCTCCCACAGCTCATAAAGCGCAGCACTCGAAAGCACCAGGAGAAAGCTGACGCCGAGCGGGCCGGTCAGATCGGCGATCTGGATCACCGGCCGCACCCAAGCCTGGGTGATGGCGAGGTACCAGGGAAAAAGAAACGGCACCACCAGCTCGATCGCAGTCATCGCCACCGGCGCCAGCAGCACAATCGGCAGAGCGGTGGCATCGCGCAACCGCCGCACCGCCCAGGCGAACAGAGCAAAGGTGATCGCCTGATAGGCGATCAGGAGGAAAAAGAGCGGCAGGGCGGCGATCGTCGGCAAATGGCCAAAACGCTCGAGTAGACCATTGATCCAGTAGAAGCCCCCCCCATTGGCCAACAACCCTGCCAGCCAGCCGTAGAAGAAGGGGTGCTGACAGCGACGGTCGAGGACCACCACCAGCAACGGCACGAAGCCCAGCCAGGCGAGCGGCCAGATATCGAAATCGGCGCAAGCGAGAAACAGCAGCGTGCCGGAGAGCGCAGAAAAAAGTAGGCGGAGAGCTCGGGAGGTCACATCACCACGCGTAGCGCGCCGGGCAGTATCTCAAAGGTCGCCGGCAAACGCCCGACCTGCTCGCCATCGATTTCGAGCAGTACTTCGCGCCCCTCGGGGGGCTCCACCTCGACCCGCTGCGCCCGATCTACCTTCACGAACGGCAGCCCGATGTGGGTACCGGAATAGATCTTGGGCGTATGGCGGAGCAGCGTCGGCAGGCCAGCCTCCTCGATGGTCACGACGTCGAAGCGTCCATCGTCGTACTCGGCGTTGGGCGCGATCATCATGCCGCCGCCAAAGTAGCGGCAGTTGGCGATCGCGCAACTGTAGACCGGCCGCTCGAGCGGGGGCCCACCGTCGAAGCGCAGACGGCAATGCGCGGTTTCGTAAGCGAAGTTAGCGCGCAAGGAGGCGATCAGGAAGGTCGCCTTGCCGAGCATTTTCGAAGAGCGATTGACTTCACGCATCACCATGCCGCTGATACCAAAGGAGGCGATGTTGACGAAGTAGCGCAGCGCTCGAGTGCCATCAGACCCGGTGTAATGCACCCGACCAGCGTCCAGTGTCCGCGCCGTGCCACTATGGATCGCCCGCGCCGCTGCGATGAGGTCGCGCGGCAGCCCCAGCGTGCGAATGAAGTCGCCGCCGGTGCCGGCCGGAAGCACCGCGAAGGCCGCGCCCGGTCGCACCGCCGCCTCACCCTCGAAAAAGCCGTTGATCACTTCGCCGATCGTGCCATCGCCCCCCATCGCGATCACCCGCTCCGCCCCCTCGCGCAGCGCCTGTCGCGTCAGCTCGGTCGCATGGTCGGGGCGTTCGGTAAATCGCGCCTCGAACTCACCGAGCCCGCTGCGCAGCTCGGCTTCGAATTGCGGCCAGCGGTGGCGCGTCTGCCCACCGGCCGACTGGGGATTGACGATGATCACTTGGCGCATTGGCGCAGCACCATACCACCACTTGACACCGCGATGTAGGGATAGGTAGGAAGTAGGTTCACCCCTTACGTACCTACGGGAGGCAACATGGCCGGATCCGACAAGCGGAAGCAGAGCCTCTACTTTCCCGAGGAGATGCTGCGCGAAATTCAGGAGGAGGCGAACCGCCAAGACCGATCGCTCTCCTGGATCGTGCAGAAGGCCTGGAAGCTATCGCGCAAAGAGATCATGAAATACCCGTCGGTGAATGAGTTTCCCGGCGATGAGGATGTGCGCGGCGCCAAAGAGGATTGATGCTGCAACGAACCCCGCGGCCGCGCGAACGCCAGGGTTTCGCCGTCGCCCGCGACGGCACGCCGCTCTACTACCGCGTGCATGAAGGGGCGAGCGACGCCACGCCGATCCTGTTTTGTGATGGCATCGGCTGCGATGGTTACATCTGGAAGTATCTCGAGCCGGAGCTGGTGCGCGATCGCACCGTGGTCCACTGGCACTATCGCGGCCATGGTCGGACGCCCGCACCACGCAACCCTGAACGGGTGACGATCGCCGACTGCGCTGACGACGTGGTCTCAGTGCTGGAGGCTGCCCAAGTCGAACGTGCCGTGCTGATGGGCCACTCCATGGGCGTTCAGGTCTGCCTCGAGAGTTGGCGCCGCGCCAGCGATCGTGTGGCGGGGCTTGTACTCCTGTGTGGCTCGTACGGCATGCCCCTACGCACCTTCAAAGGAAGCCGTGCTCTCGACGATCTCTTCCCGCTCGTGCGCTTCGCGATCCACCGAGTGCCACGTCTGGTCACCGCCTTTTGGCGCAACGTCGTGCCAACCGATCTCGCCTACCTCATCGCCACGCGCTTCGAGGTCAATGGCGCCCTCATCCGCCGGGAAGATTTTTTCCCCTACCTGGAACACATCTCCTCCGTCGATGTACGCCTCTTCATCGATATGCTCGCGGCTGCCGGTCGCCACTCGACCCGCGAGATCCTACCGGACATCACGGTGCCGACACTGATCATCGCCGGCGACCGCGACTCCTTCACGCCCCTTTCGCTCTCCGAGGAGATGCGGGCTCAGATCCCGGGTGCCGAGCTACTGGTCGTCCAGGGGGGATCACACACGACTCCTATCGAGCGACCGGGGCTGGTGACGGAAACGGTGGCCCGCTTCGTCCGCGACCTACCTGTCGCCCATTGATTTCCATTCGTCGGCGCCTGGTCCTTTTGCTGTACGCCAGTGCACTGATGCTACTCGGCGCGGCACTGTATCTCCGCACGACTAAGTTCGGCGAAACCGATGAGCAGCGCGAACTGCGGCACTACGTCGTGGACGAGCTCCCTGTGCTGATCGCCCAGGAAAGCGCCATCCACCACGGCCTCGATCGCCTCGACCGCGAACCCCTCACTGCTGTCGCAGCTCGCACGCTGCTGGTCAACCAGCTCGTGCCCCAATTGCTCACGCTGCAAAAACAGGCGGGTGCCATCGTGACCCGCAGCGCGACCTTGAAAGAGCTCAAGCAGGAGTATCTGCGCTACATCGATCAGCTGATCGATGCCTGCCGCACCAGCATCCGAACGATCGACGATCCGAGCGTCTCCCCAGCGGAAGGGCTTCGCCGTGTGCGCAGCCGCTTTTATGAGGCCGGAAAAAGTTCACAGGCCTGGTCTGCACACCTACGCCAGGCGTGCGTGCCGTATCGCCCTGGACCGACCTCACGTTAAGTTGATCTACTTCGGCGACCGATCCCTTCGGCGCTGCTTCGTCGCTCCTCCTGGGATTACTGCCAGTAGTCCTGCGTCGTCGCTCCTTGCTTCGCCTCGGTCT
>JAHFDT010000143.1:7403-9758 GCA_023248875.1 Myxococcales bacterium | reverse complement strand
TGGATCACGGTAATTCGCCTCAATGACACCGACTCCGATACCGACTCCGACACCGTCTCCGATGCCGATACCGATACCGATACCGATACCGATACCGATACCGACTCCGACACCGTCTCCGATGCCGATACCGACTCCGACACCGTCTCCGATGCCGACTCCGACACCGGCCCTAGAAAGGCCTCGGCCCGTCGGACCAGCTCCTCCTCATACTCGCCGCCGATCACAGAATCCGCTCCCGCTCGACGGAGATAACGCTCATTGAGCGGAGCATAGAGTCCGTAAAAGCAGACGTGCGCCGCGGGTGCCAGCCGTTTCACCTCGGCCAGCACGCGCACACCCAGCCGCAACGCCGTATGCATCGGCACCGAAATCCCGACGAAGCGCGCTTGCCGCACAACCTCTGGATCGAGCCGCTCCACCGCCAGATCGATCGCCTGAGCCTGAACCCCTGCGCGCCCCAAAAGCGCCATCGCTCGCCCCAGCCCGAATGGCCGATGGCCGAGCTCGTAGCAGGAGATAAGAAGAACTTCCCCCACGAACTACTTGGCTTGCGGTGGCTTGTAGTCGGGCGGCAGCAGCGCCCCCTCACCGAAGAAAAACTGCTCGCACTGCTCGCGCAGAACCTTTTGCGCATTCGGCGTCACGAGATCGAGGCGGTATTCGTTGATGATCATCTTCGAATGCTCGAGCCACAGACGCCACGCCTCCTCCGAGACGTTATCGTAGAGCTTCTGCCCGAACTCATCTTCAAACGGCTTCCACCGCATTACGGGAAGCTCCTTGCCAAGCTTGACGCACTTCACCATCCTCGCCATCAGAACCTCTCTTTCACTGGGGTGATACCTGCAGCGCCCGCCGCGCCGCTTCGGTGTTTCTCTGCGATAGACGATCGATCACCGGTTTCCGGATGTCATCATAGGGCACCTTGAGCAGCCGGATCAGCAAAGTTTCCCAACCCTCGGTCTGGCGCTGCCCACCCACCGCACGCAGTGTCTGCTGCCGCACCGATCCATCCCGATCCGCGGCGGCCTGCTCAAGACGTCCAAAATGGCGCGGGTCGTCGAACACCTCCATGAGGTACAACGCTGCCAGCCGCTCGTCCAGCCCTCCCTGATCGTAGAGCTCATCCACCGCTTCCGGGGTCGCCAGCCGCCGAAGCGCATTCCACAGACAGCCCTTCTTCAGCCCCTCGGATGGGGTACGAAACGCCGCCACCAGGGGAACGATCGCTCGGCGCTCGCCCATCGTCGCTAATGCTTTGGCCCCGTCACACCAGCGGCCCGGCGTGTGGAGCCACTTCACTGCCTCGTCGAAGTCCACTTGGGGTCTCCTCTTGGCCGTGGCCGATCCCGCTGCAGCGATGAAGGTCAGCACAAAGAAGGATGCCCACCGAGCCAGCATCACTTGATCACAGGATTGTCCTCGAACCCATCGCCACGAATCGCGTTGCCCCTCACGCCATGGGTCTCCTTGTTCTGCGTATCGTTGACCTGATCCATCGCCCGAATGGCCTGCTCCGCCGACTGCTGACCCAGGACAGAATCGAGCAGCGCAATCATCGACCGGGGAACGTCCTCAAATGCGGGGATCCGTTTGGTGGAGAGAATATCCGTTCTCCCGCTGTCCTGCCCCGGCGTCGCGCGGATGCTCGAGAGGTAGCTCTGCGTGCGACAGCCATCGAATAGCCACAGGTGGTACTTCTTGTCCTCGGGCGCGGTCTGCGCCAGCTCGCCACCCCGTCCGGTCGCCCGGTGGAGATTCGGATCGCGATTGAGGCACCAGTAGATCAGCTTGCCGCCAAACTCATTGGAAAATTGGTTCTCCGGGTTCAAGTAGACGTTCCCCTGATCATTCCCCTCAACCTCCAGCGTGCCCTCGGCGACCCGATGCTGAAACTGAGCCCAGGCGTCGCGATGAAGGGGCTGGCCCTCCTCTTTGAGCCGCTGCTCCAGCACATCGTGGGTCGCGATCACCTGCCAGACACCCTCTGCGTTCTGCATCCAAATGCGATAGTCGCGATCAAAATCGGGGCCCGATCCGTAGCGGGCGTGTCCCCCGTAAAAGGCCCCATCCGATTGCAGCATCCCCTCCTTGAAGGCGCCGGCCGCTTCGGCGCCCTGGCTACCATCGCTGCTATTGACCAGCCGAATCACCGCATGAATGGAGCGAGCGGTGCCCGCGGGCGGTTGATAGGTGAGCGCGTCCTGCTTCACGAAAAAAACGCCAAACGCCCCGGGGGCCAGCGTTCTGCCCGCCTGTTGGTAAATCCTGGCGGCCAGCTCGGGGTCGGCCCTAAAGCCACGCTCCCCCAGGGCTTGGGTCAGTAGATTCAAGATCGTGGAGTGAAAGCCT
>JAHFDT010000143.1:0-7393 GCA_023248875.1 Myxococcales bacterium | reverse complement strand
CCCGCGTCGAACCCGACCCCCAGGGTGAGGTCGAGCACACCATCCTTGAACATCTCGCCGTAGCGAAGATTATGCTCGCCCTTTGTCCCCGAGGCCGGCGCGGCGGCGCGCAGCCGCTCGAGCGCGGTCTCGGCCGCCATCGCCCGCCACTCATCGCCGCCAAAGGCCTCCACCAGCCCCGCCTGTGTGCCGCGCCCCAAGTCGCCATCGATCCCTTTGCTGTAGAGCCCTAGCCGAGCCAGCTCCCGCTGCATCGCCTTGATCTCGCTCTTCTTCCAATTCGCCGAGGAGCCCTGAGGCTGCTCCGCCTGCAGATGCTCGAGCACCTCCGACACCGTCAACGATCGCCAGCCAGGCGCACCAAAGGCCTGCGCAAGCCCCACTTCTGTCCCCTGGCCCCACAGCCCGTCGATTTTTTTAGCATAACGCTTCAGCCGCTTGAGCTGTGTCTGAACCGCTTTGATCTCCTCTTTACTCCACGAGGGTGGCCCCGATTCGCTCAGCCGCTGCACCGCCACATCCGCCGACTGCTGGTTGGCGATCTGCTGTCCCGGAGAGGGCGACGGGTGCTCCTCCGCCCAGGGATCGATCAGATCATCGGAGAGCTGCGTTTGCTGGTCCAACTCTCGCCCGGGCATCCAGTAATTCTACACCAGTTTTCGGTGGCGCCGAGGGCCGGGCTGCACTAGGTTCCGCGCCTATGGAGTCGGACGACGCCCCTGCGCTGCCGCTCCGGCAAGCGCTCGGCCAACTGGCTCGCCTGCGGGCGAGTGGCGCCGAACGGGTACGCCTTCTCAGCGCCTCGGCGCCGCTCTTGGCCCTGGTCGCCGCCAAGTTATCGGCCGAGGAGGCCTGTCCACCGCTCATCGTCGTGGCGCGCGATGGTGCCACCGCACAGGCGCTGGCGCGCGATCTCGCCTTTTTTCTGCCCGCGCCGCTGACACAAAGTGCTCCCGATGCGCCGCCGCGGGTGATGCTACTGCCTGAATTCGATACCTCGCCCTGGTCCGAGGTGTCGCCCGACAGGCGCGCCATTCTTCGGCGCATGGCGATCCTGTTTCGCCTGTCGCAGGGGATGGCGGGGGAGGTGCTGGTGACCTCCCCAGCTGCACTGGCCCGTCGGGTAGTGCCACGCGCCACCTTCTCCGATCTCGTCGATATCCTTCAGGCGGACCAAACGATCGACCGCGAGCAGCTGGTGGCGCTACTCGGCCGCGGCGGCTACGCCCGCGCTCCCGTGGTCGAAGACCCGGGCACCTTCGCGGTGCGCGGCGGCGTCATCGATCTGTTTGTGCCAATCTATCGATTTCCCCTGCGCATCGAGCTCGAAGGCGATCGGGTCGATTCGCTGCGCCTGTTCGATCCCGCGACCCAGCGCACGCTGCGCCCGCTGCCCGAGGTCTACCTCCACCCCGTGCGCGAAACGGTTCTCAGCGCTGACGCTTCACCGCGTGAGCGCATTCTCGAGGTCGCCGACCGGGCCAGTTTTCCATCGGTGAGGACCCGGGCCGTGCTAGAGCAGATCGAGGCGGGCGAGGATTTCTTCGGTATCGAAGCGCTCACTCCGGCGTTCCATCCGCGGATGGGTTCGCTCGGCGACTACCTGCCCCCGCGGGCTAGCTGGCTCCTCGATGAGCCGAGCACTATCCGAGAAGCCATCGATGAGGAGCTCGCTCGCGGCGAGGAGGCCTACCGGCGCCGCCTCGAAGAGCGCCAGCTGGCCTTTCCACCCGAGGAGTTTCTCCTCACCACCGAGGCGGTGGAGCAGCTCATCCACAGCGGTCGTCGCATCGAGAGCTGGGCGCTCGAGCGGGCCAACGATACCGCACCCGCGCTGCGAATTGAAACGAGCGACAACACAATGCTGGCGGCGGAACTGCGCCGTGCACTCGGCGAAAAGCACGAGCACCTGCTTTTGCCGCTGGCCGAAGAGCTGCGCGATCTCGGTGAATCGGGCACCCGCACGGTTTTGGTTTCGCCCAATCTCCAGCATGGCGAACGGCTCGAATCGCTCCTCAAAGGCTACGGCCTCACGCCGATTCTGCATCGGATACCCAGCAGTGGCGATCTACTCACCGTCGATCGCGCAGGTCTGCTCGAAATCCAGCTGGGATCACTTGGCACTGGCTTCCGTCTGCCTGCCGATGGAGTAGCCGTCATCACCGAGACTGAAATCTTCGGCGAGCGCGCGGTCCGGCGTGCCGCTCAGCCACGCAAACTACCGAGCGACGATAGCTTCAGGCACCTCGAGCTGGGCGGCTACGTGGTGCACCGACTCCACGGCGTCGGCGTCTACCGCGGACTCACCAAGCTGCCGGTCGCACAGCGCCAGGGCGTGTCGATCGACTTTCTACACCTCGAGTATGACGGCGGCGCGCTCTATCTGCCGGTCTGGCGACTCGATGAGGTGCAGCGCTACGTCGGCGCCGATGGCGTTATCCCTAAGGTCGACAAGCTTGGCGGCATCACCTGGGCAAAAACGCGCGCCAAAGCCACGGTCGAAGTGCAGAAGCTGGCAGAGGAGCTCTTGCAGCTCTATGCGCAGCGCCAGGCGCTACCTGGCCACAGTGTTCGACTCGATGCCAGCAGCGAGCAGCTGTTCCGCGAATTCGAAGCTACCTTTCTGTTCGAAGAGACGCCGGATCAGCAGCGCGCCATCGACGAGGTGCTGGGCGATCTCGGGCGCGACCGTCCGATGGACCGCCTGGTGTGCGGCGACGTCGGCTACGGCAAAACCGAAGTGGCCATGCGCGCCGCGGTGCAGATGGTGCTGGGCGGGCGACAGGTCGCGCTGCTAGCACCTACCACCGTACTCGTCGAGCAGCATGCTTGGACCTTCACCGAGCGCATGAAGGACTTTCCGATCCGCGTGGCCTCGCTCTCGCGCTTTCAGCCGCGCGTCGAGCAGTCCGAGGTGCTGCGCAAGCTGGCCGTGGGTGAGGCGGATATCGTGATCGGCACTCACCGGCTGCTCTCGGCCGACGTCCGGTTTCGCAACCTCGGCCTCTTGGTGATCGACGAGGAGCAGCGCTTCGGGGTCGCCCACAAAGAGCGGTTGAAATCGCTACGCACGCAGGTCGATGTGCTGACCATGAGCGCGACGCCGATCCCGCGCACCCTCCACATGGCGCTGGCCGGACTGCGCGAGATCTCGATCATCACCACGCCACCGGCCGATCGGCTCGCCATCCGTACGCTGGTGGCGCGCTACGATGACCAGCTGCTCATCGAAGGGATCCAGCGCGAGCTGCGCCGCGGCGGCCAGGTCTTCTTCGTCCACAACCGGATCGAGGACATCCACAAGTGGTCGGCCAAGATCCGCGAACTGCTCCCGGAAGCCCGCGTCGCGGTCGGCCACGGCCAGCTGCCGGCCGAGGAGCTCGAGCGCATCATGGTCGACTTTGTCGATGGTAGATACGATGTCTTGGTCTGCACGACCATCATCGAGAGTGGCCTCGACATCGGTCGCGCTAACACCATGTTCGTGGACCGGGCGGATACGTTTGGTTTGGCGCAGCTCTACCAGCTGCGCGGACGCATCGGCCGCGCCAAGGTGCGCGCCTACTGCTATCTGCTGGTGCCGCCCGAGGGCTCGATGAGTACCGATGCCAAGCAGCGGCTCGCCGTGCTGCAGAAATTCACCGAGCTCGGCGCTGGTTTTCAGATCGCTTCCCACGACCTTGAAATCCGCGGTGCCGGCGATCTGCTCGGCGCACGCCAGTCGGGCTCGATCGCCCAGGTCGGCTTCGAGATGTACACCCAGCTGCTCGAGGAGGCGGTGGCCGCGCTGCGCGGCGAGGCGATTGCGCAGGTGCGCGACCCCGAGCTTACTTGCGATCTGCCCGGCTACATCCCCGAGGAGTACCTGCCCGATACCGCGCAGCGACTCGACTTCTACAAGCGGCTCGCCTCTGCGCACGACGATGAGGAGGTCGCTGCGCTGGTGGCCGAGCTCGCCGATCGCTACGGCCCGCCGCCCGACGAAGTGGCTCTCCTGGCGGAGATCATGGTGGTCAAGGGCCTCGGCCGTCGCCTGCGTGCGACCGCGATCGAGCTCTCCGAAGCGCGCCTGGCCCTGGCGCTCGCCGACGATACGCCGCTCCTGCCCGAGCAGGTCATGAAGCTGGTGAATGCTAAACGTTCACCCTGGCGGCTGACGCCCGATATGCGCCTCTCCCGCAGCTTTTCGATAGAAGATCGGGCGGATCGCCTTAAGCTGGCGCAACGCCTACTCGCGGAGCTACTCGCTACGTCGCTCTGACGTATGGGTTCTCACTGTTGTTCTGTGAGAATTTTCTGCTTCTCTCGCTGAAACTCCTCTTCGCTCAGAGCACCGCTTTTGCGCAGGGCATCCAGCCGCTCGAGCCGCGCTAGTTGGGTCGACGAGTCGATCGTCTGCGCTGCGCCCCGGAACACGCTCCTCGTTTGCACCATGCCGGCGTCCCAGAGCGATCCCTCTTCGCGGCCATAGACCACGACTGATTCGGCGATGAGATCGTGGAGCGCCTGCCGCCGCGCCGTGAAGAGCGCGACGAAGTAGGGGATGAAGCAGAGTGCCGAAGAGGCCAGCTTCACCAGCTGCCGAACAAAGGCCGCGCGGAAGGTGATACGGCGGCCCGAGAGATCCGTCACCTGGATGCCGCACAGGTGTTTGCCGATGGTGGCTCGGCCGGTGGAGCTCTCGAACAGGGCGCCGTAGAGCAGACCGACCAGCACGGGCCCCACGTAGGGCAGAATGCGGCTACCCAGCCAGGCGGGCACAATCAATACGACGGCGTCGATGAGTGCGGCCAATAGGCGGCGGCTATAGGAGGAGAACGTCTGTGTTGGAAGGATCGCTGTTTCCATGTTTCTACCTCTATTCGCTGTGGCTGATCTTGCCATTGCCGAGCTGCACCTTGACGCTGAGCGCATCGGGCGCATCGCTCGAGGAGAATTCGTCGATCTTGCCGTTGCCGACGGAGAGTGCGTAGCGATATTTCTCGCCCTCGTCGGGAACCAGATCGACCTTGCCATTCGATAGATTTACCTCAATGCCAAATTTCGGTCGTTCTAGATCGATCTTGCCGTTGCCACCAGCAAGCCGAAGCTGCGTGCGCCGAGGGACCGACAGCTCGCAGCGCAGGTCATCAAGCCCTCGCAGATCCAGCAACAAGCCTTCGGCGGTGGCGCTCGATTCCGTCTTGCTGCTGGTCGAGCTCGTGCGGCAGCGCCAGGTGAACTTCATCTCCTTGGCCGTTCGCACCTCCACCCGACCGTTTTCAAAATCGACCTGGACCCTCTTTCCTTCGGCGAGCTCCCGATCACCGCTCAGTTCCTGGCGCTTCCCCTTCTCGAGATGGATGGCGCCGTTCAGAATCGTCACCTGCCCACTTCCCTCATCGAGCTTCACCAGCGGACTGAATTTCCAGATCAGCATCCCCACGAAGAGAAGACACATCGCCACCGTGGCGACGAAGCCGAATACCAGCCACTTGATGATGGGCGAAAGCGGCGGCTTCACAGGCCGGGCGCCGCGCTCCAGGAGATAGCGGTTGGCGACGGTCTCGGCCGATCCCAACGCAGCCAGCACATCGTCCATCGGCTGATTGGGCTCGCGCTCGAGCGCCGAAAGCACATGGCTCTTGATCTCGGTGACAATCTCCGCTCGGTCGCTCACCGGCAGCGGCCGTAGCGCGCGTTCGAGATCGGACAGGTAGTTCTCCAGTTTCACATCGGTCGGCATGGTGCTCCCCTTTATTGAACTAGTTTGCGGTAGACCTGGATCATCGACTCGAATTCGCTACCCATCTCACCGAGCGCGCGCTGGCCATCGCGCGTGAGCGAGTAGAACTTGCGAGGATGTCCCTTGAGGTTGTCGGTCTCCCAGGCGGCCGACAGGCAACCATCGCTAGTCATGCGATTGAGCAGCGGATAGAGCGTCCCCTCTTTGACCTCCAGTCCGCGGGTCTCGAGTTCGCTGATGAGATCGAAGCCGTAGATGCGCTTACGAACACGAATCAACGATAGAATGCAGAGCTCGAGGTAGCCCTTACGAATCTGAGTGCGCCAATTGTCGTTGGCGTTTGACATGGCCGCATACATAGCAATGCAATGTATGATCTGTCAACTAGTTTTCTTGTTTACCCGTAGTCAGGCCGATCTTCAGCGAGCGCACCGCCTCGTCGAACGCTTTGAGCGCGCTCGTCTGATGGTCCACCGAAGTAAACAGGGTCATGACAAATGCGGCATCCCCGTCGACGATATAGCTCTGGAGGAGTTTTCCCCCGGGTCGCGCCGCCTCGACCCGCACCCGCTCCTCCGATTCCGGGAGGATCTTGGGATCGGCAAACCCCTGCTGCAAGAGCAACGTCCGTGCGGCCGCTGCCAAGGTAAGCGCCGTCGTCCCTGGCACTACCCATTGCTGGGCGAGCAGCAGTCGGGCGCCTTGAGCGTTCTTGGCGAGCAGCAGCACGCCAGGGTAGCTCACTTGAGGTACTGCAGCCCATTCACGCGGCACTTCAAACGAGTGAATGCGCAGCGCTTCATTGCGATAGATTCGCCCGCCCAACGCCCAAACGGGCATGGCGACGAGAAGCCCCAAGGACAAGAAGCAACGCAAACGGAAGAAGCTTAGCCGCCAGACCGTCAAGACGGCAAGGATCTCACCGCTCCTTCTGGATCGTCTCGTCTCTGACCCCGTCTTCGTCGCTGTCACCAACCCCGTCTCCGTCGCTATCGGCGGCGACGGTGACGGTGACGGCGGAGCCGGAGCCGGAGCCAGAGTCGGAGTCGGAGCCAGAGTCGGAGTCGGAGACGGAGTCGGAGCCGGAGCCGGAGACGGAGCCGGAGCCGGAGACGGAGACGGAGACGGAGACGGAGACGGAGTCGGAGTCGGAGACGGAGACGGAGTCGGAGACGGAGTCGGAGTCGGTATCAGCGTCGGAGACCGAGACCGATAGGGGACGGTGGCGAAGATGGTGCAGCGGTGAACACTCACCGCTGCAGCCTCCACAGCATTGCGCGGACGCGGTCGATGAGTGCTCGCACGGGGAGTAGGTCAGCTTCATCGAGATATCCCCAGCACATGGCGAGGCGAAGCGCGGTGTCGAGCTCATGCGTGCTGCCGGCGGCGACTCGGTAGCGGTAGACGCGATCTCGGTCGGCACGCTTGCTGGCTTCGGCGATCTGGAGCGCAATGCCATTGGTGGCACGCTGCGCTTGATCGGCGAGTTCGCGGTCGTGCTGGCGGATCTTTGTCAGCGGGCCCTTGAGGTCTTGGGCAATTTGCAAGGCTACTTCCAGTGCATCGAATCGCATGAGCTACCTCCTGTGAGGGTTGTGTGGGACCCGCTGGTTTTTCGAGCGGGCGGTTCTCCCCCTGGGTAGGAACCGCCCGCTCGAAAAACCAGCG
>JAHFDT010000142.1 GCA_023248875.1 Myxococcales bacterium | reverse complement strand
CCGCCATGAGCGCGCCGGCCAGCGCGCGATGGCCGTAGACCACCGCATGCTCACCGAGCAGGATCACCTTGCCCGAAGCCCGGCCTGTGGCGGCGCTGGTCAACGGGCCTCTTCCAACCAGGCGCGCAGCTTCGCCCCGAGCACCTTGGGCGCGCGGCGGAGCTCGGCAGGCGTGCGGCAGCCGCACAGGAAAGTTGCCGTTCGCACCCCGGCGATCACCTGCTCCAAGAAGGCCACGGTGCCGTCGAAACCGCCGTCGCGGTGCGCGCGCAAGACGGGCGCTGCCAAGCCACCGACTGTCGCGCCGAGTGCCACCGCGCGCGCGACATCCAGTCCACTGCGTAGCCCCCCGGTCGCGATGATGGGCAGCCCCAAGTCACTCGTCAGCCCCACCGAAGCGGCGGTCGGGATCCCCCAATCCCAAAACTCTTCGCCCAATCGCTGCGCCTGCCCTTCGGCCCGTCGCGTTTCCACTCCCACCCACGAGGTGCCGCCGGCGCCCGAGACATCGATCGCTGCGACGCCGGCTTGGGCGGCAGCCAGTCCGACGGCGCGCGAAACTCCACTGCCGGTCTCCTTCGCCACCACCGGCCGGCCCAGCTCTTCGACCAGGCGCCGCAGGGTGGCCCGGCCGCCCCGGAAATCCCGGTCGCCACCCGGCTGGATCAGCTCCATCGCCGGGTTGAGGTGGACCGCCAAGGCATCCACAGCGACCGTGTCGCAGAGTTCACGGATCGCACTCGAGGCCATCGCCCGCGCCTGCACCATGCCAAGGTTGCCCACCAGCAAAGCAGTGGGAGCCACCTCGCGAATGGCGTAGGTCCAGGCGAGCTCCGGGTGGAGCACCATGGCGCGCTGTGAGCCGAGGCCCAAGCCGATCCCGAGCTGCTCCGCCGCGCGGGCTAAATCCTTGTTGATTTCAGCCGCTTGTGGAGTTCCTCCGGTCATGCCCGAGATCATCAGCGGCGCCTTGAGCCGCTTGCCGAGGAGCTCCGTCGAGAGATCGACCTCATCGCAATGGAAGTCGGGCAACGCGTCGTGGACCAGCTGCACCTCCTCGAGCAGAGTGGTCTGGGCACGGAACTCCACTTCGCCCGAAGCGCACAGCGCCAGGTGGTCGGCCTTCCGCTGCTGAATGGTAGGTTCGCTCACAGTCTCCTCATGGGAAAAGTGGCCCATATCAATGCAAGGACAGGGCCGAAACGATGGCCCTCGGAGGGATGGTTTTCAGGGTCTGTCCTCAAAGTCCGGACCGAGTCGGGCGAAGTTCGCAGCCTGGCTCGCGCGAAGCGACGAGGGCACCTACTGGCGGTAGGCAACCGAAGAGCGACCAAGCGAGCCGCGGCGAGAACGAGACCGACGACGGGAGGACTTTGAGGACAGACCCTAACATTCGAAATCGCACGCGTCGAGCGAAGAAGCGTGCGATTTCGCACGCCGGTTTCCCCGGGGGATCTTTTGTTGTATGAGAGGCCCGCGATGGATCAGCGATCGCTCGGCACGTTGCGCATGGTCCTGCACGCCGCCGCCCGCGTGCTCGGCTGCGGTTCGGTGCAGATGGCCCTCGTCGACGAGGAGCGTCAGGCGCTGGTCATTCGCGTGGCGGTGGTGCAAAAGGACGTGCCGCGTTTTCAGGCGGTCTCTTCGGTATTGGGCTTTTCTCCCGACGGCGCCGCCATCCCCCTCGCCAATGAGTCGAGCCTGCTGGTGCGCGCGGTGCGCGAAGAGCGGCTCCTCGTCACGGGACGCTTCGCCGAATTGGCGGGCGATATGGTGCCGGAGGCGATGGCTGCGCAGATCGAGGCCGTGATCGGGCAGCATGTATTTGCGGTGGTGCCGGTGGTAGGGCGGCCCGGTGCCATCGGTGTGCTGCTGTTCGAGAAGCCGGGCGAATCGGGCTTCGCACCGGCCGACCGGGACCTGCTGGTGGCCTATGCCGACCGCGTCGGGGCTGACCTGGAGTCGCAGGCGCTGACCGATGAGGTCGAGGCGCTGGAATCGCTCGGGGATACCTGGGCGCCGCCACCGGCGATCTTCGTGTGTGACGGGCAGCTGCGTGTGTTGGGGGGAGAGGCCGACGGGCGGGCGCTCAGCGAAGCGATCGGTGCACCGGAGGCGGCGGCCCCTCTCGGGGAAGCTGCGGCCCGGAGCGGGGAGGGGGTACGGACGCTCAGCGTTACCTCTGCGGGGCGAGCTCTGCGGGTGACCTTGCGGCCGCACGGCCCCGGGGTGGTGGTGGTCGTCGAAGACATTGCCTGGCACGAGCGTTTTGGGCGCGAGGCGGCCCGAGCGCGCGAACATCTCGCCAAGGTGCTGAGCTCCGTGGGCGATGGGGTGTTTACCGTGGATAACCATGGGACCATCGTCGGCTGCAACCAGGCGGTCCGCGCCCTCCTCGGCCACGCACCGGCCCATCTACTGGGACGACCGATCGCCGAGTTGTATGCCGATGCACGGAGCATCCGTCGGGCGGGGCTACTCAAGGACCGTCTCAACGAGGAGGGCTTTGCCGAAGGGCAGCTGCTGTTTCGGCGAGCCAACGGCCAGCAGCTTCCGGCCTTGGTCTCGGCGCTGCTGCTGGCCGACGATCACAAACAACCCGCCGGCGCGCTCTGGCGGCTTCAGGACTTGACCGCCCGTCGACGGGACGCCGCTGAACGCAAGCGGCTGCGCGCTCGTCTGCTCCAGTCGGAGCGACTGTCGGCCCTCGGCGAGATGGCGGCGCGGATCGCCCATGAGGTGCGAAACCCGCTGGTCTCGATTGGCGCCGCTGCCCGGGTGGTCGAAGAGGAGCTTCCCGCCGGCAGCCCGGTCGTCGAGGAGGCCCGCGCCATTGCACGGGAGGTGCGGCGGCTAGACCATATCGTTTCCGATTTTCTTCGCTTCGCCCGTCCGGGGCGCCTGCTGCGCACCTCCGTCGATGTCGCTGCGCTTCTCGAGGAGACCCTCTCACTCCTCCGGACTCGCGCTCCACATCTCACCTTTCCCGTGAGCGCCGAGACCGCCATCGCCCGGGGTGACCCCGATGCGCTTCGCCAGGTGGTGTGGAATCTTCTCCTCAATGCCATCGAAGTCTCGCCCGTCGGCGGCAGCGTGGAGTGCGATGTGCGCCGCCATCGCGCCTCGGTCGTGCTTTCGATCGCCGACCGCGGTCCCGGCGTACCCCCGGGCGAACGCAAGCGGCTGTTCGACCCCTTCTATTCGACCAAGACCCGCGGCACTGGGCTCGGACTCGCGGTCTCGAAACAGATCGTCGAACAGCACCGCGGTCGAATTCGCCTGCTCAATCGGGCCGGCGGCGGTGCCCGAGCGGTGATCGAGATCCCCGCTCATCCCTGACCACCGCGGGTGGCGGAATCGGAAGCAGGGTGGCGGAATCGGAAGCAAGGGTGGCGGAATCGGAAGTGCGGATGGCGGAATCGGAAGCGGGGGTGACGGAATCGGAACAGGTGATGGTGCAGGTGCGATGGTGGTGGCGGGGTGTTCTTCGCCTCGTCGGACAGTCCTCGCGGAGGAGGGGCGGTGGGGGTCGGTGCGGAACTCCTCGGCGAAGAACGCCCCGCGGCCACCCACTTCGGACAGTGCGGATTCCGAGCATGAAAGGCAAGTGTATCGTCGCTGGATGGGACAACGACTACCTGCTCAAAGTGCTCGGCATCGTGCCTCCAGAAGTTACTCAAAGCGCTTGAGCATCGCGGCCAGGTGGTCGCAGAGATCCTGTCCGGTGACCCGAAGCTCAGGGCGAACTGCGTGAAACCGATCGAGCACATCGAGGACCGCGGCCAGTTCCTGTGCGGAGGCCCCCGCGATGGTGAAGAAGCGCCGCCTTTCGGCTTTCCCGGTGCGTCCGCAGTCCTCGGCAAAGTTGAGCGTCACACTGGATGCGGCGCGACGAAGTGGGTCTGCCATAAATCCAAAACCCGTCGGCAACTCGCGCAAGATGCGATCGGAGAGATCGATGAGGTCGAGAGAACGCGAGTAGATGCGAGTGTTTCGATAGGTCATCGGGAGCCTCCTCGGAGGCCCGAGATGGGCCCACGAGCCCGAAAGGCTCGGGGAGGGCCCCTCGCTCGTCGAGGGGGCCCGCGCGCAGCGGCCGTAGAGGAGGCGATCATCGACGATCGACTGTCGATCCTCGATCGTCGATGATCGATCTCTCGACTGTCGATCCTCGATCTCTCGACCCTCGATTGTCGACAATCGATCTGTGAAGCCGAAGATGCGATTGCCTTGGGGAGTGCTCGGGCGGAGCTGGACGGATCTGGAGGATCTCAGGTCCAGTTGCAGACGGGGATCTTGGACGCGTCGGCGGCGGTGTCGATCTGAACCTGTGAACACTCCACGGGTTTGAAGGAGGCAAAACCCTTTTCGGCGGGGGGCACGCAGACGCCGCAGGAGTAGCCGATCGGGAAGGCGAGGCTCCAGGTGAGGCCCGCTCCGGTGGGGGCCCGCCAAATCACCGCGTATTGCCCGCTGATGCCGAGGAGCTCGAGGCTCTTTTCATCGACCTTGCCATCCGGGATCTGCGCGCTGTTCGGGAGCAGGGCGATGAGTCCCACGCCCACACCATAGGAGTTGATCGCGTCGGCGGGGGGCGCGCTGCCGCAGGTGACCATGAACTTGGCTGCCGAGGAGGTTCCGTCCCCGAATTTATAAAGATAGTCGGGGCTGCCCGAAGTGACGACCCAGGCGACGACCGTCTTCGCTGAGTTGGGGATGTTGGCTCCGGTCACACCGCCTGCGACCGTGATGTCGTTGGCGCCAGCCATTGCGAAATCGCCTGCTAAGATCGCGTCTGTCTTGATCCCGGCCAGATCCAAGACGGCCGCATCTTGTCCCAGCGCTCCATCGTCGCCACCGCCCTCCACCTTTTGGCATCCCAGGATGGGTATCAAGATCGCCACCAACAATCTTACGGCCATTCGGTCGTCCTCCTTGCAGAGTATCGAGTAGACCTCCACCCTAGCACCCCACCACCCTGCTTGCACCGGAGCTGCTCGAACGAGTAGATTGCCGCCGTGCGTCCACCGAGGATCCGGGTCCTTCCATCGCAGCTGATCGATCAGATCGCCGCCGGCGAAGTGGTGGAGCGGCCGGCCTCGGTGGTCAAGGAGCTGTGTGAAAACGCTCTGGATGCGGGCGCCCGTCGGATCGAGGTCGAAATCCTCGGGGGTGGGGGCGAACTGATTCGGGTGGTCGATGATGGCTCGGGGATGACGCCCGAGGAGGCGGAGCTAGCGGTGCAGCGTCACGCCACCTCGAAGCTGCGCAGTGTCGAGGATCTTTTTGCGCTCCATACGATGGGCTTTCGCGGTGAAGCCCTGCCGGCGATCGCCTCGGTGGCGGAACTGTCGATCGCTACGCGAGCTGAAGGGGAGGACGAGGGCTACCGGCTGCTGATCGACGGCGGCGTACGGCAATTGGGCGAGGTGTGCGGGACGCCGCGCGGAACGCAGCTGGAGGTGCGCCACCTGTTCCGCAATGTCCCGGCGCGCCAGAAATTTTTGAAGGCCGAGGCGACCGAGGGGGCGCATATCTCCGACGTGGTGGTACGGCTGGCGCTGGCCCATCCAGGCGTGCATTTTGGGTTGCGAGTTCAGGGGCGGACGGTTCTCGAATTGCCGCCCCACCGCACACTCGAGGAGCGGGTCCGGGCCGCGCTCGAACGGCGGACGGGCGAGCGATCGAGCTGGATCGAGTTTTCCGAACGCTCCGGCGAGGTGCTGGTACAAGGCTGCTTGGCGGCGCCCAATCAGTGTAGTGCAACGAGCCGAGGTAGCCTCCTGTTCGTCAACCGGCGAACCGTGCGCGACCGCGGTTTGCTGCACGCGCTTTCAATGGGCTATGGATCGCTCGTCGAGCGGGGCCGTTATCCGTTGGCGGTGGTGCAGGTGGAGGTGCTGCCGGAGGCGGTCGATATCAACGTCCATCCGCAGAAGCTGGAGGTCCGCTTTGCGCGACCCCAGGAGGTGGCGACGGCGGTGCGGCAGGCGGTGGCGCGCGCCTGCGAGCGCGCGGGCTGGGAGGCGAGCGGCATGGCCCAGCTCCGCGTCTATTCTCGTCCGCCCGAGCGTGTGCTGGCCGCCGATGGCGATGGCTTTGCCGCTCAGCAGCACCGGCTGCGCGAGGCACTTGGGCTATTCGCGGCGCCACGGGGAGAGAGCCCCCCCGAGCCTGCGACCGCGGCTCGGTCGTCGGGTTTTTTCGGCCAGCTGAGCTATCTCGGGCAGCTGCACAGGACCTTTCTCTTGGGGGAGGGGGAGGGGGAGCTCGTGCTCATCGACCAGCACCTCGCGCACGAACGGGTGGAGCTCGAGCGGCTGCGCGGTGCGCATCGGGAAGAGCGTTTGCGCGCCCAGCAGCTGCTGTTTCCCGAGACTCTCGAGCTCGACCCGCCGCTGGCAGAGGTTCTGGCGGCCCATGCGGCTACATTGAACGCGATCGGTTTCGACCTCGAGTGCTTCAGCGGCAGGAGCTGGGTCGTCAAGGCGGTGCCGGAGGCCCTGGCGGCGCGGCACGGGCAGGGGATGGCCCCACTGCTCGAAAAGGTATTGGCCCAGCTCGTCCAAGGGGGCACGGATGCGGTCGAGATGGCACTGCAGGCGATGGTGTGTTATTCCGTGCTCCGCGCGGGCGACGTGATCGATGCGGCACGAGCGCGAGCGCTGCTCGATGGTCTCGATGGCGTCGACCTGCAGGGGCCGGGTCCGCGCGCCCACAATCGGCCGCTACTTTTGCGAATTTCGATCGCCGAGATCGAACGGCGCTTCGGGCGATAGGAGGAAAAGTATGGAAGTCGCACTATTTGGGATGGGCTGTTTTTGGGGCGCGGAGCGCAAGTTCTGGCAGCAGGCGGGCGTGGTGGCCACCGCGGTCGGCTATGCTGGGGGGCAGACGGCGAACCCCACCTATCCCGAGGTCTGCACCGGTCGCACCGGCCACGCGGAGGTGGTTCGGGTCGCATTTGATCCGGAGCAGGTGAGCTACGAAACGCTACTGCGTCTGTTTTGGGAGAGCCACGATCCCACCCAGGGCATGCAACAGGGCAACGACGTCGGGACGCAGTATCGCTCGGTGATCTTCTACTGCAACGAGGCGCAGCACCGGGTGGCCGAGGCTTCGCGCGAGGCCTACCAGCGGAAACTGCAGCAGGCGGGGTATTCCAAGATCACGACCGAGCTGGCGCTGGCGCCGGAGTTCTACTCGGCCGAGGAGTATCACCAGAAGTATCTGGCCAAGAATCCCGACGGCTACTGTGGATTGGGTGGCACGGGTGTGTCCTGCTAAACTCTCACGCGTGCTGTTCAAGGCCCAGGTGATGTCTCCCCGCTCGATTGTCGTGCTGTGTGGCCCCACCGCGAGCGGGAAGAGCGCGGCCGCGATCGACCTGGCGGAGCGGATCGGCGGCGAGATCGTGTCGTGCGATTCGCTGGCAGTCTATCGCGGGCTCGATATCGGAACGGCGAAGCCGTCGCGGTGGGAACGGGCGACCGTCCCCCACCATCTGATCGATCTCGTCGATCCCCAAGAGCCCTTCACGGCGGCGCGGTATGTGGAGGAGGCGGATCGGGCGATCGCTGCGATCGGTGCGCGCGGCCGCACGCCCGTGGTGGTTGGGGGCACGGGCCTTTATTTGCGCGCTTTGGTCGAGGGGCTATTTCCGTCGCTGCCGCCCAATCCCGAGGTCCGTGCGCGGCTGCAGGCGGAGGCGGCTGCGCACGGTTGGCCGGCGCT
The DNA here is from genome assembly GCA_023248875.1 of Myxococcales bacterium. Classification (GTDB taxonomy): domain Bacteria; phylum Myxococcota_A; class Polyangia; order Palsa-1104; family SHYY01; genus JAHFDT01. Next base: position 2,031 of record JAHFDT010000142.1, on the reverse strand, counting down.
CCATGAGCGGCTCGTTCGAGTGGATCCCACTGCCGCCGATCGGATCGCGCCCAGCGATCCGATCCGGATCGAGCGTGCGCTCGAAGTGTACGAGCAGACCGGGCGGACGATCTCCCAACAGCAGGCCGAGTCGGCGCCTCAAGTGCCACGGTATCGGACGATGACCTTGGTGCTCGAACCGTCGCGCGCTGAGCTGGAACAGCGAATCATGGTGCGCACCGAAGCCATGTTGGCGGCCGGGCTGATCGAGGAGACGCGCGCGGCGCTGGCAGCTTTTGGGCGTGGGATCAAGCCGCTCGGAGCGGTCGGTTACAAACAGGTGGTGGCTTTTCTCGATGGTGCACGGGTCGATCGCGCGGCGCTCGCGCAGGCGATTACCACCGCCACGCGCCAGTTCGCCAAGCGGCAGTGCACCTGGTTCACCAAGACCCAGGGGCAGCGGTTCGCGGCACCTGCTGAGATCCTCGGGGCGATCGGGACGGTGGAGCAGTTTCTCCATGGCTGATCGTCAGACCTTGGAGTTCGAGCGGCCGATCCTCGAGCTCGAGGCGAAGATCGAAGAGCTCAAACGGCTGGGCGGATCGGCGCTGCAGGCCGAGTTGCGGCAGCTCGAGCGACGGGCCCGCCGGCTGCAAGAGGAGGTTTTCTCCGAGTTATCGGCCTGGCAAAAAGTGCAGCTCTCGCGCCACCCGCAGCGCCCCTTTACCCTCGACTACATCAGTCGCTTGACGGCCGACTTCTTCGAGCTCCACGGCGACCGTCATTTTGGCGACGATGGCGCCATCGTCGGAGGGCTGGCGCAGTTCTCCGGCATGCCAGTGGTGGTGATCGGTCATCAGAAAGGGCGCGGCACGAAGGAGAATGTGCGGCGGAATTTCGGCATGCCGCGACCCGAGGGCTACCGCAAGGCCCTGCGGCTGATGGAGCTCGCCGCGCGGTTTCAGCGGCCGATTCTCACCTTCATCGATACGCCGGGCGCCTACCCCGGTATCGACGCCGAGGAGCGCGGCCAGGCCGAAGCCATCGCCAAGAACCTCGAGGTGATGGCGCGGCTGCCCGTGCCGATCATTGCGACGGTGATCGGCGAAGGGGGATCGGGTGGAGCCCTGGCGTTGGGTGTAGCCGACCGGATCCTCATGCTCGAGTACTCCATCTACTCCGTGATTTCCCCGGAAGGATGTGCGTCGATCCTCTGGAAGGACCAGCAGAGGGTCGAGGTGGCCGCGCAGGAGCTCAAACTCTCCGCGCAGGATCTCCGGCGCCTGGGCGTGAACGATGAAGTGATCCAGGAGCCGCCCGGCGGTGCGCATCGCGACCCCGAGGCGATGGCGAGATCCGTGGCCGAGACGTTGAGTCGCCACCTGGCAGAATTGGTAGCGATCCCCAAGGCAGAGCTACTGGCCCGTCGCTACCAGAAGTACCGCGCGATCGGCGCGGTGCGAGGAGCGTGACGGTTGGAGATCTGGGCTATCCTGGTCATGCTGGCCGTCGCCGTGGTCGCGCTCGAGCTTCTTTCGGTGCTGCGGCGGGGCATTGGCAACCAGCTCGGCTACTTCCTGCTGCTCTCGATCGATGCGGCGCTGCTCGGTGGGACAGTGCTCGAACCACGCTTCTCGTCGGAGCGAGTCGGGCCGTGGCCGGAGCTGGTAGCGGGCGTGCTCTTGTGTGGTCTCTTGGTGGTCGTGCCGGCGCTGGTCGATCGGGCGCTGCGGATCGCACTCGCGGCGGACCGGCTCGATTGGGCCGCCCGGATGGCGATGTTCAAGGAACTCTTGCAGCCGGGGCGCGTCGCTTCGCTCGAGCGGGAGCGGCTCGTGGAGCTCTTGCGGGTGCGCAGCGGCCAGGTGGGCCAGGTGGTGCGCGAACTGCGGATGAAGCTGGGCGAAGCGGAACAGGAGGAGGAGGAGCGCCACTACCACGAGCGGATCGTGGCGGCACTAGCGCTCGGCGAACGCTATCGCGAGGCGGCCACCCATTTTGAAACGCACTTTCGTGGCGATCCCGCCGAACACCCGGGGCTGGCGGTGCAGA
>JAHFDT010000141.1:2817-9790 GCA_023248875.1 Myxococcales bacterium | reverse complement strand
ATATAAGAGTGATGAGCCATGACCTTGATGTGGTGGTCGAGAACGCCGCGCCAATCGTAGGTCGCTTCGAGATCGTCGTGGTCGTCGGGGCTTTTGTTTTTAGCGAAGTGGAGCTCCACGGAGCCCTTGCCGTAATTGACCTTGCCGTGCGTTCCAGCTTCGTTGCCCACCAGCTTGCCCTCCTGGTCGTGGACCGGATCGGCCTTGCCCTTCTGATCGCGGATTTGGAGCGTACCGGCGACGATTTCGGGCTCTTCGTGATCGTTCTTGAAGTGGGCGCGGTAAGGGCCATCCCCAGTGCCCTTAAAACCGCCCTGGTGCGCCGTCGATTTATGATTGAGGCTTCCGCAGCAGACCGCCTTGCCTGCCCTTTTGAAACCGCGAAACTGGGCCAAAACGGCGGCGGGCGTGCCGGCAATCTGCTCGTCGCTGCCCCGTGATCCAGTCAGCGCCAAAAAGGCATCCGAAACGGCTCCCCCCTCATCGCCGATACTGGCGTACCCCGATTTTCCATGCTTGGAAGGGGAGAGCTGGGCGTAGGCCTTTTCGATCAGGGCGGGCCACAGTGCGTTCTTATGCCGGGTAAAGTCGTGGCCCATCTGGCCGTACACCGGAAAGCCACCGACGGAGGGTAACTCGGTGTCGACCGTAGTGGAGTGCAACGTGGCGCGTCCACCGCCTGGGGGTACGAGGTAGAGCGAGACCTGGTAGCTCTTCAAATTGGGCGTGTGCGGCGAAATCAGATCCATGATCGCCTTGGGGTTGGCCGCCGCCACCGCCCCCATCGCCGCCATTAAATAGCAGTCGCCGAGCCCCCCCTGTCCCACATCGCCGGCGTGCGGTGCGCCGTTCCACAGAACGCTGGTGGATTCGGCATAGGTGTAGTCGTGCGGCTCGGTCGTATGGCCCGGCTCATCGGTCTTGTGGCCGAGCGCCGGTTCGGCGCGCAGATGGTCGAGCGGCAGGATCGCCTGCTTACCACCATGGGATGAGTAGACCTTGGCACGCACTTGGGTAGAGCTCTCGGCCTGCACCACCTCAACCACCGTGCCATGCGCGAGGTGGTGGTCTTTGTGTTTGGGGTCACCTTCAAACTTGATATGGAGAGGCTTCTCGACCATCAGAGTGGAACCGGGCGGCGGCGTCGCCAGGACCATTTTGACGCCCTCGGCAATGCGCTTTACTGCGGCGTCGGCCGCCGCGGTCAGCGCGGCCAGCGGTACAGTGCCGCTCTGCGGCGCCTCCTCTGGGGTCGGGGGTGCCTTCTTCCGGTCGTGATGGTGGCGATGTTGTCGCTCCCCGTGCTCGGGAGAATCCGGCGGCATTCTAGCCAGTTTACCATGGAGCTCTCCCTACCGAGGATTGACTTTCCCCCAGGGCCCAGCGAATCTGCGCCGGCATGCTGGAGCATCCCACCCACTATGATGTGATTGTCGTCGGTGCCGGCCATGCCGGTTGCGAGGCGGCGCTGGCGGCGGCGCGGCTGGGTGCGCGCACGCTGCTCTTGACCGGACAGCTCGATTCGGTGGCGCAGATGCCCTGCAATCCGGCGGTGGGCGGCGTGGCCAAGGGCCATCTGGTCAAGGAGATCGATGCACTGGGCGGGGAGATGGCGCTTGTCACCGATGCGACCGGGATCCAGTTTCGCCGGCTCAATACCTCCAAAGGGCCGGCGGTACGCTCGACGCGCGCGCAGGCGGACAAGCGGCGCTACCGCGACCGGATGCGGGCGACGATCGAGCTGCAGCCGCGGCTGGATCTCAAGCAGGCGGAGGTGGACGCGCTTTTGACCGTCGGAAATCGAATTGCGGGCGTGGGCACGACCCTGGGGCTCGCCTTTCGCGCGCCGCGCGTGATTTTGACCACCGGCACCTTTTTGCGCGGCCGGATCCACGTCGGGGATGTTGCGAGCGATGGCGGCCGCAATGGCGAGGCGCCGGCGCGCGGTCTGTCCGCATCGCTGGCGGCGCTCGGCTTTCCGTTGGCGCGTCTGAAGACCGGCACACCCTGTCGCCTCGATGGGCGGACGATCGACTACGCCAGTCTCGAGGCACAGCCGGGTGATCAGCCGTTGCCGCAGTTTTCCTTGTGGGGCCCGCCGCCGCCGCTCGCGCAGCGCTCCTGCTTTATCACCTACACCAGCGAGGCGACGCACGCGCTCATCCGCGCCAATCTGCACCGTTCGCCACTCTACGCCGGCCGCATCACCGGCACCGGTCCGCGCTACTGCCCGTCCATCGAAGACAAGGTGGTGCGCTTCGCCGACAAATCGCGCCATCAGATTTTTCTCGAACCGGAGGGGCTCGACACCGTTGAGGTCTACCCCAACGGGATTTCGACCTCGCTCCCGGTCGACGTACAGCTCGAGCTGGTGCGCTCGATCCCCGGTCTCGAGCGGGCCGAAATGATGCGGCCCGGCTACGCCGTCGAGTATGACTTCATCGATCCCCGCGAACTCGAACCGACGCTCGAGACGCGCCGGGTGCGCGGGCTCTACCATGCGGGACAGATCAACGGCACTTCGGGCTACGAAGAGGCGGCGGCGCAGGGGCTGCTCGCGGGCATCAACGCGGCGCTGGCCGGGCGGGGCGACGCACCGCTCCTCCTCGGGCGCGACCAGGCCTATGCTGGGGTGCTGGTCGATGATCTCGTGACCCGCGGCACCGACGAGCCCTATCGGATGTTCACTTCGCGCGCGGAATTTCGGCTGCTCTTGCGCGAGGACAATGTTGACGAGCGGCTGTGCGAGCGTGGGCGCGTGATGGGCCTTTTGGGCGATGAGGCGTGGCGCGGCTACTGCGTGCGGCGCGATGCGGTGGCGGCGGAGCTAGCTCGGCTCGAGCAGACCTCGTTGGCGCCCGATGCGGCCACGGGCGATCGGGTGGCGCTGCTCGGAACCGTGCCGCTGCGCAAGCCGACGACGCTGGCGGAGCTGCTACGCCGTCCTGAAGTGAGCTACGAGGCGCTCGTGCGCAACTTCGGCGGCGTCAGCGATTCGGCGGTAGCCGAGCGTGTCGAGGTAAAGGTGAAGTATCGCGGGTATCTCGAACGCCAGGCGGACGAGGTGGAGCGCTTTCGCCGGCTCGAAGATCAGCCGCTGCCCGAGACGATGGACTATTCCAATCTGGCGGGGCTTTCACGCGAGGTACGGGAAAAGCTCGTGCGCTTCCGGCCGCGTTCGCTCGGCCACGCTTCGCGGATCGCCGGTGTTACCCCCGCGGCGGTGGCGATCTTGATGGTGCATTCGCGGGCGCAGCGAGGGGTTTAGATCCCTTTCAGGTTGAAATGAGCGTAACGAGGCGGCAGGAACCGAGGCGAGACGAGGAGCGACGACGCAGGACTACTATCAGTAATCCCAGGAGGAGCGTCGAAGTATCGCCGAAGGGACCGGCCGTCGCAGTAGATCATTTCAACCTGAAAGGGGTCTAATGAAACGCATTTTTGGGATTGTGCTTTGCACCGCCGGTAGCGCCTGGGCGGGCGGATTCGATCTTCCCGACAATGGCACCGAAGCGCTGGGGCGCGGCGGCGCCTTCGTCGCTAAAGCGGACGATGGCACGGCGCTCGAGTACAACATCGCCGGTCTGGCAGGCCAGCAGGGCACCCGCCTCACCGTCGACACCAAACTCGTCTTCCAGGATCTGGCCTTTACCCGCTCCGGCTCCTACCCCGGCGATCCCAGCGATTCGCGCACGCCCTACGCCGGACAGCCCTATCCCACCGTGCACGACGGTGAGTCGATCTTCTTTGCGCCGATGCTAGGACTTTCCACGGATCTCGGGCGCCATCTCGGGCCCTTCCGGCTCGGTTTTGGTCTCTACGGTCCGCCCTCCATCGGCAAACACAACTATGGGGTCGCTGTCGACGATGGGCCGGCGGAGGTGAAGCTACCGAATGGGATGAAGGCGCCCGCGCCCAGCCGCTACGATATCGCCAGCACCAATTTGCTGATCGTGTTTCCGACGTTCGCACTGGCTTATCGCCCTCACCGCATCATCGATTTTGGATTCGCGTGGCAGATCGTCTATGCGAATTTCGATCTCTACAACGCCAACTTCACCCCGCTTGGCCCCAACAACTGCCCGACGCCCGACTACGCCGGCTGCGATGCCTATGGGCATGTCAAGACTTCCGGAAGCTCGTTTTCCTCATCGGATGCCAAGTTTGATAACACCGGCTATGAGTTCAAACCGGGGCTGTCGTCGTTCGGCTGGATCTTCTCGGCGATGCTGCATCCGACCCGGTGGCTCGACTTCGGGGTCAACTACCGCCCGCAGATCAATGTCCGCACGCAGGGGACGTTGCATGCCATCCCCCCCGCCGGTTTTCCCAAGCAGATGGATTCGCCCGTCACCTTCACGGCGACGCTACCGCACCAGTTGCGCGTGGGCGGGCGCGCGGTGAAGCGCTACGCCGATGGCAGCGAACAGGGCGATCTCGAGATCGATTTCCTCTATGAGAATTGGGCGGCCGAGAAGGCTGACCATCTCCACGCCGAGGATTTCCTGCTCGGCGCCGGTGGGATGCTCGATGTCGATGTGATGCACAACTACCAGGACACCTTCGGCGTGCGCATCGGCGGCGGCTACAATCGTCCGCTGACCCAGGATTGGCGCCTCACTGGGCGGCTCGGTACCTTTTTTGACGCGGCCGCGACGCGCAGCGCCCACACTCGGCTCGACTTCGACACCCTCGCGAAGTGGGGCTTCACCACGGGTCTCGGGATCGCCTGGCGTGGTCTCCAGCTGAATGCGGCCTACGCGTTGGTCTTTTCACCCGATCGCACGGTCAGCGACTCCGAGCTGCGGGCGATTTCGGCCATCAATGGCACGAACTATTCGATGAACGACCCCAAGATCTTCGTCGGAGATGGCCTCTACCACGCCTCGGTGCAGCTGCTCAGCCTCGGTCTGACGGTGAATTTTGGGAATTTGAAGTACTAACCAACTCCGCCGCTGTGCGCTCGAGGTGCGGCTGGAGCAGCTCGCCCGCCTTTTCGATCACGCGAAAAAGCTGGATCGTCTTCTTTAGATTTTCGGCGACATTGAGCACGCCGACATGTTCGGTCGCCTCGCGGATGGCCTTCTGCGCTAGCAGCGAAATGAACAACACCGGCTGGAGCGATTGGACCAGCGCCTGTTCGGCGCGCTGCAGCTTTGCCAAGTCGGGGTGCGGCCGCTCGGCGATTTCGCGGCAGCGCCGTGCGTTCTTCACGCAGAGGGCCATACCGGAGAGCATCTCCTCGGTGCGGCGATGCATCTTTTCGATACGCCCCGTGCGATGGACCCCCGAGAGCGCGCGGTCGAGCTCCGCGGCAAAATCGATCGGCAAGCGTTCCGGCAGGCGTGCCAGCGCCTGCGCCAGCGGCAGATGCTCCATGCCCGGGATGAAGGCGCCTCCTTCGGTGCAGTTCCACAGCTGCCGGTTGCCCTGCTCGGAGAGGGCCGCATTTTGAAACCAGCGCAGGAACATCTGGAAGATCACCGAGGTGGCCACGCTGCCGCCGTGGTAGCCGGGAACCTCCATCCACTGGGTGGGGCGGTGGCCCTCGTCGGCCTGAATCTGGTCGAGCTCCTGATACTTGGTTGATCCGCCTTCCGTGGTGAAGCTTCCGTCGGGGCTGGCCTTGAAGGTGAGGTCGCCGTCGCAGCTGTGCTCGGCATAAAACCGACCGCCGGGAAAGGAGAGGTCTAGCCCCACGCAGAGGATGGGATCGCACTGCCACGCCACCGCGAGGCTAAACGCCGAGCAGGCGACCGAGCCACCGCTGCGCAGCGCCGGCCGCTCCTCGAGGCACTGGTAGACCCAGTCATCGAGAATGCTATTGCCCGCGACGGTAAAGAAGCGCTTGGCACCTAACTTATAGAGCTCGGGGTGGACCGTGACGCCTAGCAGCACCGCTTCCACTTGGCCGATAGGAAAACCTTCGAAGTGGTACCGCAGATCCTGCGAGTCGAGTGAGAGGATGAGGTCCGGCACCACGCCGGCGCGCTCGAGGGTGCCGAGCGCATGGCCGAGGGCACACAGGATCGCGCGCCCCTTGAGCTCGCGCAGGCGGTGGACGTTCTTGGCGAGTGAGGGGCCGGGCGCGATCAACACGAAGGGGCAGCCGGGAAAGTGTTCGTAGAGCGATGACACCGAGGGCCAGCGGGCGACGTGGGGCAGGTTGGCGAGGCCTTGCAGGATCCAGGTCTCGCCGAATTCGTCGATGGTGTTGCGCGCGGCCACGAGATTGCCAAACGATTCGCGCGCCTGTTCGGCGACTTCCTGGAGCAGCGGGTCAGAAACACCGGGCAAGCGTCGGATGGTGATCTGGGGCGTGCGACCGGGAAAGGTGAGCAGGGCATGGCGCAGGTCCAGGAGCGAGTGGGCGCTGACCACGCTTTCTGGCAACCCCTCGTCCGGGCCATAGACGACGATGCGCGCCTGCCCGCGCCCGAGGAGCTCGCGCACCAGCGGTCCCGTGCCGCTCCCGACCAGGATCACGATATCGACCGCCGGATCCCAAGCGAGGGGCAGCGTTACGTCCGCGAGCAGGGCGATGCCCTCGGGGCTCCGGAGCAGCTCGACCGCATCGGGCAGTGGCCGCTCTAGCCAGGCCAGTGTCGCCTGGTCCCCAGCCTGGATGCGCGGCAGGAGCTGATTCATCTGCTGGACGAGGGGATGGTTCGGCTGCGCCTCGAGGGTCCGGCGAGCATTGTCCTTCGCCACTTGGAAGAGCGAGTGCAGTCGCCGCGAGGCCGCGAGCGAACGCCGAATCTCATCCAGATCGCCCTGCGCGAGGAGGGCAGGAATGGTTTCAGAGAAACGGGCCAGCTGCTGTACAAACTCGTACAGCGTGGCCAGGGATCCGTCCTGGTCTGCCACGCCACGATACTATCATCGGAACCCTACTTGAGCAGCTGTAGTACGGCGGCCGAAAGATTATTGGTCTGGGCCAATATCGCCAACCCGGCCTGGACCAGCACCTGAT
>JAHFDT010000141.1:0-2807 GCA_023248875.1 Myxococcales bacterium | reverse complement strand
CCTCCGCCACATCCAGGTCGGTGACGCGGGAGTAGGCGGCGGTCAGATTTTCCTGGTGAATGCTGGTTTCGGTGAGGGCGTGCTGCAGCCGCGCAGAATCGGCGCCGACAATGGCGCGGTTGGTCGAAAGGGTGGCGATCGCCGAGTCGATATTGGAGATCGAATTGGTGGCGGTGGTGGCCGACGTATAGAGGTCGACCTGGCCGCCGACGCTGTAGATCACCCCCATGCTGGTGGAGCTGGTGTTGGTGAAATACATCGTGACCACATCGTTGGCGGTGCCGCGGATGCCCACCTGGACCGTGTAGACGCCGACGTTGGCGCCCAACATCTTGAAGGTGTTGAACTCGGTGGTGCTGGAAATCCGGTCGAGCTCGGAGGTGAGATCCTTGGCTTCCCGATCGATGTAGGTGCGGTCCGTCGAGGTCAGGGTGGTGCTGGCGGACTGCACCGCCAATTCGCGCAAGCGCTGCAGGATATTGGCCTGTTCGTTCATCGCCCCTTCGGCGGTCTGTGCCATCGAGAGGGCGTTGTTAGCATTTCGCCCGGCTACGCCAAAGCTGGCCGCCTGAGCGCTCAGGGTCACCGACAATCCCAAGCTGCCGACATCGTCGGAGGCGCGGTTGATTCGGCGTCCGGAGGAGATCTTCACGAGGCTGGCCTCGAGCGCCCGCTGCGACTCGGCGAGGAACCGAGCCACCCGGAGTGCGGTGACGTTTGTGCCAAAGGTTAGCGCCACGACATTACCTCACAGCGGGCCCACGCAAAAAGAATCTAGTATAGCCCATTTTTACCTGGTGACAATAGTGAAAAATTCTGCCGGCGCCAGCGAGGGGAGCCGGTCGGTCTGCACGCGAACGGCGACCTCGGCGTTGGCCAGGAGGTCGTTTGCGGTAGAGAAAACCAGCGCCTTTGCGCCTTCGCTGTCGGCGAGGGGGCGGTCAACGGAGAGGAGCTTCTTCCGGGTGGCGCGCAATTCGTCGAGTTTCGCCTCCGCCTCCTGCTCTTCCGCTGTCTGGCTCTGCTCGGCGGTGAGCGCGGCCACCGCCGAATCGATCGCGCGCAGGGAGCGCCAAGCGCTACTCGCATCCCGGGTGAGGTCGATTTGTGCAGCGGTGCGCGCCAGCAGCGCATCGAGCGGGCTGGCCAGGGGGGCGGCGGGACCCAGCTCCTGGCGCCCCTCGGCCCACTCGGTCTGGAGTTCTCCCAGCTGGGCGCCCAAATCGGACGCCTCCTGGCCGAGGAGTCGCCGGTCCTCTGCGGTCGACAGTGGCGCGGCCGACTGGCTCGCCAAGTCGTGAAGTCGCTCGAGGAGGTGCAGCTGCTCCGCGTGCGTACTATCGCGCAACTGGAGCGCCGAAATGGCATCGCTAGCGTCGCGCGTCTCCTGCCCGAGGCTGCGCAGCCGAGAACGCAGGCTGCTGTCGGCGGGCCGCTCGAAGAGAGGCTCGACGGCTCCTCCCAGAGGCGGCGCGATACGCGGCAACTCGCGCGGGCTGGGCGCGCGATCAAAGAGATCGAGCGAGCGTTCGGTGACGACAGTGACAGGTTGGCTGACGGCGAGTGCCATGGGCTACTCCTAAGAAGGTGTTGCGGTTACCTGAGCAGCGAAAGTGCTGCAGCGGGCAATTGGTTGGCCTGAGCGAGGACGGCGGTGCCGGCTTGGGAGAGGATCTCGGCGCGGGTCATCTCGGCGGTTTCGGAGGCGACATCGACATCGCGGATACGGGACTGTGCGGCGACCAGGTTTTCGCGGGCGGAGGCGAGGTTGTTGATGGTGACCTGAAGGCGGTTGGTGTCAGCGCCAATCATGGCTCGGAAGGTAGAGAGACTGGTGATCGCGCCATCGATCGCTGAGATGGAGGCCGAGGCGGTGGTGGCGCTGGAGGCGAGGTCGACGTTGCCACCCACACTGTAGACTACGCTGAGCGTGCTCGAAGTGGTGGTGCCAAAGAAAATGTTCAAGGTGTCGTTGGTGGTGGCGCGGATGCCGACCTGGATGGTGACGTTGCCCAAACTGTTGAGGAGCTTGAATCCATCGTATTCCGTCGAGAGCGCAATGCGGTCGAGCTCGGAAGTGAGGTCTTTGGCCTCCTTGTCGATGAACTGTCGGTCGGTGGAGGTGAGGGTGCCGTTGGCAGACTGGACGGCGAGCTCGCGCAGACGGGTGAGGATGGCGGCCTGTTCGTTCATCGCACCTTCGGCGACCTGGGCGATGGAGACGCCATCGTTGGCATTTCGTCCGGCTTGGGCGAGGCCGCGGATCTGCGCCTTCATGACCTCGCTGATGCCGAGGCCTGCGGCATCGTCGGCCGCGCGAACGATGCGCATACCGGATGACAATTTGGCGAGCGAGCTGTCCAGGTTACGGCGTGCGATATCGAGATAGCGCTGGGCGGTGAGGGCGGAAACGTTGCTGTTCATTACGATCGGCATAGAAAGCTCCCTTCGGACTTCGTTGGGCGTTGGGCAGATCTCTCCCTCTCACCGCAGTGGTGAAGGAAATCATGGGGTGGATGGGCGAGGTGCATCGGCGCACCTCGTCCGGGCAGGGATGAAGGCATGGTGCCTCGCGGTGGAAGTCACGTTGCTCGCAGAAGAGGAGCAACGCAGGGTGGAGGTTGGATCAGCTGGAGATAAAGGGTGTCATCCAGACTCCATCAGTTGGACTGGGCGGTAGTGACTATCGCAGCAGCGATAGGGCGGCGGAGGGCAACTGGTTAGCCTGGGCGAGGACGGCGGTACCGGCTTGGGCGAGGATCTCGGCACGGGTCATCTCGGCGGTTTCAGAGGCGACATCGACATCG
>JAHFDT010000140.1 GCA_023248875.1 Myxococcales bacterium | reverse complement strand
GTCGGGATGTTGGTGGTCCGGTCGATCCGATAGGTCACCCAGCGGACAGCGAAAACATAAGAGCCCTGCGCCCATTGCCTCGGCTCGCTGCCCACCCCGCTCGGGGAGAGGTACGATAGGCCGAGATAGGTGCAGGGTGTACTACTGTCCCAGCCCAGCGTAGAGCGCAGTATCCCCTCCGAGAGATCGGAGATCTGGATAAGAAAGTTGCCGCTCCCCCCGCCGCGCAGATTGGTACAGTCGGTGGTCCAGATTCTGCGGGAACTGCCCACGACCGGCCCGGGCGGGATGTGGTCGACCGTCAGCACCGCATAGCGGTGGGCGTCGACGGTGATCAGGGTGATCTCATCGGAGTCGGTGGCGCTATTGGTCACTTGGACGGGAAAGATCGGCACGTTGTTCGGGGTGGTTCTCCAGTCATAGAGCCGGCCACTGCTCACCCCGGCGCCCGCCATCTGGATATCCCGCGTCATATATTCCATCGCCACCCGCAGCGCGTTCTGGGCACCATCGACGCGCGCGGCCCCCGCCTGAGAGTGGTTGGCCGAGAGCACCAGCCACGATACTGCCGCCGCCACCATGCTGAATAGCGCCATCGAGATCATGAGCTCGGCCACGGTGAAGCCGGAGCGGTTCACGAGGTCCTCTGCATGGTGAGCACTACTTGATGCTTGTTAGGGTTAGCGGTGTCGTCCCAGGTGCAGTTGCCGATGTTTTCAGGGTTCCACTGGATAGTGACGGTGAGCGTCCAGGTATAGACTCCGTTGACAATGGTCGGCGTGGAGATCCGATGGCGTCGAATCAGGTGGGTGGGCACGATCCCAGCCATATTCTGGCCGGCGTCCGGCCAGCACTCGTCGGCCAGCCAGGCGCTGTCGGTGCGATGCTGATCGAACATCTCGTTGCTCATCGCGGCCATTTCCTCCATCCCCCACTGCGCCGCGGAGGTCGCCATCGACAGGTCGCGCGCCCGCGCATTCCCCTGGTGTGCGCTCGTCTGCAGCCGCATGAGGCCCACCAGGCAGGTGGCGGAGATCGCCACCGCCATCATCACTTCCAGCAGCGTAAAGCCGCGCTCGTGTCGCATCACCAGCCCTCGATAAGGCGCGGCAGGCAGGTCGCGCCGTAGACCGCGATCTTGTACCGATGCTTCTGAAGCTCGTCGGGGTCGATGGAGGGGCCGACCACCAGGGACGAGGTGGTGTTCGGGTCGTGCATATACAAGGTCGCGCCGGAATTGCCTCCTGAATTGTAGCCACACCTGCCATCGATATCGAAACTGAGTGTCTTGGGGTACGTGTTACTGATCCGATCCGTGTCGTCAAAGGTCTGGCCGAGCGTGGTGTAGGTAGAGCCGTAAACGATCGCCGTAAAATGGATCGATGACCCGGGATTCACGAGCGCCCCCCGCTGGCTCGTCCAAGCGGTCGATCCCGCGGGGGGCCGGCCGGCCGTATCGTGCCGCCACACTATGCAAATCTTTGGCTTGCACTGCCAGTAGCGAGCGTGGCCGTCCGCCATCACTTCAGCGCGGGTCTCCAACATGGAATAGTAGATCGAACGAACAAAGGCCTGTCGGCTACGGATATTGGCACTCGGACCGCCGAGTTTGACCGTGGTGAGACCCGTGACCACACCGATGAGGCCAACGACCACCACTAGCTCGGTGAGCGTCATGCCGGCATACCTATGGCCCCCCCGGATGAGCATGGACGAACACTCCCCTGCAGGAGCCGATCCGATCCATTAACACAGAAAACATTGAGTATTTTCCATTACAAATATTATGTATCTATGTAAGTTTTTCCAGATCGCGCATTTATTTCATACCTTGACAATTCCCCCTCTGATTAGTAAGTAAGCACTCACTCACCATGTCCCGTCCGGCCACCATCACCGACCGGCAGATTCTGACGGCCGCGCGCACCGTTTTTTTGGAGAAGGGCATACGCGCCACCACCGCCGAAGTGGCCCGTACGGCCGGGATCGCCGAGGGCTCCATCTTCAAGCGCTTTCGCACCAAGGCTGAGCTGTTTCGCGCCGCCATGGCCCCCACGTTCGACGAACCCGCCTGGCTCGAATCGCTGGTGCGTCGGATGGGCAAGGGGGACGTCCGCACCGTACTCGCCGAAGTCGGGCTCGAGGCGGTGGAGTTCTTTCGCACCCTGCTGCCCCTCTTGATGATGAGCTGGTCCAACCCGGAGCCGGGCTCCTGTGCCACGCTCGAGCAGCCCCATCCCCCAGCATTGCGAGGGCTTCAGCGGGTGAGCGAATTCTTCGCCGCGGAAATGGCCACCGGCCGGCTCCGGCCGCACGACCCGCAGATTCTCTCGCGCGTCTTTCTCGGCTCGATCCAGAATTTCGTCTTTTTCGAACTTCTGCAAAAGGCGCAAAATCGCGCCCCCATGCCGGCCGATATTTTTCTACGCGGCCTCGTCCAGCTGCTGTGGGAGGGCGCGCAACCGACGGCGCCCCGCCGCAGAAAGAGTGCCCCATGACCGGGTATTTGACCGATTCCGATTCCGACACCGATTCCGATGCCGTCACCGTCTCCGATGCCGATGCCGATGCCGTCACCGACACCGATTCCGATGCCGTCTCCGATGCCGATGCCGATGCCGTCTCCGACACCGACACCGACACCGATTCCGATGGCGGGTGCCCAACCGTAACCGAATCCGCAACCGATTGGGTTACGGTATCCGTAACGGTACCGATTACCGATTCGCTGACGGTTGCCGTCTGCGGGTCGAACATGGCGACAGTGTTGGTGACGGTACCGGCACCAGATACGGCATCGGATACGATATCAGAGTCTGAGACGGCATCGCCGACGGCTACGGCTACGGTATCGGTATCGGCGTCGAAGACGGTGTCGGCATCGGAGTCGGAGTCGGTATCGGTATCGGAGTCGGAGTCGGAGTCGGTAACGGCATCGGAGTCGGAGTCGGAATCGGAGTCGGAGTCGGAGTCGGAGTCGGTATCGGTAACGGCATCGGAGACGGAGTCGGAGTCGGTGTCGGTAACGGCATCGGAGACGATACCGGAGTCGGTGTCGGTGTCGGCTTCAGAATCGGAGACAGAGACGGTGTCGGCTTCGGTGTCAGCTTCAGAGATGAAGAGAGCTTCGAAACCCACGCGCTTGGCGTCTTGGCGTCTTGGCGTTTTCTTTTTCGGCTTTTCGTCGCTCTCACCGACCGCCCATGCGGAGCCCGAACCGCTGACGCTCGAACGAGCGCTGGCGCTGGCCGAGCGCGGCAACCGTGACCTCGCACAGGCGCGTGCGCGACTCGACCAGGCCGCTGCCGGAGTGGCGCAGGCCTGGGTAGCGCTCTTGCCACAAGCGGTGGTTCAGGGCAAGTACACCCACAACTACAAAGAGGTCTCACTCAATCTGGCGGGGCAAAACCAGGGGCTCTTTGCCTTCGTCGATGTGCTCAAAAGCGGCGTCGACGCCGCTACCGCTGCCAAGCTCGATGAGCTGCAGCAGCAGATCGTTGCCAGCACGCCCAAGAACGCGGTGATTCAGCCCGCGGATCAACTCGACGCTGCGTTGACAGTCACGGCGCCGCTGGTGGTGCCATGGGCCTACCGCGGGCTTCAGGCCGCGCGGCGCAATCTCGACGCCGCCCAGGCCACCACGGATGCTACCAAAGCGACGGTCCTCATGGCCGCGGCCCAGGCCTTCTACGCCGCTGCCGGCACCGACGAGCTGGTCACTGCGCGCCAACATGGGGTTGCGGTCGCGCGCCGGACGCTCGAGGACGCACGCGCGCGCCTGGCCGCCGGGACGGTCAATCGGGTCGAGGTGGCACGCGCCGAGCTCGTCGCCGTGCGCACCGACCAGGTGCTGGCCGAAGCCGAGGATGCCCGGTCGGCCGCCTATCGCGCACTGGCGATGATTCTCGCGCACCCGGATCCATTCCGGGTGGTCGCGGTGGAACTGCCGCCCATCCCTGAACCGCCTCCCCAGGGGCTGTCCCTGCGGCCGGAGTTCGTGGCGCTGCAGAAAACCCTGCTCGCCGACGATGCCCAAATTGCTTCGACGCGCTGGCGCTGGGCTCCCACACTCTCGGCGTTTGCCAATGCGCGAGCTTTCAACTACGCCGGCTTTTCCGGTGACCACTATGCGTGGCTGGTCGGTGCGCAGCTCGATTGGACGATCTACGACGGCGGCGCACGTGATGCCCAGCGCCACCTCGCACTGGCCCAGCGGCGCGAACGGCAGGCGCGCCTCACTCTTCTCGAAGAGCAGCTGCAAAGCGAGCTCGACAATGCACGCGATGCGCTGCGCACCAAGCGGCGCGCGCTTGTGACGGCTGAGCGCTCGGTGGAGCTCTCCCGCGAAACGCTCGAACTGGTGCGGGTGCAGCGTGACGTGGGGACCGCGAGCCAGCTCGATCTCCTGCAGGCGCAGGACAACCTCATCACTGCCGAGGTGGCGGTGGCCCAGGCTCACTTCGATCTCGGGCTGGCCGACCTATCGCACAGGCGCGCCGCCGGAACCTTTCCCGGACAAGGTGGCCAATGACTCTCCTTGCACAGGACTCCGACGATCACTACAGTCCGCCCGTGACGGACGAGGACCTCTCGAAGCAGCTGGCCTCGCTGCGCCTTCAGCGCGAGCCGCAGAGCTCCGGCACCGGTGTGAACGCGCGCAGCGAACTCCTGCACCGCTGGCCGATCGTGGCTGGCCTGGTCGCTGTCGGTGGTGTCGGCTATGCCCTCTTCCACCAGACCCAGGCGCGCATCTTCCCCGAAGAGGTCGAGCTCGGCGCCGTGACACTGGTTTCGCCGACCCAGGAAAATGTGACACTGGTGGCGACGGGATATGTACAGGCGCGCCGTCGTGCGGTCGTGGCGCCCAAAGTGATGGGGCGGCTGGCCAAGCTGCTGGTCGACGAAGGGCACCCGGTGAAGGAGGGGCAGCTGCTCGCCCAGCTCGATTCCACCGATGCCGAAGCGGCCTACTATCAAGTGCGCGCGGAGGTGGCAGCGGCACGCGCCCGTATCGAAGGCGTGCGCGCCGATCTCGCCGATGTCGAGGCGCGCCACGAACGCGAGGCCAAACTTTTGAGTGGCGCGGCCAGCACCCAGGCCGCCGTCGACGATCTCCAGGCCCGGGCTCTCGTCGCACGCGCCCATCTGGCCACGACGCAAGCGGAGATGGCAGCGGTGGAGGCGCGTCTCGGTGCCGCACAGGTGGTGGTCGAGAACACACGCATTCGCGCGCCCTTTTCCGGCACAGTGGTGCGCAAACTCGTGGAAGAGGGAGAGGTGGTGGCACCCGCGGGCGCCGGACTTTTTATCCTCGCCGATCTTTCCGATCTGGAGGTGCACGCCGATGTTTCGGAGGCGCAGCTCGCCAAGCTTCAGGCCACCACTCCGACGGAGATCCTACTCGACGCCTTTCCCGACCGGCGCTTTCGTGGAGAGGTGCGTGAGATCCGCCAGACGGTCGATCGTGCTAAAGCGGCGGTGACGGCCAAGGTCAAATTCCACGGTGATGTGCAGGGCGTTCTGCCCGATATGGCGGCCAAGGTCAGCTTTCTTTCCCATCCGCTCGATGAGGCGGCGCTCCAACTGGCGCCCAAACTGGTGGTGCCGGCCGATGCGGTGGTCGAGCGGAGCGGCCGCCAAGTGGTCCTGATGGTGAACGATGGCCGCGTGCGCGAAATGGTGGTCACGACCGGCGGTCCAGTCGGAGCGATGGTCGAGCTCAAATCGGGCCCATCGACCGGAACGCGTGTCATTCGCCATCCGGCCGACAGGCTCCACGAGGGCTCCTCTGCCCAGGAGAAAGAGAGCAAATGAGTGAAGCTCCAGGCCAACCGATCATCCGTTTACGCGGCGTGCGTAAGGTCTACCATCGCGAACAGACCGAGGTGCCGGTGCTCGATGGCATCGACCTCGAGATCGCGGAGAATTCGTTCGAAGCGCTGATGGGTCCGTCGGGCAGCGGCAAGACCACACTGCTCAATCTCATCGCCGGCATCGACCGGCCAAGCGCGGGCACCATCGAAGTCGATGGCACCGAGATCACCCGCCTCTCCGAAGGCGCGCTCGCCACCTGGCGCGCCCGCCACATCGGCTTCATTTTCCAGCAGTACAATCTCTTGCCGGTGCTGACGGCGTTTCAAAACGTCGAGTTGCCGCTGCTCCTGACTCCTCTCAAATCGGCGGAGCGGCGCCAACGGGTCGAGACCGCGCTCAAGATCGTCAGTCTGGGCGATCGCATGGACCACTACCCGCGCCAGCTTTCCGGCGGCCAGGAGCAGCGCGTCGCGATCGCACGCGCGATCGTCACTGACCCCACCATCCTGGTAGCGGACGAGCCCACCGGCGATCTCGACCGCAAGAGTGCCGAAGAGGTGCTCAAGCTACTCGAGCTGTTGCAGCGCGAATTCAAGAAAACCATCGTCATGGTCACCCACGATCCGCAGGCCGCCGAGCGCGCCAAGATCATCCGCAAGCTCGATAAGGGCTCGCTCGCAGCGTCGGCATAACGCCATGGTCTTCCTCCTACTCGTCGTCAAGAGCGCTTTCCGGAATCGGTTGCGCTCGCTACTCACCGCCTTCGGCGTGGCCATCGCCATCATCGCCTTTCTGTTTCTGCGCACCGTGATCTCGGCCTGGCACGCCGGTGCCGAGCGTGCTGCCGCTGACCGGCTGGTGGTGCGCAATAAGATCTCGATCATCTTCCCGCTGCCGACTGCCTATTTTCAGAAGGTGAAGAACGTGCCGGGTGTCACCGAAGCGACTTGGGCCAACTGGTTTGGCGGCGTCTACAAAGATCCGCGCAACTTCTTCGCCAAATTCGCCGTCGATGCCGACTCGTATCAGCGGGTCTATCCCGAATTGCAGCTCCCCCCTGAAGAGCAGAAGGCGTGGATGGGTGACCGCACCGGCTGCATCATCGGCGAGGAGCTGGCGGCCAAATACAGTTGGAAGGTGGGCGATGAGATTCCTCTTGCCGGTGATATCTACCCGGGCGACTGGAAATTCACCATCCGCGGCATCTATCACCCACCGCAGGGTTCATCGATCGACAAGCGGACGATGTTCTTCCACTGGAAATACCTCGACGAGCGGATGCCCGAAGGGCGCAAGAATCAGCTCGGCGTGGTGATCGTGCGGGTCGCCGATGTCCAGCAGTCAACCAGTGTGGCCTCCACCATCGACAAGCTGTTCGACAATTCGCCGGCCGAAACCCGCACTGAAACCGAGCGTGCTTTCCAGATGTCCTTCCTTTCGATGGTATCGGCCATGCTCGTCGCCATTGAAGCCATCTCCGGCGTGGTGCTGGCGATCCTTCTCTTGATTCTCGGCAACACTATGGCGATGGCTACCCGCGAGCGGACCACCGAGTACGCGGTACTGCGTGCGATTGGCTTTCGCCCCTCACACATCGTTCGGCTGGTGCTGGGGGAGGGGCTGGTGATCGCTGGGACCGGTGTCGCGCTCGGCCTCGGCATGGCGCCGGCCATTCTGCGTATCGCGGGTCAGGCGTTCCAGCGCGTGGTCGGAGCCTTTTTGGGCAGTTTCGTCGTCCAGCCCGGGCCGGCCATCGCGGCGGTCGCAGTAGCGCTCCTCGGTGGCATGCTGGCGGCGGCAGTGCCGGCGTGGCGCGCCGGCCGCATGCGGCTGGTCGATGCCTTGCGGAGAGTCGAATAGTGGGCCAGATTCTGCTGATTTTCGTCGGTGGCGCGCTCGGTATCGGTGCGCTTGCCCTCGCCATTGGGCTGCCCGTTTCGAGCCTGGTGGTCGGCGTCCTGGGCCTTTCGATGGCCGGCCGACGCGACTGGGTGCCGGTCGTCTACAACGTCCGTTCACTCACCGTCCGCAAGATCTCGACGCTGCTCACCGGGCTCGGCTTGGCGCTGGTGGTGTTCGTGTTTGCCACGGTGCTGATGCTGTCGCATGGCATCAAGAAAACGCTTGCCTCCACGGGTCTGGACGAGAATGTGAAGATCCTGCGCAAAGGGGCGCAATCCGAAGTGCAGAGCGGCATCAACACCGAGCTGGTCAAGGTACTGACCTCGGCGCCCGAGATCGCCCTTGCTGCCGATGGCAAACCGCTCGCTTCCCCCGAGGCGGTGGTGCTGATCTTCGCGCTGCGCGAGCAGCCGAGGAGCGAGCAGGATGGCTCCAATATCACGGTGCGCGGCGTCGGCCCGCGTGCGCTCGAGGTTCACTCTGGTATCCAGCTGCGGGGTCGCCTGTTTACGCCCGGAACGTCGGAGATCGTGATCGGCAAAGGACTCGAGGGCCGCTTCCAGGGCATGCGGCAAGGCGGTGAAGTCCGTTTCGCACGACGCAATTGGACTGTGGTCGGAATCCTCGATGGGGGCGGGAGTGGTTTCGATTCCGAGGTATGGGGTGACGTCGAACAGTTCGTCGACGCCTTTCAGCGCCGCGGCGCCGTCCAAACCGTGACAGCGCGGCTACGTGACAAGAATGACCTCGCTGCCCTCGAAGCGCGGATCGCGGCCGATCCGCAGATGATCCAGCTCGACGTCAAGCGCGAATCGGCATTTTACGCGCAGCAGTCGCAGGGCCTAGCGCTCTTCATCCGAGTGCTGGGCCTCTTCGTCGCGATCATCTTTGCGCTGGGCGCTGCGCTCGGAGCGATGATCACCATGTATTCGCAGGTCGCCGCGCGCACGCGCGAGATTGGCACCCTGCGAGCGCTCGGCTTCCGTCGGCGCGCGGTCATGCTCTCCTTCGTGGTGGAGTCGATGTTGCTCGCGCTCGTCGCTGGACTGGTCGGCATCGCGGCCGCCTCGCTCATGCAGTTGGCTTCGTTTTCGACCATGAACTTCCAGTCCTTTTCGGAGGTGACCTTCCGCTTCGCCTTGACGCCCGGGATCGCAGTCCAGTCCCTGCTGTTCGCGGCGCTCATGGGCTACACGGGCGGTCTTCTGCCCGCGATGAGGGCGGCGCGAATGCCGATTGTCGAGGCAACGCGGGGAGGGTGAGGCAGGCTGTGATGCCGTCGACACCGTCTTTGTTACCGTCACCGTCACCGTCACCGACTCCGACTCCGTCACCGTCTCCGACGCTTCCGCCGTCCCCGTCCGTCGTCGCCAAGAGGATAGCCATGGCAACAAAGTCGGTGGCAGCGACAGTGGCGGTGACGACAACAGCAATGGTGTCGGTCATGGTGTCGGAGTCGGAGTCAGCGTCGGAATCAGCGTCGGAATCGGTGACGGAGACGGTGTCGGCATCGGTGGCGGAGACGGAGACGGCGTCGGAGACGGTGTCGGTATCGGCGTCGGAGACGGTGACGGTATCGGCGTCGGAGACGGTGTCGGTATCGGCGTCGGAGACGGTGACGGTATCGGAGACGGAGACGGAGACGGTATCGGAGACGGAGACGGAGACGGAGACGGTATCGGAGACGGAGACGGTGACGGTGTCAGCTGCGGTGACGCCTACGAATTGGGGGGCTGGGGAACAGCGGGAGCAACCCACCGAGCCATCTTGGCGAGTAGCTCGTCGAGCTGGATCGGCTTGTTCACGAAATCGGCGACGCCCAGAGATTCGGCCACCGCAGCGGCATCTTTATAGGCGGACACCACGATCACCGGAATCGATGCCAACTCGGGATCCTCTTGTTGCGCTTGACGAAGTTGCCAGCCGTTCATCACCGGGAGCATGAGATCCAGGAGAATCAGCGATGGCTTGGGTCCGCGGCGCAGACGGGTGAGCGCCTCCTCCCCATTGGTCGCGCCCTCAACCATGTAGCCTTCCAGCTCGAGGATCTCCCGGAGTGTGGCCAAACCGTCGGGATCATCTTCGACGATCAAGATGGTGTGGCTCACCGCTTCTCC
>JAHFDT010000009.1:32337-39883 GCA_023248875.1 Myxococcales bacterium | reverse complement strand
CCCCGCGCTGCAATCGCCGCAGGTAGCGGATCGATCCGCCGGCTAGTCGAGCTCCACCGCGCCGCGTCACTTCGAAAAACGTTGGGCAAGCCGCTCCATCACGACGCCCCAAACACGGTCAAAATAGGCGTAACCCGCCTCCCAGTCGCCTCCCTGCCGCCACCCCGTCTGCAGGAGTTTCACTCGCGTATGTCTCGCATCGATCGCTTCGAAGGCCACTGCGACCTCAGTCCGCTCGTTACGAATCGACAGGTGCGGCGGAAAGTTCCAGCTTACCACCAGTTGTTTCTCTGGCTCTATCTTCAAGATCTTGCAGCCCTCGCTGCCGCGCAGCCCAGGCGGCTGCTCGAGATCGAAATAGATCTCGTACGCGCCGCCTTGGCGCAGCTCGATCTTGGCCTCGGGTGCAAAGAAACTCTTCACGCCCTCCACGGTGGTCCAGGTCTTCCACACGTCGGCCACAGACGCAGCCACCACGGTCTGCTTAGTAAGTGCTCGCATTGTGCTCGACCCCACAGGTTGACGCGCGGCACACGCCGAAAGTGCCACCGCGATGCACAGCGCGCTACGCCAGCGCTGTCGCAAGCTCTTCCCGAATGCGCTGCTCAATCTTGCCCTTCACCGGCGAGAGCGCGAAGGAGAGATCGAGCTGCACCAGCACCTTGCCAGGCGGGCAGGTGATCGATCCCGACACACCGATGCGCTTGAAGGTCGCATGGGTGGGATCTTTCCAGTGGGCATCGATGCCATACTTTTCGGCCAACCGGTCGCGCAATCCTTCGAGCCGGCGTCGCACTTCATCGGGCTCGAGCGCATGGGCGTGTTCAATCTTGACGGTCGGCACGGCTTGGAAAACTAACATATGCTACGCTCTCCCGTCGATGGGCGACCACGAGGCATTTCGCATCACGCGCTTCGCCAACTGCGGTGGTTGAGCAGCTAAAGTAGGTCCGGGCGACCTGCAGGCGATGATGGCGCAGCTCCCGAAGCCGACGCACCCCTCGGTTCTGGTCGGAACCGAGACGTCGGATGATGCGGGCGTGTATGCACTCGACGACCAGCGGGCGATCATCTGCACCGCCGACTTCATCACCCCGGTAGCGGATGATCCCTATCGCTTTGGCCAGGTCGCGGCGGCCAATGCGCTCTCCGATGTGTTTGCGATGGGGGGTGAAGCGCTGGTCGCGTTGGCGCTGTGCGCCTTTCCCAAGGAGCTCGACCCCGAGGCAGCGCAGGCAATTTTGGCGGGCGGACAGGACAAGGTCACCGAAGCGGGTGCGGTGATCCTCGGCGGCCACACGGTACGCAACGATCAGCTTTTTTACGGACTCGCGGTGACCGGGCAGGTCCATCCGAAGAAGATCTTGCGCAACATCGGTGCGCGTCCGGGCGATGCGCTGGTACTGACCAAGCCGCTCGGCACCGGCCTCCTCATCAACGGCCGACGAAAAGGGCTCGGTACCGACGAAGAGTTGTCGGCCGCATTGGACTCGATGGCACGACTCAATCGTGGAGCCGCGCAAGCAGCGCTCCGGTATGGCGCCCACGCCTGCACCGATATCACTGGTTTTGGCTTCGCCGGCCACGCGCTGGGAATGCTGGTCGGATCGCGCGTGAGTGCGCGGATCAACGTGGCTGCGCTACCGCTGCTCGATGGTGCGCGTGCACAAATTCGGAATGGCATCACGACCGCTGCGACGGCTCCCAATCGTGCCGCGGCTTCACCGAGGGTGCGTGCTTCACTCGATCCAGAGCTGGAACAGATTCTATTCGATCCGCAAACCTCCGGCGGCCTCCTCATCGCACTCGATTCCTCTCGCGCGGATGCACTGGTCAGCGAACTGCGCAGCGGCGATGCGCCCCACGCCGTCCGCATTGGCGAAGTCATCGCTGCCGACGAACCCTTCTTGGAGGTAGTTTAAAGAGGATCACATGTGGATCCTCGTGCTGGGTTTTGCGGCGATCGGGTGTGGGATGCGAAATCAGGCCAGCCCCATGGTGGGGCCGCAAGGCGGAGTGCTCGTTCTCGACGGCATGGAGCTGCAAGTCCCCGCGGGTGCGCTCACCCAGGAAGTACGCATCTCCGCACAGGCTGAACCAGCGCCGATGAGCGGAAGCCATCATGCCTCTTCACCGCTCTATCGCTTTGAGCCCGCCGGCCTGACCTTTGCCAAGCCGGTGGCCTTGACCATTCACACCACCGCGCAGCCGACCGCTCCCGCACTCTTCTTTACCCACCGCTTCACCGATGGACTGGAACGGCACGAGAGCGCTTTTGACGGGGTCAAGTTCACCACCAAGATCGACCATTTTAGCCGCGGCTTCGTGGGCGAATCTCAGCTCTGTTCGGTCGGCTATGGCTTTTCTGCCACCTATGACGTCTGTCCCGCTACCAACCCAAACTTTTTCGGGGCAGCGCTGCCGTCGAAGGGACGGATGGAAACTTCGTGAGCGATCAGATCCCCGACATCCAGTGCCCCTGAAGCCCGTTATAGCGGTGCTCACTCGGATTGAAACAAAGCGCTGCTCAGGCGCGTTCAGCGCGAGCGCGCCCGGAGCGACCCGAGGGAGCGTACGCGGTTGGTACGTGACCGAGGGGAGCGAGGACGTAAGCCGCGATCAACGCGCCTGAGCAGCGCGTTAGCGGTCGGTACTTCTCCGCCCCCAATTCATCTCTGGCGGCTCCACCTCAGGCGCCGGTTTGACCCGCAGCTCGAAGGTGCCATTAGAACCGTCGTACTGGAGCAGAACAGTCCGCAAAAAATCGCGCCCCAAAAAACCGTGGTAGGGATAGCGATCCGAAAAGGCGCCGGTGGCAACCACATCGACCGCCAGCGTTGCGGTCGCTACCCCCTCGGCTCGTCTTACCGGTAGCTCGAGCAGAGCCCGATAGACCGGGCAGCGATCGGGTTGCTGCGATACGCCCACCACCTCGGTAAAACGCAGCGGCGGAATACCGAGCTGCTGTGCGATGGCACGCTCGACTACCGTCTTCTCAGCCCCGGTATCGACGAGGAGCCGAATCTTGAGATGGGGTACCGTACCCCCAGAAGCCTTGAGTTGCTCCGCGATCGGGACGGCCGGCGAGAGCACCACATCGACGAGCGGTCCCAGCTGCGCCAGCTCATCGGGTGAAACAGATCGCGTGAAGTTCAGGAGGGAAAGGATACCACCGACGTGGTGTTTGGAGCGGGCGAATCTTTGTCGAGCACCGGTGCAACCACGGAGCCACCGGTGACGCCAAAATGCTCCACTGCAGCGACGTAGGCTTGATCTTCCGTTTCATGCACGCTGTGGAGAGCGCCCCCTTGAAAGACCACCCAGCGCCCTCGGTAATCCTTGAGCAGCTCGGGCAGCGCAGCCTCAAACCGGTGCGTTTCGGCGAGCACTTCGCGTTCAATCGAATCCATCGCCAGCTGTGCCATCACGTTCGCCCTCCAGAACTTGCCCATCTTGCAGTCGTGCAAATTGAGTGTCAACTATTTCGGTAGCCTCACGATAGTGTCATTGCCAGAGTCGGAACGAGCGCGGTGTGAAGGACTATCCAGGTTCCGCTGGGCACCTGCCCGAGCGGATCGCCGACAAGGCTTCGGGCCCTACATTGAACAGGAGATCGATCACCGAAAGATGGGAGATGAATTCGCCAAAGCGCTGCGGCCAGACAGGATGCTCGAAGGCGTGGAACTCGAGCCGCAGGTTGTGCACACGAAAAGGCTCATCGCTGGTGAGGTAGCTGCGTGCGCCCGCCGGCGAGAGGTAGGTGTCGGCGCCAAAATGGTGACAGAGCGCGACCAGTGGCTCCGCCTTGTGGCCCTGCAGAATCTCCGGCGAGAGCGATGAGGAGCGCACTCGTTCCGTGGTGATGCCCAGCTCGCTGGCGAGGTGATCGATAAGGTGGATGGTGAGATCGGCCAGCCGCTCCCAGGGGCGTTCATAGATCGCTGCCAAGGCCGCCTGGTAGCGATCCCAATAGGGCGCGCGGCGGTAGTTGGAGACGAGCGCCATCCAGTGCTTGTGCTGCCAGTGTGCGGTCTGGTTGATTCGAACATCGACGATCACCTGGCCGAGCTCTTGATGGACCGGCACGGTCAGCCAGGCAGTGCCCTGCGCGGTGCGGATACGGTTGCGCTGTTGCCACGACTGCTTCTCGAACTGAACATGGTCGTACAGCACGAACCGGTCGCACTGGTCGAGAAGATCGAAGTAGCCGATCCAGGGCAGATAGGTGGGCTGCATCACCGCCAGCTTCATCACCGTCCCCAGAGCGCAGCGATCTCACCGATGATGCGACGACAGCCGATGGGATCGACGAGGCGCTGCGCATTCATCGATAGCACCTGGCGTAGCGAGCGATCGCGATAGCGGGAGAGCGCCGCGAGCAGGGCATCCCGCGTGAGCGAGGCCCCGGGGCCCAGGTCGAATACGGCGTTGG
Organism: Myxococcales bacterium; assembly: GCA_023248875.1. Classification (GTDB taxonomy): domain Bacteria; phylum Myxococcota_A; class Polyangia; order Palsa-1104; family SHYY01; genus JAHFDT01. The sequence continues at coordinate 35,451 of JAHFDT010000009.1, read as the reverse complement.
TGCGGACCGCCGCGCGTGCCTCCCGCGCCTGCGCCTCGGTCACACTGACGACCAGCGAGGGCAGACCGCACGCGGCCGCTTCGTAGAGCAGCGTGCCAGCGGCGAAGATCCCGAGATCGGCTTCGCGCATCAGCACCGCCATGTTGGCGACATCTCTCTGCACGCACCAGGACGCAGGAAGTACTGGCCAGTGGCTACGCAGCCCACCCAGCACCGCGGTGATCTCGAACTCCGATGGCGATAGCCATTCCGCCATGCGCGCCATGAGATCGGCCGGATCGCTGCCTCCAAAGCAGAGCAGCAGCTTCTCGAGCGTCTTCTGGATCGGGTGTGCTCCTTGGCCCTGGAACTGCGTCCGCAAAAGAAGATACTCACCACCACGCAAATAGCGCGTGCGCGCACTGGTGCGATGGGTGAACTCCTCGTTGAGATTGGGGTTGATCAAGAGATCGCAATCGAATTCGAGCTCACTCTCATCGTCGAGACAGACGAGCAACCAGGGGCCGCGCAGCCCGTGCAGCGATTTCGGCCGATAGAGATCGGCAAGCACGAGATCGGGCGCCACCTCTGCCAGCTGTTCTATCGAACAGGCCTGGGCACGGCCACCGACCTTTTCCACCAAAGCCTGGGCGAGCGCCTCCGTGCGCACACGATGGCCCCCGCCGCTCTCTGCGCTCGCATCGTAGACGAGCGCAATCAGCGGGCGATCAGCTGTTCCCACTGGATCCCCTCCCCCAGAGCCACGGGCCGCTGCAGACGCGCACCCAAAATCTCCTGGAAGTGGCGCGGATGGAGCCCCGGTCGCAGATTGCGCTCCGAGCGTAGGATTCGCATATTTGCGGTCGAAAGCACCGCTCCGGCCTGCAGATCGGCCAGCGCATGGATGCTCCGCTTATCGCAGGGATAGAGCGGCGCCTCGACGGACATGATCTCCTTGCGCCCGTGGCCGCGCAGCGCTCGCACCAGCGTCTCGCCATACTGCTCCATCACCTTCGCGAGTCGATCGGCTTCCGGTAGCCGCTCGATCGCACGCACCGCCTGCGCCAAGCGCGTCATCTCTGCGGGCACGATCGCAAAGGAGTGGTCCGGGCCGGGCAGCGCCCGATCGAGTGTCACATGCTTTTCGATGATTCTCCCGCCCAGCGCCACCGACACCGCCGCCGAACTCTCCACCTCCATCGTATGGTCCGAGAGACCCACCGGGACACCGAAGGCCTGCGCCAGCGTGACCATGGCGCCGAGGTTGGCCTGGTCAGGCGGCGTGGGATAGGCGGTGGTGCACTGGAGGAGCGCTACGCTCGCGGTGGCATGGGCTGCGCGGATGATCACCAGCGCCTCTTCGATATCGCTGAGGCGAGAGATCCCCGTTGAACAGATGAGCGGACGTCCGGTCGCGGCCGCGGCGTGCAAAAGCGGTAAGTGGTTGAGCTCGGGCGAAGCGATTTTGAAGGCGTCCACTTCGAGCTCATCTAGCGTAGCGACGGCCAGCTCATCGAAGGGCGTGCACAAAAAGCCGAGCCCCCGCGCCTCCGCGTACTGCCGGAGCTCGGGCAGCCACTCGGGCGGTAGTTCGGCCCGCGCCAAGACTTCATAAAAATCGACCGCGCCTTCGGGTGTCTCGATCACGCCACAGTTTTTCGGATAGAGCCAGTCGGCGCGAAACAGCTGAAACTTGACCGCATCCCAGCCCGCCTTGGCAACGGCGTCGATGAGCTGGCGCGTGATCGTCCGGTCGCGGTTGTGGTTCGAACCGATTTCGGCGATGAGCAGCGTCGGCTCGTCCGGTGCGACGCGTCTGCCGCCAATCTGCATCATGCCTGGTGCTGCCGAATGTGCGCATTGAGCTGAACGAGATCGGGGCGACCGTCGAGAAGGGACAACACTTCCTGCATGGAGAAGACCGCACGTGGAGAGAAGTGCTCATAAATGGCCTTCACCAGGGCGAGATCTTCCGGGGTATCGATGGTCCAGCGGTGCGCTGACAGGTCGATGTCACTCTCGACCGACACGCAGCGAAACTCGTTAGAATGCTCCGCAATGTAGAGTGTCACATGCTCGCGTTCGCGCGGTGCAACTGCGATCTGTGCGACGCGCTCGAGGGTCTGCCGGGTGAGCGCTTCGACGTCGACGCCAATGGGAAAGGTGCGGCGGATCGCGTTAGAGGCATAGTCGGCCTGACCGAGCCGCTCGATCACTACGCCCGTTAGCTTCGGATCGAGGAGCGGGCAGTCGCAGGCAATGCGCACCACCACCTCAGCGCGAAATTGGCGCGCTGCCCCCAAGTAGCGGGCAAGGACGTCCTCTTCACTGCCGCGGAAGTGAGCGCAACCAAGCCGCTCCGCTTCGCGCACCACGGCGTCGTCGTATGGTGATTCCGTGGTGGCGATCACGACCTCATCGACCGCTCCCGAAGCGCGCGTCCGCTCGATGGTGCGGCCGATCACCGTCTGCCCAGCGAGATCGGCCAAGACTTTGCCCGGGAGCCGCGTCGAGCCCATCCGCGCTTGCAGAATGGCTACCGTTCGCATACTGCACGTACCGCTGCAATTACACGCTCGACCTCGGCATCGTCGAGCTTGGGAAACATCGGAATCGAGATCGCGCCACGGTAGAACCGCTCGGCCTCTGGGAACTGCCCCGCGCGTGTTCCGAATTCCCGACGGTAATAGGGTTGAAGGTGCACGGGAACATAGTGGACCTGAACGCCCAGTCCGTCGCTGCGCAGCCGATCGAAAATTTCCCGCCGAGAGATTCTCAGTGCGACTTCGTCGAACCACAGCGGAAACAGATGGTAAGAAGACTCGTACCCTTCCGGCTCGACCGGCAGCACCAGGCCCGGCAGATTTGCCAGTGATTCACGGTAGCGCGCAGCAATTGCCCGCCGGCGCGCGACAAATTCGGGCAGCCGCCGCAGCTGGGACATTCCCAGCACGCACTGCAGATCGGTCAGCCGGTAGTTCCAGCCGAGCTCCTGCATCTCGTAATACCAGGCCCCCTCGTTGCGCGCCTCCAACTCGGAGCGTTCGATGCCGTGGGAACGCAGCCGCAGAAGCCGTCGGTAGAGCGCCTCGCTACGGGTGGTGATCGCACCCCCTTCGCCGGTAGTGATGTGTT
>JAHFDT010000009.1:0-32327 GCA_023248875.1 Myxococcales bacterium | reverse complement strand
AAAGCAGGTCATCGCCGAGTGAGCGCAACCCCCAACGGTATGCCAGCGCCCGCTGCGATCGCGGTAGCGCGCGCCGAGTGCATGGCAGGCGTCTTCGATCACGATAGCGCCGTTCGCTGCTTCGCCGATCTCCTCCATCGCTGCCGGTAAACCGGCATAGTGCACGGCTACCACCACCTTCGCTGACGGAGACGCCACAAGTGCCCTCGGCGAAAGGTTGCGGGTCACCGGATCGATATCGACAAAACGGGGCCTTGCACCGCAGTAGAGCGCGCAATTGGCCGAAGCAACAAAGGTAAGCGGCGAAGTGATGGACTCACCGCCGGGCCCGAGACCCGCTGCGAGGGTCGCGAGATGCAGCGCCGCGGTGCCGGACGAAACCGCTACGGCATAGGGCGCTCCGCAAAACGCGGCCAATGACTGCTCGAACTCGGCCACCGCTGGCCCTTGAGTAATCCATTCGCCGCGCGCTGCCCGATCGAGCGCAGCGACGTCGGCCTCGTCGATCCACTGTCTTCCGTAGGGGATCATCGCGCCGCTCCGTTGCGTTGAGCGCGGCTTACGTCCTCGCTCGGCCTCGTCACATCCCCAACAGTATGCTCCTCGGCCGAGCTTCGCGGGGTGCCCCGCCCGAGAGCGTCCGCGACGGAGGGAGAGGGCCGGCGCTCGCGCTGAACGCAACGGAGCAGCGCTCCTTCCCAAGCCAGAATTCCAGATATCATTCGGCCAACATCGCCTGCAGTTCGGGAACCGATAGCCACTCCGGGTTGTTATCCGACGCGTAGCGGAAATTCGCCGGCAACCTGGTGCCCTCGGGAGCCCCTTCGGTGAGCCCCCACCAAGGGTGCTCCGGTTCGATCAAATAGCGGTCGGGAAATTCCTGCGCGTGGCGCGATTCATCCTCGGTCAAAAGCACCTCGTGCAACTTTTCTCCCGGCCGGATGCCGACGATCTTGCGGGGACATTTGGGGGCAACTGCTTCTGCCAAGTCGACTAACTTCATGGACGGAATCTTGGGTACAAAGATCTCACCACCGCGCATACGGGCAGTGCAACTCAAAACAAAATCGACGCCTTTATCGAGTGTGATCCAGAAGCGCGTCATGCGCTCATCGGTCAGCGTGATTTCGCTCCCGGTTTTGGCCGCATCGCGAAACATCGGCACCACGCTGCCGCGACTGCCGACAACGTTGCCGTAGCGCACGCACGCGAAGCGCGTTTCCACACCGCCGGCGTAGCTGTTTCCCTGGATGAAGAGCTTCTCGGCACACAGTTTGGTGGCACCGTAGAGATTGACCGGATTGACCGCCTTATCGGTCGAAAGCGCCAAGACATGTTTCACTTGGCGATCGATCGCCGCATCGATGATGTTGGCGGCGCCGAGGATGTTGGTCTTGACCGCCTCGATCGGATTGTATTCGCAGGCCGGGACCTGTTTGAGCGCAGCAGCGTGGACGATGATATCGGCACCGGTCGCCGCGCGCATCAGCCGGTCCCGATCGCGCACATCACCGAGGAAAAAACGTAGGCGCGGGTCGCGGTAGGCCTTCTCCATCTCCAGCTGCTTGAGCTCATCCCGGCTGAAGATGCGCAGCGCACGCGGCTGATGGTGTTTTAGGAGACGTTCGGTGAATCGGCGCCCGAAGGAGCCGGTGCCCCCCGTGAGCACGACGGTCTTATCGGTCCAGAAGGAAATGGTGCACCTCCTCGTTCGAGTTCATCATACCGGCGGATCGAGCGGTGTCAAAACTGGCTACGAATTCGGCCACCGCCAGGGATCGAGGATCTCATCGGAAAGGGGCGGCACCTGCGATGCCAGATCGGCAACATCCACTGTTGAGTGGGACCAGAGCGCGAGGTTGTTTTGCAGCTGCTGACGCGTTTCGCAGCCGATGACAAGAGGCACCGAAAACGCCTCGCGTGCGTAGATCAAAAAGGCCTGCGTCCTCGTGAGGCCACGTTGCACTGCCCACGAACCGATCGCCGTAAGTACTGGACCGACCTGCGCCAAATGCGTTGGCAAGGCATCCAAATAAGCCACGCCCTGCAAGAAGATGCTGCGCGCGTAGAGCCGCTTGCCGCGCGCTGCCGCCATGGCAAAGAAGCCGCCGCGCATGAGCCGCTGGTCGAGCAGACTCGCGGCCACCTGCAGGACCTCGATCTCCGGTGTCTCCAGCGCGGCCCAGGCCTCCGCCGGCGAACGTGCCGACAATCCGAGGGCGCCAATCGCGCCCGCCGCGCGCTGGTTTCGCAAGAGGCGCCACACCGCATCGCCTGCTGGCGTCGGTGGCAAAGGCGCGTGGAGGAGAAGCACATCGAGCCGCTCGCGTTGTAGCGCCACGCGACTCGCAGCCAGCTCTTGCGCTGCCAGCTGCTCGGCGCCCGCGGGCGAAACCGCGCCCAAGTCGATCGGTGGCAGCTTGGTGACGATCGTCCAGTGCGAATCGGCCCCGGCCAGCCGTCCAATCAGCGCCTCGCTCTCACCATAGGCGCGCGCCGTATCCATCGTGTCGATACCGGCCGCACGGGCCATTTCCAACAGGGCCGCGATCTCTTCGACCGAAGGCTGCCCGGTGCGGTTGGCGATGCCATAGGGCATGCCCCACTGCGCCGAGCCGAGAACGATCCGCTCTACCACGCGGTCCAGCCACCATCGACCACCAGGTTGTGGCCCGTGACGTAGCTCGACGCACTGCCGAGAAGAAAAATCGCCGCGCCGACCAGCTCTTCCGGTCGGCCGACGCGCCCGAGGGGGATCTGCCGCTCGAGCGCCGCGACAAATCCCGGGTCGGCAGCCGGCTCTCCCGAGGGAAACGGCCCCGGTGTGATGCAGTTGACACGAATGTTGCGTGTCGCCAGATGGCACGCTGCGTAGCGGGTGAACTGGATGACCCCCGCTTTGGCCGCGCCATAGGCGGGAGGATTATGAAACTGCGGATGGTCGCGATAGACTTCGGGACGCGGTGAGACCAGTCCATACATCGAAGCGATATGGACGATCGAACCGCCACTTGATAGCCGTTTCGCCACCGTATCGGTGGCGAGCATCAAGTCAGTGAGCGCGCTCGATAGCGCGGCCGTGGTTCCGTCGCGCGTCAGTTCGGAGAGCCGTTCGCGCGTGCCATCGTAGGCGCAGTGTACCCAGCCGTGCACCCCGCCCGCCTCGCGCACGATGTGGTCGAGTACCCGCTCCACATCTTCTGCCCTCGCCATGTCGGCCACTTCAGCGACCAGCCGCCCACGACCCGTGCCTCCGGCCACGGTTCGCTCCAGTGTTTCCGCGGTACGCCCCGCCACCACCACCGTCGCGCCCGCATCAGCCAAACCGCGCGCCACCGCGCTGCCGAGGTGCCCGCCTCCACCCGTGACTCCAATGCCCAGTCCCGTTAGGTCAAAACCGGCTAAGCTCATCTCCCCATAGTTACCAGAAGACGCGGCGCTGCGCGATCACCTGGTCGAGCAAATCCGACAATTCGCGCGTCGTGTTGCGGATGTGGTACCGCCGCGCTGCCTGAATGAACTCAGGGGTGACTCCCAGCGTGGAGGATCGCCAACGGTCACGCAGATCAGAAATCGCCTGGGCGATCCCACCGATATCCCCCGGATCGACGATTGGCTCGCCGATCTCGCGCAGCAGGTCGGCGCTGGCCCCGTCCGTTGGAGTAACCCCCAAAATTGGCTTCTTCAAGGCCAGGTAGTCCACCAGCTTGCTGGGGAGAAAAACGCTCGGCTCGAGTGAAGGTGCGTCGATCAGCAGCAGCACATCGGCGAGGGCCGCTAGCTCTTGGCTCTTGCGAAACGGGACCGCGCCGAGGAACTCGACCAGCTCAACGACCTCCAAGCGGTAGGCCGCTTCGACGTATTCGTGCACGTTAGGTCCCACGAGTGTGACGCGAATATCATCGAGCTTGGGAATCTTCTGTTTGAGCAGACGCAGCGCTTCGAATACCGGAATCGGCGTGCGCAGCCCGCGATAGAAATTTCCCGCGTAGATCATCTGCATCACGCGCCGCGGCTGGGTGGGCACAGGCAGGGTGTCCTGGTCGACGTATCCATGGGGCTGAACCTGGATCCGGTGGCGCCAGTTCTGGGGATATTTCTTCATCACCAGATCTACGGCCTGCCGCGTGGTAAACACCGCAGCATCCGCCTCCTCGAGGATGGCGCGTTCCAATCGCTCGCACACCCGACGGCGCAGCCCGGTGGTCGGTAGGATGGGATTGTCCACCCAGGGATCGCTGAAATGGGCGATCCACGGTATTCCGATCGCCTTGCGTAGCTCGTACCCGACGACATTGCTGGTATGAAAGCAGGCGCGCGAGTAGAGCACATCGAAGCGCCGCTCTTCCATCAGGCGAATGCCCTCGCGCACCGCTGGTGCCACCCAGAGATACTGCTCCTCCGGCCAGCCCAAAATCGACAACGCCCGAAACGGAATGCGATGGAGTCGCATAGGAAGCTCGCCGAGCACCCGCACGTAGCGTTCGCGCGAGGGCACGCGGATCACTTCGACCGCCTCTGAGATCTCACGCGCCAACCCTTCATCGGTCAGGCCCTCGACCTTTCCCCCAACGGTGAGCACGGTCACGGCCCAACCGTGTTCCACCAGCGCACCGAGTGTGCGCGTCACCAGCACCGATTCCGGCACCAGCTCGGGTGGAAAAGCGTAACTGACGAAGAGAATGCGTTTCATGCCGCTAGCCTGGCAAAGACTGCGGCGATGCGCTCGGCCGCGTGGCCATCCCACAATGGAATCGAAGGTGGCTTGGCCGCGATGGAATCGTCGAGCACACGCTTCACTCCCGCCACGATCGCCTGGCGCTCTCCCGGGATCAGGCGATTGCGCCCATAGACGATCGTAGCCGGTCGCTCGGTGTTGGGCCGCAGCGTCAAACAGGGTACGCCGAGGTAGGCCGTCTCCTCCTGCACGCCGCCCGAATCGGTCAATACCAGCGCAGCGCGCATTTGTAGGGCTAGAAAATCGAGATAGCCGAGCGGCTCCGCGATGCGGCAGCAGCTGAGCTCCTGCAAGAGCTGCCAGTCGACCAACCGGGCACGGGTGCGAGGATGGATGGGAAATACGATCTCGAGTTCATCACCAGCGAGCTGTCCGAGAGCGGCCACGATTTCCGTCAAGGTGTCGCGGTGGTCCACGTTGCCCGCTCGGTGCAGCGTCACCAACACGAAAGGGACGTGCCCCAGCGGGAGCGGCAACGGACGACGCTCGGCTTCAGGAAGGAGTCGCACCAAGGTATCGATCATCACATTGCCGACAAAATGGATCTTGGCGTCTGCTACCCCTTCACGTCGCAGATTGGGCGCCCCCTGCTCCTCGGAAGTGAACAGCAGCTCGGCGACTTGATCGGTCAGTACGCGGTTGACCTCCTCGGGCATGGTACGGTCGTAGGAGCGCAGCCCCGCCTCCACATGAGCTACGGGGATGCCCAGTTTGCTTCCGACCAGCGCCGCCGCCAGGGTTGAGTTCACATCGCCGTAGACGATGATCCAATCGGGTCGCTCGGCGATCAGGCTCCGCTCGAACTGCAGCATCACTTGCGCGGTCTGCGCGGCGTGCGACCCCGACCCCACTCCAAGATTGACATCCGGAGTGGGCAGCCCCAGCTCGGTGAAAAACACCTCGGACATGGCCCGATCGTAATGTTGGCCGGTGTGGATGAGGCGCTGGACGACCAGCGGAAGGAGCGCGCGCACCACCGGAGCAGCCTTCATGAAGTTGGGTCTGGCACCGATGACATGGGCGATCTTCACAGGCCTTCACAAGGTACGGCGCAGCGCGCGAAACACCCCTTTGGCTGAAGCAAAGAAGGGCGAGTTCTGCGGTACGCGATTGATGACGTGGTGGCGCGCCAGCTGCAAAAGCTCGTGCAGCATCGATTCAATCAGGGCGCGGTTGCGATAGTGCTGAAAGTAGGCCCGTAGCTCTTCGCGCGTCTTGGCGCGCCCATTGTCCCCGTACTTAGTGATGTAGGGTGTGAAGTCGGGATACAGCTTCCCGGCGCCCCAGCTGCCATGCAGTGTCGTCTTCATGAAATTGCCGATCAGCAGATCGTCGAAGATTTCATACTCCACCGCCTTCATCAGCGAATGGCGCGGCACTTCAAACGTGATGCCGCGCCGATATTTCCGTGGCGCCAACTCGACGACATGATCACGACCACCGACCCGAAATGTCACGAAGTCGAGGAAGGTCGAAAGATGTTCAAACGATCGGAAGTACTTCGTTAGCAGCCGCTGATCTGCGGCTTCGAGCGGATCGCTCCAGTGGTCGCCAAACTGCTCGGGCGGCACAATCTCGACGGGCAACACGTTGGGATTGATTTCGGTCCATTGGTCGGTCGTGCAATTGTAGCGGATGAAGGCAGGGAGCAAGCTTCCCCGCTTTTTCTCATCGAACCCGATCTCGTAATCGCTCATCTGGGTCACGCAATCGTTGGCCCAGGCGCTGTCGGCGCGGTGGTAGCGGTGCATCGCGCTGAACGGAATGAAATACTTGGCGCCAAACCACTCCATGAGGTCGCACAGCCATTTACCGACGGGTGGCCGCTGCATCGCGGGGGGCACGATGCGCTGCCCATCCTCGCTCATGAAGTTGATCATGTCGGCATCGCCGCGCCCCATGAGGTTGAGCAGAAACGAAGTTTCATACTCCGCGATGATCTTGCGAACGGTGCGTCCCCAGCCATGGTCACTGGAGTCGTTGAAGTTGGCGACCAATCGTCCGTTGACATCGGCCAGCAGGATGGCGTCCTGAAAATGGTTCGCGATGCACATCACCCGGATGGAATCCGAGAGCGCGACCCATTCTCGGTCGGCCATGGGGTCCGCATTGAACCCCTGGGACCGTAGATCCTTGAGAATACGCCCGCCGAAGTGGTTGGGGATCAGAAGATGTTTTTGTCGTAGGAGTTCGAGCGAGTCCCAATTGATGTGATCGGGGTGGCCGTGTGAAAACCAAATGTGATCGGCGCCCAGAATCGCTTCGCGCTGCGCTACTGGGATTTCGTGCGACATCGACCAGCTACCGAAATAGGGACAGCCATCGATCCAGGGATCGGTGGCGAGCACCGGTCGCCCGCGATCATAGAAAATCAGTGTCGCGTTGCCGATGGTGTCGAAACCAGTTAGCTCTTCGCCGTGGCTGGCCATGCTCACCTCGCGGCGCAACGCTAGCGCCTCGCAGATACCTAGTCAAACGAGCAGCGGCCTGCTATGGATCCTCCCGCAGATGCTTCCCAGCTCCATCATTCTCAATAACCTCCGGGTCGCCAGATGGTGCCGAATCCAGCCGCAAGAATCGGTCTTGGACGTGGGCTCGGGGCAGCATCCCTTCTTGCGCGCCAACGTGCTGGTCGACCGCTTTCTGTTCGATAGCAGCGAGCGGGCCTTTCGCGCACAGGCGGTCATCGACCGCCCGCTCTTCGTTGCGGATGCAGAGCGCCTCCCCTTCGCCGATAAGTCGTTCGACGTGGTGGTCTGCCAGCATCTGCTCGAGCACGTCACCGATCCGGCAGCGCTTCTCACCGAGCTACAGCGCGTCGGCAAGCGTGGCTACATCGAAACCCCGACGCGACTCTATGAAAAGCTCTACGGCAATCCCTTTCACGCCTGGTGGGTTACCCAATCCGAGGGTCGCTTGATCCTCGAAGAGAAATCGCGCCCCTTTTTCGACGACGAAATCGCCACCTTCTTCCATGAGAACGTCGATCATGGAAGTCGTTTTGGCAAGTGCGTCAGCCGCTCGCTTTCCGCGCTCGGATTTCATGTCGAATATCTGTGGGAGAACGAGATTCGCTGGGAGATCCATCGCCAGTCGGACGCACTTCCGGGAAAGACCATCGCCGCCCAACCCGCCGCCAGCCCCGTGCCCGACGAATGGAGGCCGCCGAATCGCCCCCTCTGGCCCCAAATGAAGAGTGCACTGTCCCAAGGCGTACGCCGGTCCTCCGACCGCGTCCTCAATCTGCCCGCGAAAGTCCGCTGTCCGTTCGACGGCAGTCCGCTTGCACGGGGGGGGAGCAGCTGGTCCTGCTCTCGCTGCAGTTCCGAATTTCCCATTCGCGGCAATATCCACGTCTTCGACCGCGCCCACATCGCGCCCCAGCAGAGTACGCAAAGCGCATGAGCCGCCCCACGGTGGCCGTCGTCGTCCCCGCCTACAACCGCGCCACCATGGTCTCGGAGACCATTGAATCGATCCTCGCGCAGAGCCACCCGGCCGATGAGATCATCGTGGTCGACGATGGCTCCACGGACGCGACACTGGAAGTGCTGGAACGCTATCGCAATTCGATTCGCATACTCGAGCAGCCCAATTCTGGTGTCGCCGTGGCACGCAACCGAGGGATTCGAGCGGCCACGGCCGACTGGATTGCTCTGGTCGATTCCGACGATCGTTGGCAGCCCAATTTTCTCTCCTGTTGCCTGGGCATCGCCGAGGGCGATCCCGAGGCCGAGCTCATCTACACGCGCTACCACCGCTGGTCGGGAACACGGCTCCTCCCGAATCCAGCCCTCGGTGAGCCGCCCGGCACCAATCCACTGCGCAAGCTGCTCCACTTGCGCCAGCTCTGTAGCGCCAGCTCGTGCATGATCAAGCGCTCTGCCATCCTCTCCGCGGGCGCGTTCAACGAACAGCGCGACCTCCACCCCTCGGAAGACTGGGAGTGCTGGACGCGCCTCGCCATCCGCGGGGTAAAGTTCGGCTTTTCTCCCGAGCCCTGTGCCTGGGTGCGGGTGCACGGCGGCAATACCATGTCCGACCCGCCGCGGATGGAACGGTCGATGCTGCGCGCCCTCGACGCAATCATCGCCCAGGCGAGCGAACCCCAGCGCCATCAGATCCGCCGCGAACTCCTGGGTTCGATTCTCATGCGTTCGGCAGTGGGTTTCTACGGCGTGGGCAAGACCCGTCCGGCCCTCCAGCGACTCATGCAGGGGGCGATCTATCGTCCCCGATTACCACTGCAGGAGCCGCTGTGGGCCTGGACGCTCCTGCGCTGCCTGCTCGGCGACCAGCTGTCGACGCGCCTCCGTAACCTCAAGTACGACCGGACGTGAAACGCCCCGAGACGCACATCTACCTGAGCACTGGCTGCTACGAAACGGCCTTTCGTCAACGCCATGCCGACGTGGTCTATGACGAGCTCCTCGGCTACGGCACGTTCTCAAAGCTGCATGCGGTTTTTTTCCGTGCCGACCAGCATCTCGGCGCCATTCCGGTCCGCTCGGATGTGACCGCCCACGATCTCGGCTGGCCGAAGAAGCCGCGCTGGCTCGCTGAGGGGCTGTTTCTGCGCTGGTTGAATGCGCTCATCCAGCGCAACTACCCCTGTGTGGTGACCGCCTACGATCCCTTCCTCTCCGGTTTCAACGCCTACCTCGTGGCCATGCGCCACCGGGTTCCTTTTGTACAATACGTAGGATGCAATTTCGAAGAGTGGCGCGCCCGTGGGCAGCGCCTCTTCCGCGTATTGCCCGGAGAGCGCAGCGAAGCCTGGTGCGAACGCTGGGTCTACCGCCATGCGACGCGTGTCCGTACTTGGAATCACTACTACCGCGACTATGCATTGAAGATGGGTGCCCCGCCGACTCGAACGATCGCACTGCCGCCCAGTCCATTTAACGATGCCTACTACTCCCCGGAGCAGCACTCGAGTGGCCGACACTTCGCCGACCCGCGCGTACCCCTGGTGGCGGCCATCCAGCGTCTCAAAGCGGACAAGTTGGTGTCCAAACTAGTGCCGGCCTTTGTGCAGATTCGGCACCGATTACCGACCGCTCGCTTCATCATCGCCGGGGACGGCCCCGAACGAGCTGTCATGCAGCGACAGGCCGAAGAGCTTTGCGTGGCGGATGCCATCGAATTCGTCGGTCACCTCGATGTCGGCGATCTGCTCGCGCTCATGTTGCGTGCCGATGTGCTGATCGGTGGCCATGCTGGGCGAACGCTGATCGAAGCATCGCTGTGCGGGCTCGAAGCGGTGGTCTATGACTTCGACTGGCACCGCGAATGTTTCGACCTGGTGCGGGCCGGACGAGCTATCCCGCTCGAAGATGCCTCCGCAATGGCGGCTGCGGCGCTCGCGGTCCTGGGGCAAAACAATGCTGGGCGACACGAACTACGTGAGCGAGCGCACACGGTTTTTGGACGCAACGCGATCGCCCAGCAAACCCGTGTCTTCTATGAGCAGCTGTTCAGCGAGAGTTTTTGAAGCGCAGATAGACCTGCAGAAGATCATCCAGGCGAAGGTGATCGGAGGTCTCTGCCAGCACATCCGCAAAGAGCGCTTCGAGCCGGCCGTAGTGTTTGTGCGCGAAGATCCGCGAGGATGCGCGCATCCGGCTGCGGGTCAACCGGCGCTGTTGCCGGCTGCCGTTTCCGACATGAACCACCTCAGCGTCCGGCACAATCAGGATGCGCCAACCCACACGACGAAGGCGGACCGCGATATCCGCTGCCTCCTGATACATGAAGAAGGACTCATCGAAACCCGAGGTAGCGGCAAAGGCCTCGCTGCGAAACAGCATGCACGAGCCGACGATGGCATCCACCTCTCGGAGCTCGGTGCAATCCCATACTTCGGGCGGAAACCGCGAGATGATCCGCGATGGCGTGGGCGCACAGTTGCGCAACGCGAATTCGAATCCACTCTCGATATAGCGCGCAGAGTTGCCGCCCGGTTGCCCCCCGGGCCGAAAGATCCGCCCGCCCGCCAGTCCAATTTCTGGCCGCTCATCGAGGACCTGTACGAATCTCCGCAACGCCCCAGGCTTCAAAGAGGCATCCGGATTAAAGCAGAGAAAATAGCGCCCTTCGGCCTGTCGAAAGGCGACATTGTGGCCGGCACCAAACCCGAGATTGCGCTCGCTGGCGACGATTCGAGCGTCGCGGCGCTTCCTCAGGCGCGCGACCGTATCATCGGGAGAGGCATTGTCGACCACAATCGCTTCCCAAGAGAGTCCGCCGGCTGCCGGACCCAGTGAATCGATGCAGCGGTCGATGTGCTCGGCACTATTGTAGGTGACAATCGAAACGGAAACGTCCATCTGCGCTTACGTCATCTCTGCAGGCGGCATCAGCGGCAGTCGTCCCCCCATCGTCAACCGCAGCGCTCTTCGGCCGCCGGGTACGATCGACAGCCCCAGCGCCAATAGACCCAGGCCGCCCAGCATGGTGGCAGCAGTTCGAATCAAGTGGGACATCGTGTTGTGGACGGGGATAGCTCCTCGAGCAACGGTGGAGGCCACCAGCCCGGAAACAATCACTGCGGCCAACATGCTCGCCAGCATCTTCCAGCCCCTCCGTACCCCAGGCCACCGCCGATTTGCGGCGATCGAGAGCAGCACGGTGTTGATGCACGCCTCCACCAACGTCGCAAAAACCAGGCTGTGCGCCCCGCCGAACCAATGGAAAAAGGGGACCATCATGGCCGCCCCAATCACTCCCGCGATCACGGTGCATGTCGTCGACGTTCGGGTGTCTCCCACTGCGGCAAAGGCTTTCGCCGGTACCACAGCCGGCAGCTGAATCAAACCCACCAGCCCCAGAAGTTGCAGAACTCGCGTGCACGTCTGGGTATGCTCCCCAAGACGGCTCCCATACATCAGTGCCACGATGCTATCCGCTGAGTCGATCAAAAGAAGCGCCAGAGGCCCCATGATCGCGAAGCTCAACAGCATCATCCACCCAATCTGGCGGCTGAGGCGCGGGGGCGAGGAGACGTGGCGCCCCACCTCCGTGATCGTCGGCGCATTGAGCAGCAGGGTAAAGAGCAGCATGGGAAGATTGCCCAAACCCCACGCATACGTAAAGCTGGTCAGCTCCCCCGAAGGCAATTGACCGAGCAAAGAGCGCTGAAAAATCAACGTGAGATTGCCGAGTAGGGCCCCGAACACCATCGGCCACCAGATGGGAACTAATGCTGAAAAAGCTTTCGGCACGGAGAGCTTCTGTTCGCCGATCGGACCCGCCTTGGGCGTGGTACGAAGCAGCACCACGACCAGGAGGAACCCTACCGCCTGCGCTGCAACGTAAGAAACAGGAAGCGCCCGTGCTCCCGCTTGTCGCAGCAGCAGCATCAAACCGCCCTGAACTAGCGCACAGAGCGCCTGGTATGTGGAGGCGGCCGCATACCGCCCCGCGGCCTGTAGTGACGCCATCAAGAGGGTAGAGCAGCCGCTCAGCAACAGGCCAAAACAGAAGGCCACGAACCAAGCGCTCGCCAAAAGCCTCTGCGCCGGGCCTCCCGAGCCGAGCAGCCGAAGCAACCCGGGCGCTGGAAGCGCGAGATGAATCCCGGCCGCGACGATCAACGATGCGAGGGGGATCACGGCCGCCAGCAGGAGCTTGGCCCGATCGGAATGGCAGAGCGCGCGCCGCGACAGGAGCGACTGAACGGCGCAGGCCATCGAATTGCCCAAAATTGCGACCAAGGTATTGGGAAGTAGAACCGCCAGGTAGAAGGCATCGGTAATGGAGGTGGCGCCAAAGACGCGGCCCATGATGATCGCATTGACGAAGGAAAAGGAGTAACTGAACACATTGAGTATGGCCGCCAGGTGGGCGGAGCGCTCCCGGGCGACCATCCCCTTGTCCGTCTCGGCCAGGCCCGTTCCGACTTCGCGCAGTTCGGTCGCCGGTACGCTCATGCGGCGCCCCGCGGGTGCGCTTCGACATACAATGTATCGCCGCACCCCATCTGTTCGGCGAGGGCATTCAACTGGGCGGTCACTTCGACGCCCCGCGATAGCGCTTCGCCTTCGGGCATGGCGCGCCGAAGCATTTGCGAAGTGACCTCCAGATGGCGTCCCGCCCCCTGCGACAAAGCCCGGGTGTAGAGACGGTCCACCGCGAAGCCGCTGGTCTCGAGCAGCCGCCGCAGCGTCAGCGCCGAAAAATGGTACAGGTGGCGCGGCGCCTCGACCGAAAACCAGCTCGGCCCAAACAGCCGCCGCAGCGGGGCCTCGTAGTTGGGTACATCGAGCAGCAGGAGCCCATCCGGGCGCAGCACGCGACAGGCGGTTTCAAGAATCGCCCGCGGACGGTGCACGTGCTCGAGCACCTGGGCGATGTGCACCACGTCAAAACTCTGATCGGGCAGCTGGAGCTGGTCGGCCTGCCCCTTGAGCACCTCGAACCCTTTGCTGCGGCAGATCGCAATCGCCCCATCCCCGATCTCGGTGCCCACCACCTCCCACCCCGCGTCGCGCAGTAGCTCGAGGTAGTAGCCCGTGCCACAGCCAATGTCGAGCATCCGACCCGGTCGGTTGCGCGGGGGTAGCGCTCCCCAACGAACCTTCCACAACGAAAGCACCCGCCGTAGCACCCGCTCGGAGGCACTCCGGCCCGACAACGTCCGGTAGTGCTCCTCGGCCAGCCGCCGTTTCACCCACTTGCGCAGCCCCGGCCACGGGCGCCAGCGCGTCGCGGCCAGCATCAATGCTTCACTATTCTCATAGTATTCAGAGGGATAGAACTCAGCAATGGCCTGCTCGGTAGGGCGAGGGTTGAGATAGACCAGCCCGCACCCTTCGCACCGCACGAGACGCCACTCCCCTCCCGAAGAGGGGGGATGGGCAACCGTCAGACACTCGAGTGCCGCTCGCTCGGCGCCGCACAGCGAGCAGGGGACCTGCTCGAGCTGATTCACACTGCCCATAGAAGACCCGGATTAGTAGCCGACCGAGGCGCAATGTTCAAGGAGCAAGTACCCATGAATGCGGGCCCGGTCAAGGATCACGAATCCCCACGGAACAGGCGACCGCGGGGCTCGATTTGGGCTTGATCTCCCTCGATCCCTGACCTAGTGTTGCCGACTCAACCGGGCACGGACAGGACCTATGGACCCATCCTCTAGTGGCAACTACGACGTCTGCGTGGTCGGCGGTGCCGGCCATGTCGGCGCGCCACTCGCTATCGTACTGGCGCAAAAGGGTTTTCGCACCCTGATCTACGATCTCAATCCCCAGGCGATGGAGCGGCTCCAGAACGGAGAGCTGCCCTTCCTGGAGGAGGGGGGGGGACCTCTGCTGCGCGAGGTGTTGGCGGCCAAACGCCTCGGCTTTGCCACGACCCCCGAGGGCATCGCCAGCTGCAGCTACATCATCATTACGATCGGTACGCCGATCGACGAATTCCAGAACCCGATGCTGGGCCTCATCCAGAAGTGCATCGATAGTCTCTCGGCGCACCTCTCGGACGGGCAGACCATCATCCTGCGTTCGACCATCTTCCCGGGCGTCACCGACTGGGTGCACCAGTATCTGCGCGGCCAGGACAAGCGGGTGCACGTGGCCTTTTGCCCGGAGCGCGTGGTGCAGGGCTACTCGATCCGTGAGCTCCAGACGCTGCCGCAGATCATCAGCGGTGCCACCCCCGAGGCGGAGGAGAGCGCAGCGCGGCTTTTTTCCGCCCTGGCGCCCAAGCTGGTGCGGATGGCGCCCAAAGAGGCGGAGTTCGCGAAGCTCTTCAGCAATGCCTATCGCTACATCCAGTTCGCCGCGACCAACCAATTCTATATGATGGTGGAAACGGCGGGGCTCGACTACCACCGGGTGCTCGCCGGGATGAAGGCCGACTACCCGCGGCTGCGCGATCTGCCGGGCCCGGGCTTTGCGGCGGGGCCGTGCCTGCACAAGGACACGCTGCAGCTGGCAGCCTTTGCCAACCACCAGTTTGCCATCGGCTATTCGGCGATCCAGGTGAATGAAGGGCTGCCGGCCTTTCTGGTCGCTCGTCTGGCGGCGCGCTACCGGCTATCCGAGATGACCGTCGGCATCCTCGGCATGGCCTTTAAGGCCGATAGCGATGACATTCGCTCGTCGCTGAGCTACAAGCTCAAGAAGATCCTGCGCAACCAAGCCAAGGCGGTGCTAACCACCGATCCGCTGGTCGATAACGACCGCGATCTTCTCCCCCTCGAAGAGGTCATTGGCCGCAGTGATCTCCTGATCCTCGCCGTGCCGCACAGCGCCTACCAGGATCTCAATACCCAGGGCAAGCCGCTCTTCAATATTTGGAATGGATAAACTGCACATTGGGGTCGTGGGGATCGGCTTCGGGCAACATGTCCTGGTCCCGGCGTTTCGCGGGGATGAGCGCTGCGAAATCCTGGGGATCGCCGCCAGCACCCGCGAACGCGCCGCCGAAGTGGCGGCCCGGCTGAGTATCCCCCGCGCGTATGGCGGCTGGCAGGAGCTGTGCGCCGACCGGGCCATCGACGCGGTGGTGATTGCCCTCCCTCCCGCGCGGCAGCCCGAGGTGGCACTGGCCGCGGCACGCGCGGGCAAGCATCTGTTCTGCGAAAAACCGGTCGCGCTCGACGAGCACACCGCAGCGGAGATCTACTCGGCCGCGCGCGAACAGGGCGTGGTCCACGCGGTCGACTTCGAATTTCGCGAAATCCCCGCTTGGCGAGAGCTCCAGCGGCTGCTCGCTGCGCGTGCCATCGGGTCACTGCGCCAGGTGCAGCTGTCGTGGCGGCTCGAGATCTTGGCCCACCGGCGCAAACTCGACTCATGGAAGGTACGCCTGGCCGATGGCGGCGGCACCCTGAACACCTTCGTGTCGCATAGCCTCTACTCTCTCGAGTGGCTGTTCGGACCGATCCTGCGGCTCAACGCACGCCTCGAGCCCTCCGAACCGGACATCCACGTGGACGCGTGGTTGGAATTCGCCGCTGGTTTTTCCGGCGCGCTATCGGTCGGCACCGACCTTTTCCTCGGCTCCGGCCATCGGCTGGAGGTGTTCGGCGACCAGGGCACGCTGGTGCTACACAACCCCTCGGCCGACTACGTGAAGGGTTTTTCTCTGGCAGTCGGCACCCGCGACAGCGGTTCCTTCGCGACCGTGATAGGACCAGGAGACGAGCCGCCCGGCGACGGTCGCATCGCTGCCGTCGGTTCGTTGGCGCGCCGCTTTGTCGACGCCATCCAGGGCGGAAAAGAGATGGTGCCAAATCTCCAGGACGGAGTCCGCGTACAGAGTCTCATCGATACCATGCGGCGTTCGCATCGGAGTGGGGGATGGCAAAGCATCCCGAACTAGAGATCGTCATCCCGGTCTACAACGAGGGCGAGACGATCGTCCGCGTCCTCGAGGGGCTGAAACATTCGGTGAAAACGCCGTTTCGGGTGCTCGTCTGCTACGACCACGATGAGGACAACACCCTCCAGGCGCTGGCGGACTACTCCCCCGAGACGTTCGAGCTGCAGTTCGTCAAGAACCAGGGCAAGGGCGCCTTCGGTGCCGTCATCACCGGCTTCCGCACCAGCACCGCACCGGCGGTGTTGGTCTTTCCCGCCGACGACGATTTCAACGGCCCGCAGATCGATCCGATGGTGGAAGCCTTTCGCGCGGGGGCCGATATTGTCGCGGCCAGCCGCTTTGTGGCCGGGGGAAAAATGGTGGGTTGCCCGTGGCTCAAGGCGACGCTGGTGCGCTCGTCGGCCTTTGTGCTCTACCATCTCGCGGGGCTGCCGACCCGCGATGCCTCGAATGGTTTTCGCCTCTTTTCGCGGCGGGTGCTCGAGAGCATTCCGATCGAGAGCTCGATGGGCTTCACTTACAGCATCGAACTCCTCGTGAAAACGCACCGGCTCGGCTGGAAGATCGCCGAAGTGCCGTCGAGCTGGTTCGAACGCAAGTCGGGCCAAAGCCGCTTTCAGGTGATCCAGTGGCTGCCGGGCTACCTCGTCTGGTTCCGCTACGCCTTTGCGACCTCCTTCCTCGGGCGCGGCCCCGAAACCGTCAAGCGACTCTCCGCCCCCGAAGCGGTGCAACGATGAACGTACGCGGCAGAAAAGTGGTGGTGACGGGGGGCACCGGTTTCATCGGCAGTGCGCTCGTGCAAGCTCTGGTGCAGAAAGGGGCGATCGTCCGCTGCTTCGATAATGATTCACGCGGATCGAAACGGCGACTCAGCGATATCGCTGCCTCGATCGAGTTTGTCGAAGGCGATATCCGAAATGCGGAGGCGGTGGCGACCGCGCTGGTCGGTGCCGACTGCGTCTGCCACCTCGCCTACATCAACGGCACCGAATTCTTCTACAGCAAGCCCGATCTGGTGCTGGAAGTGGCAGTCAAGGGCATGATGAATGTGCTCGATGGCTGCATCCGCCAGGGCGTGCGCGATCTCGTGCTCGCCTCGAGCTCCGAGGTCTACCAAACACCGCCGCACGTGCCCACCGATGAGACTGCGCCGCTCGTCGTCCCCGATCCGCTCAATCCGCGCTACTCCTACGGCGGCGGCAAGATCCTCTGCGAGCTGCTCGCGCTCAACTACGGCCGCAAGCATTTCGATCGCGTGGTGATCTTTCGTCCCCACAACGTCTACGGGCCCGACATGGGCAACGAGCATGTGATCCCGCAACTCGTGCGCCGCGTATGTGAACTGGCCAAAACTGGCGGGTTGGAACTGCCGATCCAGGGCACCGGCGAAGAGACTCGAGCGTTCGTCTTCATCGACGATCTGGTCGCGGGTCTTTTGCGAGTGATCGAGCAGGGCGAACACCTCGCCATCTACCACATCGGCACCGACCGCGAGATCGCCATCGCCGAACTGGCGCGCAAGATCGGCCGCTGCCTGGGGCGCGAGATCGTCGTGCGGCCGGGCGCGCTTCAGCCGGGCAGCACGCCCCGTCGCTGTCCCGATATTTCCAAGCTGCGACGCCTCGGCTACGAACCGCGTGTTTCGATCGACGATGGGCTCAGCGCCACGGTGCGCTGGTATGCAGCACAGGCAAAGGAGACCTCAAGATGACGAAGCGTTTGGCGGCAGGGACCGGGGGTACCGTGGTGGTCGAAACCTGCCAAGTCTGCGACTCCAAGGAGCTGGAGCCGATCTTCTTCGCCGGCTACCTTCCGCCCGTCAACGAAATGCCAGCCATCGGCACGCAGCCGCACGAGCAGCCGGCCTATCCGGCCCAGGTGCTGCAATGCCGTCGCTGCCAACTGGTCCAGCTGGGCTTAGTGGTCGATCCGGCGATCCTGTTTCCGCCCTCCTACCCCTACACCAGCGGCACCACCAGGATTCTGCGCGAGAACTTCGCCGAAATGTACGCCGAGGTTCGTTCGCTGTTCCCGCTATCACCGCAAGATCTGGCAGTCGATATCGGATCCAACGATGGCACGCTGCTCAGCAATTTTCACCAGGGCGGCCACCGCGTCCATGGCATCGAACCGACCAACGCCGGCCATCTCGCCAACGCCGCCGGCATCCAGACGCTCATCTCCTTTTTCAACCGCCAGGCGACGCAGACCGTGCTGCGTGAATCGGGTCGTGCCAAAGTGGTCACGGCCACCAATGTGTTCGCGCACATCGAAGATGTCCACGAGATCGTCGCCTGCATCCAGGAGCTCCTGACCGACGACGGCATCTTCATCAGCGAGTCGCACTACTGGCTCGCGCTACTCGAAACGCTCCAGTACGACACAATCTACCACGAACACCTGCGCTACTACTCCCTGACCGCGCTCAAGTATCTGCTCGAAAAGCACGGGCTCGAAGTGTTCCGTGCCAAGCGCATTCCCACCCACGGCGGCTCGATCCGCGTCTACGCCGCCCGCACGGGAACGCATCCCGTCCACGAAAGCGTCCGCGCGCTCCTCGCGCTCGAAGAGCGCCAGCTCGCCCCCGAGCGCATCGGCGAATTCCGCAAGGGCGTGGTCGCCTCCAAGCTCGAGCTTTACGCACTGCTCCGCGATATCCACGCCCGCGGCGAGCGCATCTACGCCATCGGCGCCCCCTCGCGCGCCAGCACGCTCATCAACTACCTCGGTCTCGACGAGGGCATCCTCGATTGCGTGCTCGAAATCAAGGGCTCCTACAAGATCGGCAAGTACATCCCCGGCACTCTGATCCCTGTGCTCGAGGAGTCGAAACTCTTTGCCGATCAGCCGCACTACGCCATGCTGCTATCGTGGCATATCGCCGATGAGCTAATTCCCAAGCTGGCCAGCCGCGGATACCAGGGCAGCTTCATTGTTCCGCTGCCCCAACCGCGGATCGTCAAGGTTCATTGACCATGTTTCATCGTCTTCGAGGCGCCTGATGGACGAGAGAGCTTTCTACGACTTTGTCATGAATCCGATGGCTCCCGAGCCACCGATCGCCCTCGTCATTCCGTGCGTCGAAATGATCCTCATCGGTTTCCCGGTGCTCTATCTGCTCAGCCGGCGAAAGGATGTGACCGAGGAGCGTTTCCTGCGAAAAATCCTGTTTATCGCCTTCTCCCTGCGGTTGGCCTTGGCTCTGCTCTTCGCGTCCGACAAAGCGTTCCGACTCTTTCATGAGGACGCGCACGGCTATGAGTATTTCGGCAAGATGATCTGCCACGCTTGGCGGTTTCCCTACGGAAACTTTCCCATCCCGGAAGAGAATCTTCCCGAATCGGGCATTGGCTACATGAACTTCGTGGCCGCCCTGATGTATCTATTCGGCGAGTATCTGCTCGTCCCCTCGGCCTTCAACTCCCTAGCGGGTACCGTAACGGTTTATCTGACTTTTACGCTGGCCAAGCAGATGTTCCATCCCGTCGTCGCGCGCCGAGCAGCCCTTTTGACCGCCTTCTTTCCATCGATGGTGCTGTGGAGCTCCATGGCGCTGAAAGACCCGCTCATGCTCATGCTCATCATGGTCTTTCTCAACGCCGCGGTGGCGCTGAACCGGAAGTTCAGCTGGTATACGATATTCTTGCTGCTCGGTTCAGTAGCGCTCGTGGCATTCATTCGCTTCTATCTGGTCTACTTCCTGCTCTTCGCGGCCGGCGGCGGCATTCTGCTCTCTCGCGGTGGCTCTCGAATTGACCGGACCATCTTTAGCTTCCAGCGCAAACTGGCGGTGTTTCTGCTGTTCGGTGGGCTATTGTCGATGGTGGGCTTGACCTCCAGCCTTTCGTCAAAATGGGGAGACTGGAATCTCGAAACGCTGTCGGCCTACCGCAGTTCGATGGCCGCCAACGCGAACACGGGTTTTGCGGTCAATGTCGATATCTCGACCCCAGAGCGCGCCATCGCATGGCTTCCGATCGGTCTGACGATGCTCCTGCTCGGCCCCTTCCCTTGGCACATGACTTCGATGCGAGCGCTCATCACACTTCCGGAGATGCTCTTCTGGTGGTCCATGATGCCCTCGCTCTTGCGGGGGCTGCGCTACTCCATCGTGCACAACTTTGCCCTGACGACTCCACTTCTGATCTTCGCCATCACACTCTGCTCCGTCTACGCCTTGGCGATCGGTAACTTCGGCGCGCTCTATCGAATGAGAGCGCAGGTCATGGCCTTTCTATTCGTCTTGATTGCTGTCGGCCACTACGTAAAACAGTGTCGGCTGCGCGGCCTCAACATTCGGCTACTCGTGGCTCCCGACGAGCTCGCCTAGGCATCATGTGCGGGATCTTTGGTGCCTCCTCTGCCCTCGCCGACGCCGCTCTGGCGCAAGTCTCCCGCGTTCTCGCACACCGAGGTCCAGATAGCTCGGGCCAGCATGTCGAAGAGGGTGCCTCGCTCGTCCATCGACGGCTGAAGATCATCGACCTCTCGGCCGCCGCGGCGCAACCGATGACCAATGAAGACCGCTCCATCTGGGTGGTCTTCAATGGTGAAATCTACAACCACCATGCGCTGCGAAGAGAGCTCGAGAAGGCCCATCGGTTTCAGAGCCACTCCGACACCGAGGTCCTGGTCCACGGCTACGAAGCGTGGGGGGACGACCTGGTCGCACGGCTCGACGGCATGTTCGCGTTTGGCATTTGGGATCGACCGAGACGGCGGTTTCTCTTGGCACGCGACCGCACGGGAAAAAAACCGCTCTTCTTCAGCACTGCGCGCGGGGTATTTCGCTTCGCCTCGACCGTGAGTGCGCTCCACGCCTCGGGCCTCGACTCAGGCATCCACCTCGAAGCGCTCCCTCAGTACCTCTCCTGCGGCTTCGTTCCGCCACCGGCCACACTCCATGCCGAGGTCGAGCAGCTCCCCCCGGCCACGCTTCTCGTACGCGAAGCCAGCGGCGCGATTGAGACCCGAACCTACTGGAGCCCACGCTTTGGCGAACGGACCAGCGATTCCTTTGCCGCCGCATCCGACAAGGTGCGCCAGCTGGTCGAAACCGCAGTCGAACGCCGCCTCGAGTCGGACGTTCCGCTGGGCGCCTTTCTCTCGGGCGGCATCGATTCGACCATTCTCGTTGGTGCCATGGCCAAGCGCCTCGGCAGCCGGGTGCGCACTTTTTCGATCGGCTTTGCCGGCGACCCCCGCTACGACGAGACCCACTATGCCCGAATCGCCGCGCGCGCGTTTCACACCGATCACACCGAATTCACGCTCGATCCCTCCTCGTTCGAGCTCGTCGAAGAGCTGGTTCGTCACCACGATGGCCCCTTTGGCGACTCATCGGCGATTCCCACCTACGTGGTATCGCGACTCACTCGCCAACATGTCACGGTCGCCCTCACCGGCGACGGTGGCGACGAGCTCTTTTGCGGCTATCTGCGATTCCTCGCGGCGGAGGCCTCGGAGCGGCTGCCACTCCCCTTGCGGAAGCTCGCCGCCCGCGTCACTGCCTCTCTGCCGGGGGGCGCGAGCGAGCGTTCGCTCCTCGGACGTGCGCGCCGCTTTTTCCGCGCCAGCGCACTGCCACTCGCCGAGCGGATGGCCTGGTGGACCTCCTACGTTGAGCCGCGCCGGCTGCTGCGGCCCGAGCTCGTCCGCTCGCTGGGCGTCGCCATCGATGCGCCGCAGACCTGGCACCGCGACATGTGGGGTCGCGCGACCGGCAGCACCACCTTGGCGCGTGTCCTCGAGCACAACTTCCGCACCTATCTGCCGTTCGATCTGCTGATCAAGGCCGACCGGGTCTCCATGGCGCACGGGCTCGAACTGCGCTCGCCCTTTCTCGACACCGAGCTCATCGAATACGCCTCGTCGCTGCCGGCGAGCTACCTGCGCCGGGGGCGCACCACCAAGCGCATCCTCAAGCACGCCTTTTTCGACCTCCTTCCGGAGCCCATTCGCAACCGCGGAAAAATGGGGTTCGGCGTGCCGCTCGGCACTTGGTTTCGCAACGACCTGCGCGCCTATCTCCACGATCACCTGGGGACGAGTGCACGCCTGTTCGAATACCTGGATCCCCGTGCGGTCCAGAGCCTGCTCGATGAGCACCAGCGCGGCGCGGCCGACCATGGCCTGCGCATTTGGATGCTCCTGACGCTCGAAATCTGGCTCCGCCTGCGGGCCGCACAGCCGATCGCGTGCGCGGCATGACCGAGCGCCCGGTCACGGTGCTGCGCATCATCGACCGACTCAACGTCGGTGGCCCCGCGATCCATGCGGTGCTGACGAGCCGCGGCCTCGACCGCTCGCGCTTCCGTACCGTGCTCGTCACGGGAAGCGTGGAGCCCGGCGAAGCCGATATGAGCTACCTGATGGAGGGCGCGGAGATCGAGCAGGTCACCCTCCCCGAGCTGGGACGCGAGCTGCGACCGCTGCGCGATCTGCGCACCGCGTGGCAGCTTTTTCAATTGATGAGGCAACTCCGCCCGACCATCGTCCACACCCACAAGGCCAAAGCGGGAGCCCTCGGCCGAGTGGTCGCACTGCTGGCGGGCCTACCGATTCGCGTGCACACCTATCATGGCCATGTCTTCCACGGCTACTTCAGTCCCGCCAAGACACGCCTCTTTCTCACGATCGAGCGCGGCCTGGCGCACCTTACCCACCGCCTGGTGGCGCTTTCCGACGGGCTCGTGAACGAGCTGGCCCAGCGCTATCGGATCGCGCCGAGCGATCGCTTCGCGGTCGTGCCCCTGGGATTCAATCTCGTCCCCTTCGCGGAGTGCCAGCAAAACCGCGGACGACTGCGCTCGGTGCTGGGTATCGGCGAGGCGGTGCGGCTGGTGGGGATCGTCGGTCGCATGGTGCCGGTGAAGGACCATCGTACGTTTGTTGCTGCCGCCGCCGAGCTCGCCGCCGAACGGACCGATGTCGAGTTCGTTTTCATCGGCGGGGGAGAGCTCGAAACGGAGCTTCGCGCTGACGTCGCAGCGCGCAACCTGGGGGCGCGCTGCCACTTTCTCGGCTGGCGACGTGACCTCGACACCCTCTATCCCGACCTCGATGTGGTCGCCCTCTCCTCGGTCAATGAAGGAACACCGGTCGCGCTGATCGAGGCGATGGCCGCGGGGGTGCCGGTGGTGGGAACCTCCGTGGGCGGCGTGCCCGATGTGCTCCGCCACGGAGCCCGCGGCGAGCTCGTGCCACCGGGAAATCCCGCGGCGCTCGCCCAGGCGATTGCCCGCGCGCTCGCCCCCTCCGCACTGGCCCGCGCCGCCGCCATCCGCGGCGATCTCATCGCCGAATATGGCCAGGCTCGGCTCTGTGCCGACCTGGCCGCCCTCTACGAAGGACTGCTCGCCACCCGGTAAGCCATGGAAGAGACCACAGCACACCGGCCCAGCCGCGCGGCGTTCACCGCGGAAGTCCTCCTCGCGGTGGCGATCATCTTTGCCCCCCTCGCCATCGGCACCATCTACTGGTGGTCGCGCGCCATCCTCGTGGCCTTGTGCCTAGGGGCTGGGATCGCCGCCAGCTGGGCGCGGCCCCGCCCGATCCCCTGGCCAGTCTGGGTAGCCGTGGGCGGTGCTGCCCTCGCTGCGCTCCAGGCCCTACCGCTGCCCGCGCCGCTCTACCGCGCACTGTCGCCCCGCCTGGCCGAACAGCTCGAATTTGTCGGGTTGGGGTGGCACTCGCTTTCCTTCGATCCCGCCGCCTCCCTGCGCGAAACGGCGCTCTTGACCGCCTGGGCCGCGGCGCTCTTCGCCGCCTCGCGCGTCGCTACCCATTCACGCGCGGCGCGCCGACTGCTCCACCTCATCGGCGCCATGGCGATCGTCGAGTGCATCATTGTCGCAGCCCATCTTGCGGTCGGAGAGCAGGAAAAGATCTACGGCTGGGTCACCCTCACGGTCGGTCGAACGCTATTTGGCTCTATCGGCAACCAGAACCACATGACGGGCTACCTGACGCTGTGCGTGCCCCTCCTCGCAGCGCTGGCCCTGCGCGCCCGCGAGCTGCCCCATCGACTGATTTTTTGGACGCTGGCGCTCGCTCCCACCGCCTTCGTCGGGGCCGCAGGATCCCGCACCGGTCTCTTCGGCCTGCTCGCCGCCCTGCTGGCCTTGGCTCTCCTCGCCCCCTCCTCGGGCTCTCGCTCCAGCCGCTGGGGGCGCATTTCAGCCATCGTTGGCCTGGTGACGGCGATCTTCACGGCCGCCGCCTTCCTCAAAGGGGACCAGCTCGACCGACTCAAGATGCTGCTCCATCCCCGTACCCTGCTCCAGTACGAAAAGGTCGCGGGCTGGCGCGACGCCCCCGCGCTCATCCGTGACTACTGGCTGACGGGCGTCGGGCGCGGGGCGTTCGAACAGATTTTCCCGACTTACAAGCACTGGCCGCAACGCATCACGTTCACCCATTTGGAAAGTGGCCCCCTGCAATTATGGGCCGATTTTGGACTCCTCGGCGGGACCGCCATCCTAGGTGCCTGGCTGATCGGGCTCGTGGCCGCCTCCCGTCGCATCGAGGGGTCGGTGCTGCGCGCCGGCGTCGTCGCGGCGCTCTGGGGCATCACCGTTCACGAGCTGAGCGACTACAGCCTGGAGGCTTCCGGGGCAGTGTGCGTGACCACGGCGGTGCTGTGGGGCCTCGTGACCCGGATGCACCGCGGCCAGCAGGGCGAACGACGATGGCCCCGACGAGCGGCCCTCCTCCTCGGTAGCGCGCTCGCGAGCCTGGCCTTTGCAGCGGGTTGGCGAGGCGATCTGCAGCGAGACCTCGCCGCGGTCAACGCCCGCCTGGCCGCGGAGACGCCGCTCGACGAGATCGTCGAATCGGCCATGCACCGCCATCCCGTGGAGCCCTGGTTTCCGCTGGCGCTCGGATCGGACCTGGTCCGCCGCCACCAGCCGGCGCTGGCGCTGCGCTATTTCAATCGTACCCAGCTGCTCGATCCGAGCAATTGGCAGGCCCACCAGATGACGGCCGAAGCCCTGTGGCAGCTGCGCCGACCGTCCCAAGCGATCCTCGAGCTGCGCCTCGCCTACCTGGGCTCCCACTACGAAGAATCGCTCGTCGAAGGGCTACTGGCCCGCGGCGGCAGCTATGAACGAACCATCGCCGCGTTTGCAGGGGACCATCTCGAGCTGCTCCGCCATCTGGTCAGCTATCTGGCACGCCACGGGCGTGACCTCGATGGACTACTTGGGGGCTGGCACCTCCTCGACCTCTCCCCGGCCGACGAGGAGGCTCATGGAGCCCTGGCGCAGATCTACGCCCGGCGGACCGCCCTTCCGCAGGCGCTCGTCCAATTCGAACAGCTCCCGCGAGAAACCACCGAACAGGCGCTGCTGCACGCTCGGGTGCTCGATCAGCTGAATCGCTCCGGGGAGGCGGATGCCCTCTTGGAGCGACAGCTTCGCAACCGACTCGAGCCGAACCTCCTGCTCACGCTAGCCGAGCGAGCCCGCGATCGCCAGCAGCCCGACTTGATGATGGCTCGGCTCGATACTCTCGAGACCCTCAGCGGTAGACTCCTCGCCGTCCAGCTGGGACGGCTGCATTTGCTCCGCGGCCAGGCACTGGAAGCCAAGGGCAACGCCAAGACGGCTCTCAAGGAGTTCACGGAAGCCGCCCGACTTGACAATTCCGAGGCCAACAACCTCGCACTGGGGGCTGCCTACGAGCGGGCCGAGCTCCTGCACGCCGCAATGCTCGTCTACCGGCGGATGGGGCGCTCGAAAACCCCCTCCGCGGAGGCGCTGGTTCGGCTGGCCCGAACTGAGAAGAAGCTCAACGCGGAGACCGCCGTGATCGGTGAGGGGGGGAGCGGGGGGGGCTACGAATTCGATGTCACTACCCTGGAAAACCGGAGGAAGCGCGCGAAGGAGGGTTTGGATCCGAGCGATGACACAGAGGAAAATCCGGAGGAAGACGATTCTCCCGTGAACGATACGTGGAGTCCTGACGACTTTCTCATCGGCAAGCCGCCCCAGGGGGGCCATGCCCCCTCGAAGCCACCGAACTGAGGGCTGGATTAATCACGATTTTTTCCACTATCTTCCGTAGGGTTGTGCTAGTTTTCGTGAACTTTTGGAACGGCCTCACCGCCGATAGGTAGACCATGGCAGAGAGTAACGATCCGCTCCACGCACTCGACACCAAGCATCTCCAGGTCGGTGCTGAAACCTTTGATATTGTACGCCTCTACGCGGGCCTACTGAGACGCTGGTGGCTGATTGCGATCACCTTCGTCGCCACCGTCATCGGTACCGCCGTCTGGACCTCTCGCCAGGTCCCGGTCTATCGCGCGGACGCCAGCATCGTCATCGATCTGACGCCTCCCCAAGTGCTTAAGAACGTGCCGGAAGTCGTCGATCTCGGCTCCGGCAACTTCTGGTCGACCAAGGAGTATTTCGAAACCCAGTACCGGATCATGAAAAGCCGCGCGGTGGCCGAACAGGTGATCGCTCGGCTGGGCCTCGATCATGATTATGATTACCTCCACATCGATCCCCGGCTGGATGAGAACGCCAAGGCACAAATCGTCAAGAACATGGATATCCCGGAGCGGGTCATGAATAGCCTGCTCCTCGTACCCGTCCGCGATTCGCGCGTAGTCAATATTGGCATCGAAGATACCAATCCGCAGCGTGCCGCCGATTTGGCCAACGCGGTGGCGGAGGAGTACATCGAGCAAAACGTCGAGCGAAAGCTGGTGACCAGCCACGGCGCCTCCGCCTGGTTGGCGGGGCAACTCTCAGCGCTCAGGCACAAGATGGAGGAGGCGGAAAAGGCCCTCTACCAATTCAAAGAGCAGAATCACAAGTATCTCATCGCGGGGTCGGGCCAAGGCCTCATCAATCAGCGCGTCTCCATGCTGGGTGACGAGCTGCTGCGCGCGGAAGTCGAGCGAGTCCGGCAGGAAACCCGCATTGAGTCCCTGAAGGAGTCGCTGGAAAAGTCGAAAGATCTGGAGATCAAAGCCGAGAGCTTTCCGAAGGTGTTTGAGAACCAGCTGGTCAACGTACAGCGGGAGACTCTGGCGCGGCTCGAGACCGACCGGTCGGAGCTGGCCGAGCGTTATCAGCCTGGCCATCCCAAACTGATCTCCCTGGAACGCCGGGTCACCGATGTCAAGAACCGATTGAAGCATGCGATCCAGGTCGTGCTCGATTCCATCGATAGCGAGTACCGTCAGAAGCTGGAGGAAAACCGCAGGTACCAATCCATGTTTGGGGAGGCCAAGCAGCAGGCCCTGGAAATGAATCGCCTGGAGGTGCAGTACGACCGGCTGCGACGCGACAAGGATCTGACCCAGGGGATGTTCGACACCCTGCTCAAGCGGCAAAGGGAAATCGATATCGCAGGCCTCCTACGCACCAACAACATCCGCCTGCTCGATCGGGCCCTAGTACCCGGAGGGTCGGTGCGTCCCAACAAGCGGCTAAACCTCTCCCTGGGCGCGCTTGTAGGCCTGCTGCTCGGTTTGGCCATGGCCTCGCTGCTGGAGCTACTCGATCGAACCGTGAAGTCCCAGGATGACATCGAAAAAGGCCTGGGTCTGCCGCTCCTGGGGATCCTCCCGACCATTCCGGGGGGGCTGTCCGGGCAGGACAAGGCGAATACGATCAAACGCGATCTCCATGTCAGCGTCAGCCCCACGTCGGCGGTTTCAGAGTGCGCCCGCGCCATCCGTACCAGTCTGTTATTCGCCTCTCCGGATCGGCCCTTCAAGATCCTTTTGGTCGCCTCCACCGGCCCCCGCGAAGGAAAGACGACCGCCGCCACCAGCATCGGAATCACGATGGCTCAGAGCGGCAATCGCGTGCTGCTGGTCGATGGCGATCTGCGGCGACCGCGCCTTCACCACACCTTCGATTGCCGTTCGAATTCAGGTCTCTCGACGGTGATTTTGGGTGAGTCTTCCCTCGAAGAGGCGATCAAGCCGACCGGCGTAGAACGGCTCTTCCTCCTGCCTGCAGGGCCCGTTCCGCCCAATCCCGCGGAGCTCTTGCAATCGGAGCGCTGCGCGGAAGTCTTGCGGACGCTCGCCGATCGTTTCGACCGAGTGATCGTCGACTCTCCGCCGCTCGGCGTCGTCACCGATGCGCTCATCATGAGCACACGGGCGGACGGGTTGGTGCTGGTGTTGCGTGCCGGCAAGACGCCCAAGAAGCTGGCGCACCGTGGTCGGCGTACGCTGCTCGACGTCAAAGCCCACATTTATGGGGCGGTGCTGAACGACGTCGATCTCGGAAGCCGCACCGGTCAGTACTACTACTACTACTACCGATACGGGTACTACCCGAACGAGGAGCCCAAGGCTACAGCGTCGACAGCATCTTAGGCTGCTAGCAGCGGGTCACCTCCATCTGAAGGCGATCTCATCTGGGGAGCGAAAAACCGATGCGCTATTTGATCACCGGCGGAGCTGGATTTGTTGGGTCGCACCTGGCGGAAGAGCTCTTGCGGCGAGGCGGCGAAGTTTACGTCATCGACGACCTCTCGACGGGCAGCATCAATAACATCCGCCACCTCAAGACCCACGACAAGTTTCACTACGTGATCGACACGGTCATGAACCGACCGCTCACCGCGGAGCTCGTCGATGCCGTGGATGTGGTTTACCATCTGGCGGCAGCGGTCGGGGTCAAGCTGATCGTGGAGAGCCCCGTCAGAACGATCGAAACCAACATCCAGGCAACCGAAATGGTGCTGGCGCTGGCCAACAAAAAGAAGCGGCCCACCTTCGTCGCATCGACCAGCGAAGTCTATGGCAAGAGCGAGCAGCTCCCCTTCCGCGAAGATGGGGAGTTGGTGATGGGCGCGACTACGAAGGGGCGCTGGTCCTACGCCTGCTCGAAGGCGATCGACGAGTTCCTGGCGATTGCCTACTGGAAGGAAAAAAAGCTGCCGACGGTGGTGGCACGGCTATTCAACACGGTGGGACCACGCCAGACCGGTCAGTACGGGATGGTGGTGCCCAACTTCGCCCGGCAGGCTCTTGCGGGTCAGCCGCTGACCGTGTTTGGCGATGGCAAGCAGTCGCGTTGCTTCTCTCACGTCGGAGATGTAGTGCGGGCGCTGATCGGTCTCATGGAGCAGCCGGCGGCCTATGGCAATGTGTACAACGTCGGCAACCATCAAGAGATCACCATTTTCGACCTCGCAAAACAGGTGCGAGAGGTTGCGCAGTCGAAGTCGGAGATCGTCTTCATTCCCTACGAAAAGGCCTATGAGCAGGGCTTCGAAGACATGCCGCGCCGAGTCCCCGATATCTCGAAGATCAAAACTCTGATCGGCTGGCAGCCGACCATCGCCCTGCCGCAGATCCTTGCCGATGTGGTGGGCTACTACCGTTCTACTCCGTAGAAACACATGGGGCGTATCTACCTCACCCATTTTGGTATCGCGCTCTTTTCGGCAGTCGTTCTTACTTTTATGGTTCGAGCCGGGGCGCGCTACCTCGGCTGGGTTGCGGCGCCTCGTCCCGACCGTTGGCACCGCAAGCCGACGGCCCTCTTGGGCGGCGTAGGTATCTTCGGCGGCTTTCTGGCGGCCTACCTGTTCCGGCGGCCCGCGACGCTCAGCGGCGACGCCCTCCTAGCCACCTCGGCAGGCGGAATGTTTCTCCTGGGCCTCGTCGATGACCGGATCCAGCTCAAGCCCTATACCAAGTTGGTCGGGCAGATCCTGTGCGCGGTACTATTTACTACCTTTGGTCTCCGCCTGCACTGGCTGCCCAATCCGATGCTCGACCAAGGCCTCACCATCTTTTGGTTGGTCGGCATCACCAATGCGCTCAATCTGCTCGATAACATCGATGGCGCCGCTGCGGGTATCGCCGCCATCGCCGGCGGCTATCTCATCTACTTCTGCCACCAATCGGGCCACCATGAATCGGCGACGTTGGCGGCCTCCTTCACAGGCGCGGTGCTGGGCTTTCTCTTCTACAACTTCCATCCCGCGTCCATTTTCATGGGGGACTGCGGTTCGCTCTTCTTGGGTTTCTTTCTGGGTGGTTTGACCCTCGTCAATACCCAAATCGGCGCGCGCCGCAATCTGCTCGCCGTATTGACCGTGCCCGTCCTGCTGCTGCTGATGCCCATCCTCGACACCACCTTGGTGACCATCTCACGTCGCTACCACGGGCGAAGGGTTTCTCAGGGCGGCCGAGATCACACTTCGCACCGTCTCGTAAGACTCGGGCTATCGGAGCGTAGCGCGACACTCACCCTCTGGGCGATCGCCGCGGGGGCCGGGGGGCTAGCGGTCTTGATCAAGGACACGTCGATCGCTCTTGGCGTCGGGCTGTTATCGCTGTTCGCGGTGTGCCTGCTCTTCCTCATGGTCTTTCTCGGGCGAGTCAAAGTCTACGACGGCGTCGATGACGCGGCTCAGTCGAATGGCCGCGCGCTTCTTCCCACGATGGCCGATTTCAGCTACAAGCGGCGGGTCTTCGAGATCCTCAACGACCTCGCCATGATCCTCCTCTGCTACTATGGCGCCTTCTTGCTGCGTTTCGAGGGGGAGAGCGACCTCCCGCTATTCCTCGCGCAATTCAGCCGCTCCCTTCCCATTGTTCTGGTGGTGCAGCTCTTGGTGTTTCTCGCGGTCGGGCTCTACCGGGGTGTCTGGCGCTATACGGGGCTCGATGACCTCGTTCTGATCATAAAGGCGGTGGCGAGCGCTACGGTCTTGTCTTCTGTCGCCATGCTGTTCGTCTTTCGCTTCGAACGGTTCTCGCGTTCGGTCTTTGTGATCGACGGCGTTCTTCTCCTCCTCGGGGTTGCCGGTTCCCGGATCTTTTTCCGGCTACTCCGCTCCTGGCTGGTGCGGCAGCGCCCCAGCGAAGCCCGACGGGTCCTCATCTACGGTGCCGGGGATGGCGGGGAGCTGCTCGCCCGTGAGCTACAGAACAACCGTGAGCTCGGCCTGATCGCGGTGGGCTTCGTCGACGACGATCCGCGGAAGACGGGACGGGTGATCCACGGGGTGCCCGTCGTCGGCTCATCCGATGACGTCGGAAAGCTCGTGGGTGACCGTGGCGTGCAGGAGATACTGCTCTCGACCAGCAAGGTCGAGGCCGAGCGTTGGGAGCGCGTCTCCAGGACCTGCAGCGAGCAGGGGCTCTCTGCCCGTCGCATGCGGATCTTCTTGGAATGATCCCATCGCCCGCGCTCGATGCGGCAGCCCTGCTGGCTCTGCCGCCGCGGACGCGCGTGCGCCCCGAACTGCAACCGCTGCTCTACGCCGTACTGGCAGCCTCCGGGCGCCTCGGGGAGCTACCGCCCCTCCAGTGCGCTGCAGCCCGCCGCGCCTACTACACCACCCTAGCGCGCAACACCGTGATCCGCCAAACCCTCCTCGAGGTGATCGACCAGGCCGCCGCCGTGGGCGCGAAGCTACTTCCGCTCAAGGGGGCGCTCTTGGCCTTTGCGGCCTATCCCGACCCTGGAATGCGTCCGATGAGCGACATCGATCTGGCCGTCCACCCAGAGGAGGTCGATCCTCTGGTCGCTCAGCTTCAGCGATCTGGGTTTGTCCGCTACGGAACAGGACCGCGTTTCGCGTTGGACCAGACCCATCACATCATTCTGCAGCGCCCCTCTACGCCCATGGTCGAGCTCCACGTCCGGCTTCTCCATGAACTCGCGGTCGACGGCGAAGTGCGATCGCTATTCGATCGCGCGATCGCGCTCGAACTCTGCGAACGAAAAGTGCAAGCGCTATGCTGGAGTGACCATTTCTTTTTCGTGGCCCTTCACGCCGCGGCCCATGGCTTTTCCTATTCGCCCCTCTGGCTGATCGACTTGGCGCTCCTCTGGCCCCGTGTCGGCGATTTCTCTGTGGTGGCCCGCCAGGCTCAGACGCGGCGAGCAGTCGCAGCTCTCCATTTCGCTTGCGCCCTGGCACAGCGCTATTTTCCATCGCTACGAAGCGCCATGCCCCTGCCCCGCTGGTCCGGCGCGCGAACCTGGCTGCTACGCCATACCCTTGGCGAAGACCCACTTGCACGGTCCGTCAGTCAGCGGGACTCGCTCCTCACACGGGCCGCACTCATCGACCGCCTGCCCGAGATTGTGCCCTGGTTAGGCGACAAGATCCTCCTGCGCCTCCGGGAAAGAAAACTGGTCTAGCAGGCTGTTGAAAAAGTCGTTTTTAGGCCCGCAGAGCGGGCCCGCGGCGGAGTCGCCGCGTGAGCAGGGGTGAGGCTCCGGCGGCTTTGCCGACGGAGCGGGGCGGCACGCCCCGT
>JAHFDT010000296.1 GCA_023248875.1 Myxococcales bacterium | reverse complement strand
AATTATATCAGAAGCGTTCAGGCGGATCTGCGGGGCGTTATTTCGCGAGAAACTGAGCGATCGCGCGACAGGCGGCGTCGATGCGCGCCTCGTCCTCGACCAGGGCCAAGCGCACTGCCCCCTCGCCGCCCGGACCGAACGCTATGCCGGGCGCCACGGCCACGTGCGCCTCCTCGAGCAGCTTCACCGCGAATCCCACCGAACCCAAACTGCGAAACCGCTCCGGCAACGTCGCCCAGACGAACATCGTCCCGAGTGGCATCTCGACCGGCCATCCCGCCCTCTGCAGACCGGCGCACAACCGTGCGGCGCGCGCGCGATAGAGCTCGCGCATCGCTGCTGCAAAACCATCGCCCTCGTCGAGCGCCGCGATGGCACCATGCTGAATCGGTCCAAAGATACCGTAGTCGCAATAGCCCTTCATCTGACGCAGAGCGCCCACGAGCTCGCGATTGCCGACGCAAAAGCCGACCCGCCAGCCCGGCATGTTGAAGCTTTTCGATGTGGTAAAAAACTCGACCGTGTGGGAGCGCGATCCCGCCACCGTCAGTGCGCTCGGTGCGCGGCCACCGTCGAATACGAGATCGGCATAGGCCAGATCCGAAACCAGCCACAGATCGCGCCGGACCGCCCATTGCACGATCCCCTCCATCGCCCGTGCGTCGATGGTCGCAGAGGTGGGATTGTGGGGATAGTTGACGATCGCCAGCTTGGCGGCGCGCGGCGCACGATGCCAGGCCGCATCGAGATCGGCCAGCGGATCGTGACCGGGTGCGACGCGATAAGGCTCGACCTGCCCCCCCGCGAACAGCACGCCGAAACGGTGGATCGGATAGCAGGGATCGGGCACCAGCACGACATCGCCCGGCCCCACCATCGCCAGCAGAAGATGCGCCAACCCCTCCTTGGAACCGATAGTCGCCACCGCTTCCGTATCGGCATCGAGCTCGACGCCATAGCGGCGCCGATACCAGCGCGTCACCGCCTGCCGCAACGCCGCAATCCCCGGCGAAGGCTGGTAGCGATGCTCGGCCGACAGCAGCGCCTTCTCGCGCAGCGCCTCAACCGCGCGATCGGGCGACGGCTGGTCGGGATTGCCCAGTCCGAAATCGAACACCTCTTCGCCGCGCGCCCGCAGCTCGGCCCGACGCTGATCGACCGCACCCAGCACATAGGGTGGCAGACCTGTGAGTCGGGGAAAAAGAGGGTTTGGCATGCGCATGAATTATAGACCAAGCCAACCGGCCGCTTTGTGGTATTTTGCATTTCCGCTACGCGCCGATGAATCCAACGAACGGCTCACCTCCTAGCGCTCCGCTCCCGTCTGCCGTCGGGCCGACACCATTCGGCAAGTACCTTTTGCTCGATCTCGTCGGGCGCGGCAGCGTAGCTGAGGTCTATCGCGCTCGCCCGCGCCACAGCCAGCAGGTGCTCGCCATCAAGTGCCTACGTCCCCAACTGGTGCGCGACGCGCGCTTTGTCGATGCCTTCGTCCGTGAGGCGAAAGTGGCGGTGATGCTCGATTGCGATGCCATCGTCCGCACCCTGGAACTGGGCCGCATCGACGGGCGCTACTTCGTGGCGATGGAGTACTTGAGTGGCAAGACCCTGGCACAACTCCTCCGACGCTGCCAGGAGACCAACCAGCGCATTCCGGTCTCCCACGCCGTCTACCTAGCGATGAAGATCGCCCAAGGGCTGGAGTATGCCCACAGCCGCTGCGACGGTGAATTGGGACTCGGAATCGTCAATGGCGATGTTTCCCCCTCTAATCTGCGGATCTCCTATCAGGGCGACGTCAAGGTCATCGATTTCGGCTTTGGCCAGTCGATCGCCAAGTTTGCGCCGGAGCTGGAGCTACTGAAGACCAAGTATAGCTACCAGTCGCCCGAGCAGATCGAAGGAGCGCCGCTCGATCCCCGCAGCGATGTTTTCGGCGTGGGTGCGCTGCTGCACGAACTTTTGACCGGGAAAAAGCTCTTTCTTGATCCCGCGGTTCGGCGTACCGAAGTGGCCGCGCCGTCGCGCCTCAACCGCCGCGTGCCGGAGGCGCTAGACCAGATCTGTCTGCGATCGCTACAGCGCCCACCCGAAGCGCGTTTTGGGAGCGCTGGCCAACTCGTCGAAGCGCTCGCTCAGGTGCTGGCGAACCAGCCCTGCAGTCGTGACGATCTCGGAGAATTCGTCCGGATCGCCTTTCGCCAGGACTGCCAGCGGGAACGAGCGAAGCTCGAGGCGCTGCTCGGGCATCCGACGCCCGAAAGCCTCCCGGCGATACGTGACTCCTCGCTTCACGAGATCCCGCTGCCCCCCTTGCGCCCGAGCGACCTCGAGCTAGAACGCTCGGGTACCACGCGTCCGCCTAACGCAGCGCGACGTGGAGTGGTCCGCTGGCTCCGCCGACTGTTTGGGTAGGGTCTCGAGCGAAAGTTCGGCTAGCCCTGGGTTCCAGGTTGTGCTACAGAGCGTTCCATGGAGGTTCGAATGCACTCGTTATCATTAAGATTTCTGACCACCGTGATCTTCATTACACTGACGG
>JAHFDT010000139.1 GCA_023248875.1 Myxococcales bacterium | reverse complement strand
GGGAGGCTCGACGGGCTTCGCCCGGCGAGGGAAGGCGGCACGCCTTCCCCTAGATCGGCTAGCAGGCGCTAAAAAGTACGCTGCCAAAATGCGCTCGAACGGTTTTTCAACAGCCTGCTAGAGCACCGACCAACTTAGGCCGCCGCGGGGTGTGGGTTGGCGATGAGCCAGTGCCGCCTGCGCTACTGGCGATGGCGACGATTCTGTAAGCCTACGAAGGGCTGTCCGACGAGGACGCTGTCGGTCGCAGCCGATGCGAGAGATCGGACGTCGTATCAGCAGCAGCATGCCAAGGAGGAGGCACCAGAGTGGGGGACGGCCATGCTGGCCGAGCGAGCAGCCACAGCCGGGAGATGGGGGAATGGACTGCCCAGCGTCGCTGCCCGTATCAATGCCGAACAGTGCGGCCTGTTTTTGCCAGGCTGCGGCGCAGGTGTTTTTTACACAATCGAGCGGTCCCTGGATCTCGTGAAAGCGCAGCTTGGGGATAAAATGGGCGCCGCCATCGCTGGAGACACCCACGGAAAAACCATCGGCAAAGTTATCGGCTGCGGCGTAGACGAGGCCGTTGCGTTCGCCGAGCGCGCGTAGATGGGGCGCGCCCATCCAGGGCAGGAAGGTTTTACCACCGTCGGTGGAGATAAAGCCCCCGCCCTGGCGACTGCCGACCAGCAGCGCCTTATCCGATCGCCGCAAAAAGGCCGACATCAATCCGGGCAGGGTGAGGGTTGCCTGGACGGTCTTTCCACCGTCGCGGGAAAGAGCGAAATCGTCCTGGCCGGTAGGGCCCACGACGCGCAGGTAAATGGTCTTGGCGTCTTCCGGATCGATGGCGGCGATGCGCAGGCTTCGGGCACCGACCGCAGCGGTTTCATCGAAGCTCTCGAAGTGAGCGCCGCTGTCATCGGAGCGGAGGAGGTAGGTGCGGGGATCCTCGGTCGGCAGAAAGGCATAGCGCGTGAGATAGACGATCTTGGGATCGGTGCGTGCGCTTTCGACGCCGCCGAAGAAGGAGCCGACCGGCGCAGAAAAGAGCGGCGCTTCGAAGGTCAGGCCGGCGTCGTGCGATTCGAACAGCCGTATGGGCGCGGTACCGCCATCGCTGCGGAGAATGCCGAGGGCGAAGAGGTGCTTCGCATCGGTGGCATCGGGAAACGCGTCGATGACCTGGGCGCCCGCGAGACCGCCCTGCGCGGGGCTCCAGGTACAGGCATCGTTACGAGAGAGGTGGAGCCCTGAAGCGGCGGGGGCAAGCAGCGTATCTTCGGGGGGTGGCCCCACCTGGTAGAGGGTGGCGAGCGGCCCGATCGCCTCCTCGCAGATCCAGCGCCAGCGGGTGCCATCGTCGTGGGAGATCACGAGGCCGAAATTGGTCGCCAGGATGATCTCGTGGGGGCGATCGAGTGGCAGCAGGATTTGCATGGAGTCGGGGAAAGCCCCATCGGCGATCGCGACCGATTGGAGCAGCAATGAACCGACGAGCCAGCGAATCATCACGGCCAGGGGGGCAGCCAGGCGGCGCCGTCGGGAAACTGCTGCAGTTCGACAAAGCCGGTCACCGCCAAGGGGTCGAGCGACAGCGAGAGGGCGCTGCCAAGTCGCTTGGGCGGCATCCCTTCGCACACCACGAGGGCGCCCTTCTGGTCGGGCGTGAGGGTGATGAGATGAACGTTGAGGCAGGCCTGGGCGGGTAAGCTGAGCTCCTTCTTGCTGAGCGTGCTGGTGTCGATGAGCGTGATCTTATCGTCGCCCTGGTGAGGGACGAAGAGCGTTTTTCCATCCTGCGAAAAGGCGCTGAACATGGCGATACCCCCGACAAAGAGGGTCCGTTTCGCATCCATGGCACCGGTTTGGGGATCGTAGACCCGCACATCGCCCGAGTTGTTGTCGGAGATCCAGACGCTGCCATCGCCCGGCGAGATGGAAAGCGCATAGGGGCCATAGGTGGGGGGGCTGCCGAACGGGCTGGGGTTGGGACCGACGGGGAGTCGGCTCACCACGGCGGGGTGGGCTGGATCGGCCACGTCAACCACGGCCAGTTGATCGGTATGGGCGCAAGTGAGGTAGATCGTTTTCCCGTCGGCAGCGAGCCCGGCACCGTGCGCCGTCACACAAACCGGGGTGAGCGAGCGTCGCACCATGGTGGCGGTCTCCACGATGGCGAGCGCGCTGTAGGCCATCTCCTCCTTGCCCCCTTGCGTGAGCGCCTGGAGCTCGCGCAAGAGGTCGTAGTGGGTCACGTAGGCGAAGCGGCCGTCCTGGGACAGGATGACCTCGCCCGGGCTGCGGTCGACCAGTGCTTCGCCGAGGTTCTGCATCGTCGCCGCATCGAGCTTGACCAGGGATCCGGGAAGATTGCCGAGACCATGCGAACCGTGCGGCCCGCTGCCGGTGCCGGGGACGTAGTTGGAGAGGTTGTAGACCAGGAATTTTCCGTCGGGAGAGGCAGCGATGTGGTGCGGACCCTCCAGCTCGACGGGGTTGTCGCCGATCGGTACATCGCCGAGCTTGGTGATGGGGGAAGTGCTGGCGGTCACAAAAGAGAGGCTATCGCTGCGGTTGTTGGTGATGGCGAAGCGCGCCTGATGGACGAAGCTCGGAACCAGGGGCGAAGGAAAATGGCCGCCACCGAGCGGAAAGGCGATCTCCGTTTGGCAGCCGAGCAAGAGCAGGAATGGCCCCAGCGCGCGCATCACTTGGGCAGTCCGAACTGTTCGAGGTAACCGAGGATCGACCCCAGCTGCGCGTCGCTCAGACGCTCGAGGGCGAAGAGCGGCATGGTGCCGCCCGCGGAGAAGAACTTGCCGTGGCGGACCTTTTCGATCGTGATCGGCCGCGCCCCGGTCTGCGCACTGCTGCCGTGCGCAGCCACGCTCTCGTCGGGAATGATGGGGATGAGCGAGGAGAGCCTCCCCTGCCCGGTGTGGGGCGCACCGTGGCAACCGGCGCAGGCATCGGTGTAGAAAGTTTGCCCGGCGGCAGGATCACCGCTCGAGAGATCGACGATATCGGAGACTACAGTGAGCGGTAGCAGTGGCCCCACGGTGGGCGAAAGGCTTTGTAGGTAGACGTAGAGTGCGCGGGCCTTCTCGTCGGTCGGCGGCAGGGCACGCCCGCGCATAAACTGGACCACGCACTGGTTGATCGCACCGAGTAGCGTGTTTTCAAAACCGCCCCAATAGGCCGAGCGCGAAGCAGCGCCGACAATCGTGTATCCAGGTTTGAGCGCAGTGGAATTTTCGGTCGTCGGGTGGCAGGTGGTGCAGGAGAAGGGGTTTGATGCCGCGGAGGAGACGGTCCGATCGCTCATCAGAGCGCGTCCATAATCCGCCGCCGGCACCGTGCCGCAGCCGCTCAGAAGGCCGACGAGAAGGAGCCGTATCATCCGGTCAGTTTTCGACCGCGAAAGCGAAGGCCGCGCGGGGCCGATAGGGGCCGGCCTTGACATCGTTCTTCAGCAGCGTGAGGCGATAGATCGTCAGCGTCACTGCTCGGCCGCGCCACGAGCTCCAGAGTTTTTCCGAGGGAGCCCACTCTTGCAAGGTGGTGACCACGCGGTGCTGGAGCGCCCCTTCGACGAAAAGCTGCAGATCGTAGATGTTGCCGGAGATCGCGGGAAGATGGGAGGTGCCGAGCGCGCCCCGATTGAACTGGGGGCAGCAGTTGGTGCAGCCGGGGCCATTCATGTAGGGCACATCGCCGGTGGGCATTCCGAGGTTATTGGGATCCTGTTTCCAGGCGAAGGTGGGGCGGGTCGCGAAGGGCAGGGGAGCGGTGGGGATCGGCGCCGTGAATAGGGGCGCTAGATTGTCATCGATGACGACGGCCTTCGCCTGGTCATCGAAGGTGCGCCAGTGTTCGTCGTTACCGCAGCCGGTGTATTCGTCCGGTTCGCGCGGAGGCTGGGGGGAGGCCCCACAAGCACTGAGAAGAATCAGGATCATCCATGGCCGCATCGGTTCTCCTAATGGATATCGTACGCGAGGGAGAGCAGGAGCTGCAGCCCCTGATGTTGCGTGCCAGTGAGAAATTGCAGCGCTGGGATCTCCGCGCCGAGCCGCACCAGCAGCTGCGGAATCGGAGCGACCAGGAGGGCCGGGGCCAGGCTGACCAGCGTGCCTCCCGTGTTGGGGAGAGCGGACCCATTGGCCAGCGAATCGGGTTCGGCCCACACCCCGGTGAGCCCCAGTTGAAGCGCGCTCCAGGCCACCGGCTGGTGCTGGAGTGCGGCGAGGAAGCCGAGCGAAGTGCCGCGGCGGTAGCCGCGTGGACCGCCGGAGGTGAGGCGATAGCTCATCGAGGTAAAGGCGGAGAGGTGATCGCCGAACCAGCCGTAGGTGGCGCCGAGCGCGGGACTGAAACCACCCGATCCAGGCTGGTCGTCGTCGGGATAGGGGTGGCCGCTGTCGTCGCGTAGCCGCGGTGCCGTGGGAATGGCGAGCGCGGCGGTCAGCCAAAAAAGGTGGCGCGGCGAAAAGGCCTGGTCGCGCAGTAGCACGAGGCGCACCGAGGTCTCGAGATCGCCAAGGCCGCTGACAAATTGTTGCGACTTACCGATGGGTGAGACCCAGGTCGTGCTCCACGGCAGTACCAGCGCCAACGTGGCGCGCTCTCCGGGGGACCAGGCGATGGTGAGCGTCGATTTCAGCGTCCCGAAGGTGCGACGGGCTTCCCCTTCGCCCTGTTCGTACCAGCCGCCGCGCTCTTCGAGTCCCAGGCGCAGGCGATTGCGGTAGGGCTTTTCCACCCCTGTTGCGGTGAGCGTGGGATCGCCGCAGCTGCACATGGCGCAGGCCAGAACCGTCCGGTGGCCGAGTAGGAAGAGGCCCAGGGCGAAGGGGAGGAGACGGGACACTAGTCTTGGTCGCAGTAGTCGTGGCTAGCGTCGTCGGGTTTCTTCTTGCACACGTAGCCCTCCTGAACGCGGCAGTCGGTGTTCATGCTGGCTTGCGTGCAGCTCTTGTGGCATTCCCCCGGCGAAACCATGCCGGCGCCGGCGCAGACCGATCCGGTGGGGCATTCGGCGTCGTTGTGACACGAGGCCTTGCAGTAGCCGTTCGGGTGAGCGGTATCACAGAAGTATCTGTCCAGCGTGCCGCACACCGAGCGGGTAGGCGAGTCTTTGGTGCAGGCACTGCCGATCGCGAGCAGCTGCTGGGATGTCATATTGCCACAGCCGATCGACAGGACCAGTGTGGTGAATAGCGTGCGCATGAGAACCTCCCTGTTTGGTACTCGGGAATGGAGCATTCGCTGAGGGTCGAAAAAGGGGGACTTTACTTTCGGAGGTGTTGGCTGTCTACCGAGCTGATAAGGTTGGTGCTGGCTACTCCGCTCACCACGAAAGCCTGGCTACTTCGCCGGCCAGATCTCCGTAACTAATGAATAGGAGGGGATGTTCTTCCTGGCACAACGCGTGCTTTCTTAGGCCGCCACGGAGATCCCATGCGCCCTACGTCCATCGCCTG
This sequence comes from Myxococcales bacterium, assembly GCA_023248875.1. Classification (GTDB taxonomy): domain Bacteria; phylum Myxococcota_A; class Polyangia; order Palsa-1104; family SHYY01; genus JAHFDT01. The sequence continues at coordinate 4,454 of JAHFDT010000139.1, read as the reverse complement.
CGTCGCCCTGCTTTACGCCGTCGCTATCCAGCCCGCCCGGGCCAACGACCCCCGTCTCGCTACCCAGCGGCTCGCGACTCGCAATGGGCCGCCCCGCGCCCGAGCGATCTTTCTGCATGGCCTCGGCGGCGAACCGAATACACACCTCATCCGTAACATTTTTGCGGAGCTCGAGCAGCGCGGCGCGGCGATCGAGGTCACCGCTCCTTGGCTACGCCCGGTGGCGGTCGACGGTCGCGGCGAGATCCGGGAAGCGGGCGTGCACACCATGACCGACCAGCTTCGACGGGCGCGCGCTGCGATCGAAGCGCAGCCGGGGCCGGTGGTACTGATCGGCCATAGCTTTGGCGGCAAGGCGGCACTGCAGCTGGCCAAGGAGTACCCCGGTAAGGTGAAGGCGGTGGTGGCGATCGCTCCCTCGGTGAAGATGCTCTACGCCTACTACAAGCAGATCACGGGGCAGCGCGGTCTGCCCGACCGGGCCACGGTGGAGCGCGCGCTCGATCAACATCATCGCGGGCTGGAGCAGACACTGGCGCGGCCGGGGCTCGATCAGAGGACGCAAAAGGGGCTTCGTTCGGAGCTCCGCTATCTGCAGGTGATGCGCGATCTGGCGGCGCACGATGAGCCCCGGATGGAGCAGGGGATCGCGACTCCAACACTGGTGCTGCATGGGACGGACGATCAGGCGGTTTCGATCCACTACACGCGCCGCCTCGCCGAGGCCAATCCCGGGATGCAGCTGGTCGAATACCCGGGTCTCGACCATGGCATGTCGAAGTGGCAGGGGCTGCACCAGGACCAGCAGGCGACGCAGGGCGCCGCACGCGACGCGGCCCGTCGTATCCATGAATTCGCCTATCAGCACGTGGGGGAATAGCTGGCCATGAACACTGTTAGGACGAATCGTTGGCAGATTCTGGCGGTGGTTGCCGTTGCGGTTCGGCTGGCGGCCGCTGCTCCCACTGTGCCGCAGGCGCGGGCTGCGCTCCAGCAGACGGCCCGCCAGACGGGAATGATGACCTACGAGCGCACGCTGCCGTCAGGCGCCAAGCGCCAGTACGTCAACCCTTCGGGGCCCGACGCGATGGCAGCCCTCGAGCGGGCGACGGCTCGGGGGAGCAATGTGCTCGAGATCATGCACTTCGGATATCCCGGCGCTCCTACCCACAGCCTGGCGAGATTCGATGGCCAGCTGCTCCACACCCAGACCTCCAACTGGAGTAAGTGGCGCTTGCGTTCGTGGGGCGACCGGCTGCGGCCGAGCGCCCACAAGCTCTACAGTGCGATGATCCAGCTCACTGACAAAGAGGCGGCCAATCTGCGCGCCCAGATCCGGTTGGCAGTCGAGGAACAGGGGCCAGAGCCGCACGGCGACTGGGGCACTGCTCACATGAAAAACGCGTTTGCCGCCGACCGGGGGATCAACTGCACCTCCACCTGGTCCGGTGTACCGATCGGCGAGAAGGGCGAGCCGCTGTCGAAGCTGCTCGGCCTCGGCCACAGCTCGGGCGATCCGCATGGTTTCCAGCGCGCCCTCGAGGGCGAGGCCAACGACCGAGTGTTCGGCATCGCGGTTTACGGACCGAAACTGGGTGACTTTGCGGCTCGGCTGGAAGAGCCCAAATTTCAATTCTAACGCAAAGGGGGGATGCCATGAGCGCTCCGCGAAGGAAACATTGGCAGGTCTTGGCAGTCCTCACCGCTGTGGCGCGTCTCGCGGTGGCCGCTCCGACGGCGCCGGCGGCTCGCGCTGCGCTTCAGCAGACCGCGCGGCAGACGGGGATGAAGGCCTACGAACGCCAGCTGCCGTCGGGCGTGCTGCGGCAGTATGTCAACCCTTCGGGGCCCCACGAACTCCTCGCCATCGAACGGACGACCGGCAAGGGGAGCAATGTGCTCGAGATCCTGCACAGCGGCACGCCCGGCGCGATGCACACGCTCGCGAAGTTCGACGGCGAGCTCATCCACACCCAGTACGTTTCCCAGTACTGGCGGCTGCGCTCGTGGGGGGACCGGCTGCGGCCGAGCGCCCACAAGCTCTTCAGTGCCATGATTCAGCTCTCCCCCAAAGAGGGGGAGAATCTGCGCGCCCACATCGAACTGGCGCGGCAGGAGCAGGGGCCCGAGGCGCTGGCCGGGGCGAACTGGGAGAAGGGCCATATTCGCACTGCCCTCGGCGCCGACAAAGGGATCAACTGCACTTCGACCTGGTGTGGTGCGCCGATCGGCGAGCGGGGTGAGCCGCTGTGGCAAGTGATCGGGCTGCGCGGCAATGACTGGAGTCCACACAGCTTTCAGCGTTCGCTCGAGAACGATGCCAACGAGCGCGTGTTTGGCATCGCGGTCTACGGGCCGAAGCTGGGCGACTTTGGGGCGCGGCTGCAGGAGCCGCAGTTCAACTTTTAGCGCCAGCGCATGGGCCAGCGTTCTCTCCTTGTTGTTGCAGCGCTTCTCGCCTCCTCCGGATCGGCATGGGCAGAGAGGCCCAGCCCGATCCGGGCGGCGGTCGCCGAGCGACGTGCGCTGCGGCGGGTCTGGAGCGAGGCGCTGCGCCAGACTGCCCCCGCAGTGGGGGACGCGGTGGTCTATCACCAGGTCACCGACCCGCATCACCGTCAGCACTGGACCCATCGTCTGGCCCAGGAGCCGCTCCCTTCGGTTCTCAAGGACTGGATCCCGCGGGGGCGCTATCCGGGGATCTGGACGCTCAAGGATCCGGCCGGTTGGTACGGGAACGATCTTGGGGGCCAGCCATTTCGGATTCGCCTCAAGCCGGGGATGATTCTGTTCGACCCGGATGATCCCAAGCACCAAGAGGTCTACGCGGCCTGGAAAAAGAACGACCTCGTGCTGCGCGGTCCCCAGGCCGAGAATCGCTTTGCCCAGCTGCCTGCATCTGGGGGGTGGCCGCTGTCCACTAAGGCCGCCTGGGTTCGTGCGCCCTCGGAAGAGCGCTTCTACCGAGAGCTTGGGATCGCCGGGGTGGCCCATTACGACACCTACGGGCGAGAGTGCCTGGTGCTGCTCAACCCCGGCGCGATCGCCGCGGTCGAAGCGCCGCATTGAACGGTTGACGCGCTGCGTGAACTGTGCGAAGGGGAGGGCTTGAGGGAGGATCGACGGTGAAAAGCCTGCTTGGAATAGTCTCGGTGCTGGTGATGAGTGGTTGTGGCAACACCACGGGACCGGATGGCACCCCGCCCTGTCGCTGCACGGCGACCGTCTCCCAAGGATCGGTCGATGCCGCTTGTGGCGCCCCCGCCTGTGTGGGCGGCGTGGGCTATGTCTGCTCGGCGGATGGCACGAGCGTGCAGCTCGACCCCACCGCCTGCCCGGAGGTGCACCATTATTCGGCCGGCCAGGGCGGTATGATGGGGAGCTACGAGGCGGAGCTGGCGGGGTCGGGCCGCCCCTACGCCGTGCACGTGCCGAAGGGCTACACCGGCGAAAAGGGAGTCCCGTTGGTGCTCCATTTTCATGGCTGGCGACCTGCTCCGTCGGGGATCCAGGACGAGATCGACTACGTCTATGGCAAGCTCAGCAACAAGGAGGGCCTCATCGCCGTTGCCCTGGAGGGCGGCCCCTGTCCTGAGCTCAACCCCAAGGGCGAACCCTTTCTCTGCTTCCGCGACTCACGCGATGGCGCGCTCGTCGCCAAGCTGCTCGAGGAGCTCGGTCAGCACTACAACATCGATCTCGACCGCGTCTATCTCAGCGGCCACAGTGGCGGATCCTTCTTCGTTCAAGGCCATGGGCTCACCAACCCGACGCGCTATGCGGCCGCGGTCGAATTCTCCGGCGGCTGCATCGCCGATTCGCCGCAGTATGGCAACTCCTGCGTGGTCTACGACAAGCTCTCCAAGAAGGCGACGCGCAAGCTCCCGATGTTCCTGGTCCACAATCCTTGGGATGGCATCGTCCCGCAGGACTACTCGCTTTCGCTCCAGGAGACGCTGGCACCGCTCGGCCATATGCTCAAGACCCACTTCGACGAGTATGATGGCGGAAAATATGGCCATTCTATCGATAACAGCTTGGTCCCCGAGGTTTGGGACTGGCTCCAGACGTTTCACCATCCCAACGGATAAAAACCACGTAATTTCAGCGTATTTCGTGTAATCCGTTCGGTCCGTAGAAGATTATTCCATGCGCGTCCCATTTCACTAATATGGGGCGTTGCCATCCGCACCGGGGTTTCGCGCTTCTGGTCGTGCTCCTGCTCACGCTGCTGATGGCCGGCCTCGCCTCGGCGATGCTCATTACGGCCCAGGCCGACCTCCAGGTGGCGGGCTACGAGCGGGGCGCTTCCCTCGCGCGCTATGCGGCCGAAAGCGGCTATACCTACGCGGCGAGCTGGATCACCGGCCAGATTCGCTCTGGGATCAGCGACGTGCTGCCAAGACTTGCCGCCGACAATCTGGACTGCCTCGACCTTCAAACCCACCTCCCGC
>JAHFDT010000138.1 GCA_023248875.1 Myxococcales bacterium | reverse complement strand
GTGGTTTGGCACCTCGATGTCGGCTCATCGCATCCTGGGGCTGAAGTTGGTCCCAAGGGTTTGGCTGTTCGCCAATTAAAGCGGTACGCGAGCTGGGTTCAAAACGTCGTGAGACAGTTTGGTCCCTATCCGCCGTGGGCGCAGGAAACTTGCGTGGATCTGTCCTTAGTACGAGAGGACCGGGATGGACCGACCGCTAGTGTTCCGGTTGTCACGCCAGTGGCAGCGCCGGGTAGCTATGTCGGGAATGGATAACCGCTGAAAGCATCTAAGCGGGAAGCCAACCACAAGATTAGGTTTCCCTCGGGCTTCGGCCCGCTCAAGGCCCCTCGTAGACTACGAGGAGATAGGCTGGGTGTGGAAGCGCGGCAACGCGTGGAGCTAACCAGTACTAATCGGCCGTGAGGCTTGACCATCATTAATTTTCTGCAGTCGCAAGTGGATGCTTGCGGTCTGCGGGATGAAGGCCAGGGTTGGGCGCAAGAGCTCAACCAGCTTCGACTAGCTCAGTCAATCGGGTGATCCGAATGTCCTGAGCGAAGCCGAAGGACGCTTTGCGATAAATACAAGGTTGAGGCACATCGAACGAGGCGTGCCCAGCTACAAGGCGCGAGCGAGCACGCGAGGGAGCGTACACAGGTACGTGACCGAGCGCGCGGAGCGAGCAACGCAGTAGATGGGCATGGATCGTTCGTTGGGCACGCGTCTTCAGGTTTCCGGCGGCTTTACCGGAGGGGTCACACCCGATCCCATCCCGAACTCGGTCGTTAAGCCCTCCAGGGCCGATGGTACTGCACGGTAGTCCGTGTGGGAGAGTAGGACGCCGCCGGGATTATTTTGAAGGCCCCACGTCGATCGGCGTGGGGCCTTTTTTTATGGGTCCCCGGGGCGGGAGTCGAACCCACACGCCCGTTTCCAGGCTAGGGATTTTAAGTCCCCTGCGTTTACCAGTTTCGCCACCCGGGGCGATGTCAATGGGGTTAATCACCGACGTTTACGTTGTCGCTGCCTGCGATGGTCGTGCCGTTGCCGCCGCCATTGCAGTGCTTGGTAGCATCGCCTTTGCGCACCGCGGCCTTGCCATTGATGAACACCGTGCCGGAGCCGGCGGTGGCCTCCCACATATTGATATTGCAGCAGGGAACCGACATCCCGTGGTCGCCCTTTCGGACCGCCGGAAGGTCATTGATATTGACGTCGGGCGAACCCTCGATGGCGGGGCCGACGACCGGATGGGGACAGGCGGGGCAGCCATGTTTGCAGGCATCGCACTTGGCAGCATCGCTTACACGAGTTTGAGCTGGCACGGTGGCTCCATGTTCTGGCTGCCGAGGGGTTCTGTCAACTGATGCCCTGTAGAAATTATCGGCCGACCGGAGCAGAAGTTGCGTCGGCCGCCATGCATCGCAAGAGATCTGCAATCAAGGCACACTAGCGGCGATAGGTTACCTGTCGGCGGCACCAGAGGCCAAACAGCATAAGCCCCAGAACAATCGCCCCACGCGTGCGCCCGGCGGCACAGGCGCCGAGGGGGCGCTGCGCATCGGATGGCACCAGCGGTCCAAAGTTTTCCACCGATCCGTCGAGTCGCTGCGCTTCGACGAGGTAGCGCGCGTCCGTGAGCAGCACCGGGTCATGCAACTCGAACTGCTGTTCAGTGGCATCCAAAGCCGGGCCCAGCGCCGAACCGACGATACCACGCTGTTCCCCGGAGAGGCGCACGACGGTCAGGCGAATCAGCTCCGGATCGTAGCCTGCCCGAAAGCGCACCGTTACCCCGTCGCGCTCGCGGGTCGCGGACAGGTCGTAGATCCGTAGCGAGGTCGAACAACCGGACGTACAGGAGTAGTACCAGGTCTCATTGTTTGCCCCGAGGAGCCCGGTGCCGCCAAAGAGAACCATTCGACTGTTGTGGGTATCATACGCCGCGCCAGCGAAGGCGCGGGTCGAGGGGTAACTGGTCGGAGCCCGCGAGCTCCAGTTGGTGCCATCCCATTCCCAGGTATCGTTCGAGAAGGCGGTGGGGCCCGTGGAGCCACCAAAAAGGACAGTCACACCCCGTTTGACGTCGTAAACCATGCCGGGCGCACTGCGGGTCGAAGGGGTGGAGGATGGGTTGAGCGAGGTCCAGTCGGTGCCGTTCCACTCCCAGGTCTGGCCGAGACCATTCCCATCATAGCCGCCAAAAAGCATCACGCGGCCACGGCTGCTATCGTAGGACATGCCACCATGCTCACGGGTCGAAGGAGAGGAGGTGGTGCTGAGCGAACTCCAGTTATTGCCGTTCCAACGCCAAGTATCGTTGAGGTAGCCGCTGGCGCCGTTGCCGCCAAACAGATAGGTGTAGTTGTGGCTGCTGTCGTAGACCATCATGGGGTACTGGCGCGCAGCGGGGCTACTGCTGGGGCTCAGGGAAGACCAGTTGCTGCCATTCCACTCCCATGTGTCGTTGTTGTTGCCCGTCAAACTGACGCCGCCGAAGAGCACCGTCGCCTGGCGGCTGGTGTCGGTGGCAAACCCCATACCGCCGCGCGTTCCGGGGCTGGAGCTGGGACTCTGCGAGGTCCAGTCGGTGCCATTCCAGAGCCAAGTGTCGTTGTAGTAGGTGGTGACCATTCCGGAGACGGAAGCGCCGCCAAACAGGATCGTCCGGGAGGCGCCGATGCGAAAAGCCATGCCGACGGCATAGCGCGCAGAGGGCGAGCTGGTCGGCGAATTCTGGGTCCAGTTGGTGATATCGGCGCGAGCGAGTCCGAAGAGCAGGAGAGGCAGGCCGAAAAGAGGACGCACTCCTGTAATTATCCACCACCTCGCAGCGACTTACCACACTAGCGGCGATAGGTTACCTGTCGGCGGCACCAGAGGCCAAACAGCATAAGCCCCAGAACAATCGCCCCACGCGTGCGCCCGGCGGCACAGGCGCCGAGGGGGCGCTGCGCATCGGATGGCACCAGCGGTCCAAAGTTTTCCACCGATCCGTCGAGTCGCTGCGCTTCGACGAGGTAGCGCGCGTCCGTGAGCAGCACCGGGTCATGCAACTCGAACTGCTGTTCAGTGGCATCCAAAGCCGGGCCCAGCGCCGAACCGACGATACCACGCTGTTCCCCGGAGAGGCGCACGACGGTCAGGCGAATCAGCTCCGGATCGTAGCCTGCCCGAAAGCGCACCGTTACCCCGTCGCGCTCGCGGGTCGCGGACAGGTCGTAGATCCGTAGCGAGGTCGAACAACCGGACGTACAGGAGTAGTACCAGGTCTCATTGTTTGCCCCGAGGAGCCCGGTGCCGCCAAAGAGAACCATTCGACTGTTGTGGGTATCATACGCCGCGCCAGCGAAGGCGCGGGTCGAGGGGTAACTGGTCGGAGCCCGCGAGCTCCAGTTGGTGCCATCCCATTCCCAGGTATCGTTCGAGAAGGCGGTGGGGCCCGTGGAGCCACCAAAAAGGACAGTCACACCCCGTTTGACGTCGTAAACCATGCCGGGCGCACTGCGGGTCGAAGGGGTGGAGGATGGGTTGAGCGAGGTCCAGTCGGTGCCGTTCCACTCCCAGGTCTGGCCGAGACCATTCCCATCATAGCCGCCAAAAAGCATCACGCGGCCACGGCTGCTATCGTAGGACATGCCACCATGCTCACGGGTCGAAGGAGAGGAGGTGGTGCTGAGCGAACTCCAGTTATTGCCGTTCCAACGCCAAGTATCGTTGAGGTAGCCGCTGGCGCCGTTGCCGCCAAACAGATAGGTGTAGTTGTGGCTGCTGTCGTAGACCATCATGGGGTACTGGCGCGCAGCGGGGCTACTGCTGGGGCTCAGGGAAGACCAGTTGCTGCCATTCCACTCCCATGTGTCGTTGTTGTTGCCCGTCAAACTGACGCCGCCGAAGAGCACCGTCGCCTGGCGGCTGGTGTCGGTGGCAAACCCCATACCGCCGCGCGTTCCGGGGCTGGAGCTGGGACTCTGCGAGGTCCAGTCGGTGCCATTCCAGAGCCAAGTGTCGTTGTAGTAGGTGGTGACCATTCCGGAGACGGAAGCGCCGCCAAACAGGATCGTCCGGGAGGCGCCGATGCGAAAAGCCATGCCGACGGCATAGCGCGCAGAGGGCGAGCTGGTCGGCGAATTCTGGGTCCAGTTGGTGATATCGGCGCGAGCCCCTAACCCCCAGGAGAGAATGACCCAGCCGAGGCACACCCGCACCATTTTCCTATTTTCCACTAATTCTGGGCGTTTGGCCAGTCGGCTGTAGTGGCAAAGGGTCCAGCAGGTTGACGTTGCCGTAGCCGGGCTGCATTGTTAGGGCGGTGCTGGCCGACGCAATCGTAGTTCTCTCGGGAATCGACAAGGAATTCGACGGCGAACCGGTGCTGCGCAGGATTTCGCTCTCGCTCGGGCGCGGCGAACTGGTGGCGCTGGTCGGTCGTTCAGGCTCGGGAAAATCGACTCTGCTCCATATCATCGGTGGCCTCGATCGGGCCTTTCGGGGCAGCGCGCGGGTGCTGGGGCTGGATCTGGCGACGCTGGGAGATCGCGAGCTGGCCGATTTTCGCAACCGTCGGGTGGGCTTGGTGTTCCAGTCGTTCCATCTGCTCGACCATTTGACCTGCGGCGAGAATGTGGCGCTGCCGGCCTTCTTTGCCACAGCGAAGCGTGTGGGCGATGCGCGCGAGGCGCTCGACCGCGTCGGGTTGGCCGATTTCGCCACTAAGCTGCCCGGGCAGCTTTCGGGCGGGCAAAAGCAGCGCGTAGCGATCGCGCGGGCGCTGTTTCATCGCCCCGATCTGCTTTTGGCCGATGAGCCGACGGGAAATCTCGACACCGAGACCGGCCAAAAAATCCTGGAGCTCTTTCAGGCGCTCCATGGCGATGGGCTGACGCTCTTGATTGTCACCCACGAAGAGCGCATCTCGCGCGCGGCGCGGCGCGTGATCCAGCTCGAAGATGGGCGCCTGCTTTCTTCTGAGGCTTCTGGATGAGGCGCGACGCGTGGCTCAAATTGGTGGTGCAGAATCTCCGCCGTTCGCGACGGGAATTTGTGCTCTCGATCTTCGGCATTGCGCTCGGCATCGCGGCGCTGTCTTTCTTTATTGCGCTGGCCGCGGGCGTGCGCGAAACCGTGCTCGGTCGGGTATTCCACATCGACCGCATCGAGATCGAACCAGCCAAGGCGAGCTTCGATCTGCCGCTCTTTGGCAGCGGGCCGCGGCCGATCGGCGACGATGTGGTGCGCGAGCTGGCGGCGCTGCCGGGCGTGCGATCGGTGGCCCCGCGGATGCGTCTCGCCTTTCCGGCGAAAGCCTGGGGCGGTGCCCAACTGTTTGGTACGAATCGCTTCGCCGAGGTGCTGGGCGAAGGCCTCGATCCAGCGGCGGTGGCCTCCGAGCGCTTTGGCCCGGAACCCTTCGCCGATCTCGAAAGCGGACCGCATGAGGTCTGCAACGCCGATGGCGATTGCAAGCAGCCGGGCGAGTATTGCGCCTGGGATGTTCATCAGTGCCAGCGGCCGGTGCCGGTGATCATCTCGCGCGTTCTGCTCGAGCTCTACAACAGCGGCTTTGCCCCGGCGCACGGCCTGCCGCGAGTGGGCGATCTGCTCGCTTCGCGCTTTCGTGGCTTCACCTTCACCGTCGAGCTAGGCGCATCTTTTTTGGGGGCTTCAGCAGCGCGGAGCGTGTCGCGCCAGCGCCGCGTGATGCTGGTGGGTATCAGCGACCGCGCCATGCCGGTCGGCGTCTCCTTTCCGCTCCCCTATGTGCAGCGCTGGAACGCGGAGTATGCTGGAACCATGGCGGCGGCCGGCTACAGCTCCGTGACCGTCGAAGTGGCCGACAAGGGGGCGATTACCGGGATCGCCGCCGCCGCGCGCGCACTGGGGCTGGCGATCGTCGACACCGGCGCCGAGCGAGCGGGCGTTGCCATCACCTTGATCGGTCTTTTGTTCGTGCTGGTATCACTCGCCATTTTAGCGGTCGCAGCGCTGAATATTGCGCATACTTTTTTCCGCGCAGTGGCTGAGCGGCGCCGCGAAATCGGCGTGATGCGCGCGGTCGGTGCCAGTCGCCGCGATATCCATCGGCTGCTGCTCGGTGAGGCCGCGGCTATCGGTGCGGTGGGCGGTGCGCTGGGCTTGGCAGCGGCGTTCGCTGCGGCGCGATTGGCCGACTGGGCCGCCGCCCGTTTCGTTCCCGAGTTTCCCTTCAAACCGGACACCTTTTTCCATTTTTCGCCGATCACGAGCGGCGCCATCTGGGGCTTCGCCGTGCTCACCTGCCTGATGGGCGCGCTCCTTCCGGCGGCCGCCGCGGCCCGCGTCGATCCGTCAGCAGCCCTCGCCTCGCGCTAAGCTTGCTGGTATAAAATCTCCCTTCACACTCAGGAGCTCCCATGAAAAAAGCACACATCCAGACCGACAAGGGCGAAATGGTGATCGAGCTATTCGAAGAGGATGCCCCCGGTGCCGTCGCAAACTTTGTCGGCCTGGCTTCGGGGACGATCGAATTCACCGACCCCAAGACCGGTGCGAAGGCCAAACATCCTTTTTATGATGGCCTGACCTTTCACCGCGTGATCGATAACTTCATGATCCAGGGCGGCTGTCCGCTCGGCACCGGCACCGGTGGCCCCGGCTACAAGATCAAGTGTGAGACTTCGGGCCAAAGGCAGAAGCATCTGCGCGGTTCGCTGTCGATGGCGCACGCGGGCAAAGACACGGGTGGGTCCCAGTTTTTTATCTGTCACTCGCCGCAGGCGCACCTCGACCGTAAGCACACCGTGTTTGGGCAGGTGGTTTCCGGAATCGAAGTGGTCGATAAGATCCGCAAGGGTGACCGCATGACGCGAGTTTGGATCGAATAGGTGTACGATCCCGATGCCGCTATTTGGCGAGTTTCAAGATCGAGTCGCCAGCCGCCAGATAGATCGCGTCGGAGCTGACCACCAAGCGCTTCGGATCGGTGAAGCCACCATTCGGTCCCGGAATCAGCTCATGACCCACGATGTAGCCACCCGATCTCAGTGGTCGGTACCTGGGCGAAGGAAAGGTGACCAGCGTGGTAGCGCCCAATCCGGTCGACTTGTCGACTCTTCGGAGATCGCTTCCATCATCGTGGGCGTGATTGTCGATGTAGTAGAGCCAGGATCCGTCGATCACGATGTCTCTGACGCCGTTCGGTGCGCTGACGAGCTGCACGGGAGGTGACCCACCCGACAGCGGGATGGAATAGAGGAAGGACCCCGCCGAATAGCCCTGGAATTCAGCATTGACGTCGCCAGAGTAGTACATATTGTTCAAGTCACCCGCCATGGCCGCATTCTCATAATAGTATGAACCCGGCCGAGTAGGAAAGACATCGTAGGTTGGGGATCGAGAGCCATTGGGTGTGATCCGTTCGAGGTTGTGATTTCTCCCTGACCAAAAGACCGAGTTATCGCCACCTCTGAAAAAGCGCTGGGAGAAGTCCTGGACCTTGGTATAGGTGGTTCCGGTGCTCTTCTGGGTAGTCAGAAGAACTGTTTCATAGACGGACCAATAGACCCAATCGCCGATCAGGAACAGCGTTTGGGGGTGATCAGGATGCGAATTTTCGTCCCCTTCCTTAAGCGTCTCGGTGGAGCCACCGCTAAGGGGAGCTTTGTACAAACTGGTACGATTTGCTTTTGTAAAGTAGACGCTAGTTGCATCCACCGTGAGATTCGCGCAGCCGTACTGCTCGATGGTCAAATTGATGGGGGTACCGCCGTTGAGTGGAACCTTCTGCACCGTGCCGGTGTCAGGGGAGGTCCAATAGACGTTGGTGGCGTCGATTGCCAGATAGTCGGCCTTCCGTTGCTGACGTGCCAGAGCGATCGGCTGGCACTGACCCTTTGAACAGGTTCCACCGAGACAGCTGTGATCGCAGAGGCCGCAGTGGTTGGCATTGGTCTTAGGGTTGACCCGCTGGTTGCCGCACTGGATTCGCAATGCTTCGCCGGTGAGCTTTCCCCCTGCTTCTTCCATCGCGGTACCGCCGCAGCCTTGCGGCTCTGGCACCCCCAAGGCGAAGAGGCCGCCGAGGGTCGCGGCGATGATCGCCACGCCAAAGCCAAATCGAGCCGAGAGCTTAACCATAGGTTCTCCCTTCGATTATCGGTTGACGATACGGGCTGGTCTGTTGACAGGTCAAGAAAAGCTATTGCACCACAGGGCACGCCACAGGGCAATAGAGTTCTCGAGGCAACAGTTGAGCGCACGCGCTCTGCCTGCTATGTTTCCTAACTCGTGAGGAAGCCGGTCAAATTCGGTAAGTACTCGCTTCTCGACCGCATCAACGTCGGGGGGATGGCGGAGGTGTTTCGCGCCAAGACTTACGGAGTCGAGGGATTTGAGCGGCTGCTGGCGGTCAAGCGGATCCTTTCGGCCATCGCCGAGGACAAAGAGTTCATCTCGATGTTCATCGACGAAGCGAAGATCGCGGTCCAGTTGAGCCACGCCAACATCTGCCAGATTTTCGATCTAGGAAAGGCCGAGGGCTCCTTCTACATCGCGCTCGAGTATGTGCCGGGCAAGGATCTGCGGGCGCTGTTCGACCGTTGCAAGCAGCGCCCGGAAGCGGGCAGCACGACCATGCCGATGGCGCAGGCCTGCTTCATCATCATGAAGGTGTGCGAAGGGCTCGACTATGCACACAACAAGAAGGACGCAACCGGGCAGGAGCTATCGCTGGTCCACCGCGACGTCTCGCCGCAAAACCTCATCATCTCGTACGAAGGCGAGGTGAAGCTGATCGATTTTGGTATCGCTAAGAGCGTCGGCAAGGCTTCGAAGACGCAGGCGGGCATTCTCAAGGGCAAGTTCGGGTACATGTCGCCAGAGCAGGTGCGCGGGCTGCCGCTGGATCGGCGTAGCGATATTTTTTCCGTCGGGATCGTGCTGTACGAGCTTTTGACAAGCGAACGGCTGTTCGTCGGAGAGAGCGATTTTGCAACCTTGGAAAAGGTACGCAACGTCGAGATTGTGCCCCCTTCGACCTACAACCGACGCATTCCGGAGGAGCTCGAGCGAATTGTGCTCAAGGCGCTCGCGCGGGATGTCGACGATCGCTATCAGAATGCCATCGACCTGCACGACGATCTGCAGGCCTTCATGTACACGGCGGGTGAGTTCTATTCGCGCAAGGATCTTTCGGCGTGGATGAAACGGGTGTGGGCGCGGGAGATGGGGGATGAGGCGGTACGGCTCGAAGAGTATCCGGCGATGCCGCCGCAGACCACCGCCAGCATCCGTAAGGTGGCTCCCGCTCAGGCGGAAACCATCGCCGGCGATGTGACGTCGCCGGGTACGCGTCCGGACCTCGATTGGGAGCTCGAGGAGCTAGAGACCCACGTCTACGGCGAACGCAAAGAGAAGACCCAGGAGCTGGATACCTTCGATCTGATTGAGGGCGAGCCGACCGATACCGACGTCGATCTCCCGGGAGAGGCAGTGCCCGGCGTGGTGGGAGCTGCGGCGAGCGAGGCGAGTACCATTCCTGTTTCATCGGTGCCCACTGAACGGCCGGGTTCCGGTACGACCGGGCTATCGCCGATTCTGCGGACCGAAAACACGGTGACGACGGTGCCCGGACAGGTGGCGGGGCGACCCACCTCGCGGCGGCGCGGATTGTGGATTGCCAGCGCGGGCGCATTGATCTTGGGATTGGGTACGGGGGCGGTCGCGCTGTGGAAAAGGGAGTTCGGGGCGAAGCCGCAGCAGGCGACCTGGGTGACTCCGACAGTAGTTCAGCCTCCGCTGACGGCAGGTTTTGTACTCTACTCGGAGCCCGACCATGCCAGTGCGTGGCTCGATGGCACGGCGTTGCCGAATCCGACTCCGCTCAAGGTGGAGGGGATCACGGGGGGGCAGCATGTCGTCGAAGTACGTGCAGCGGGACGCAACTGGTCGCAGACGGTGCAGCTGGAAGCAGGCAAGGTGATCGAGCTGCACGCACTACTGCCGGTGGCGCAGCCGGTGGTGTCTCCGACGGTGGTGCCGGTGGTCGCTTTTGTGCCGCCTGT
>JAHFDT010000137.1 GCA_023248875.1 Myxococcales bacterium | reverse complement strand
GCCCGGAGGGTCGCTTTCGACATGGAGGGTGAAGGGCTTGCTTTCCGGTGACAGCGACGGTGACGGAGTCGGCGACGGTGACGGAATCGGAATCGGTGACGGAGTCGGCGACGCTGACGGAATCGGTGGCGGAGTCGGTGATGGCGACGGTGACGGAGTCGGCGACGCTGACGGCGTGAGTGGTGGTGTTGCGGCCGGGGTGGCTACGGCGGTGGCCATCATCCGCCGCATCGCTACAACCCCCGCTCCGCCCAGCCCGGCTAGAAGCAGCCCTCCGACCAACCAGCGCGGCGCACGGCGCACCGGCGGCCGCTCGTCGAATTCTTGCCAAACGATGCCCTGCCCCAAGCTGCCGCGGCAGCTGATGCTCTGGAGCGAGGTGACCACCTCCTCCATCGTCTGTGGGCGCGCCTCGGGTGACCGCTCGAGCATCTGGCCCACCAGTTCACCCAGCGCCAGCGGCACGTCCGCACGGACCATCCCCAATAGGGGAGCGCTTTCGGTCAGTTGCCGCCGTAGGATCTCGGCAAAGGTCGCGCCATCGTACGGAAGTTTCCCCGCTAGCATGCGGTAGAGCATCACTCCCAGCGCATACACATCCACTCGGGCGTCGACGGTGTCGCCGCTGGCCTGTTCGGGGGCCATGTAGCCGGGCGTGCCTAGAATCATCCCGCTCTGGGTGCGGCGCTCGGAAGTGCCATCACCGCCCATGGAGAGTTTGGCGATGCCAAAATCGAGCAGCTTGACGAAGTCTTCGCGACCAGCTCGTCGAACGAGGAAAACGTTGTCGGGTTTGAGGTCGCGGTGGACGATGCCGGTCGCATGGGCCGCGGCGAGGGCGCTGGCAATCTGCGTGGCGACCTCCACGGCGCGCGCGGGGGAGAGGGCGATCACATCACCAAGCGTCTTTTCGAGCGCAGGGCCTTCGAGCAGCTCCATCACGAAATAGCTGCGCCCCTCGGTGGTGCGACCGAAATCGAAAATGTCGACGATGTTTTCATGGCCGATCAGATTGACCGCCTTCGCCTCGTCGAAAAAGCGCGCTACCACCTCGGGCACTGCATTGAGGTGAGCGCTCAAGAATTTGAGCGCAACCTTTTTGCCAATCTCCGGCTGGACACCGCGGTAGACCGTACCCATCCCACCTTCACCAAGGCGATCCGTCACAAGATAGGATCCCACACGCTGACCGAGCAGTGGGTCGACCACCAGCTCGGCGGGGTCGTCGGAGACAGATCCAGTCACAGCCGCGATTGTACTCCTTGGGCACGTTCGGTGCACCTCTTAGTAAGGTGTCTGGTTGCAATTCCTGGGGTGCGATCGCCCTCCTGGTGGGTGTAGGTGGGTGCACGAGCACAGTCGGCGGTCCCTGGCTGCGCCGCATCGAGATCACCGGTAATGAGCACCTTCTCGCTGGTAAGATTCTTACCCACATCGCGCTATCGGAGAGCTCGTCACTGCCGTGGCGGCCGCGCGAGCATTTCGATCCCGCGGTGGCGGAGCTTGACCATCAGCGGATCGAGGCCCTCTATGCCGCGCACGGCTACTTCTTTGCACGTGTCACCATCTTAGCTACCCAGTCCGCTCGAGACGGATCGGTGCTGCTGGAGTTCGTCGTTGAGGAGGGGCCGGCCACGCAGATCGTCGGTGTGGAGGTCCAAGGGCTGGAGGCGCTGCCCCAAGCGACTGCGCGCGTCGCGCTGGCGGATCTGCCGATTCGAACCGGACAGCCCTTCGTCCATGGCGACTACCTGGCCGCCAAGGGGGGCATCGCCGCACGCCTGCGTGGGGTCGGTTATGCCTTTGCTACGGTGAGCGGTACCGCCTACGTCGACCGCGCGGCCCATACTGCGAATATCGTGCTCGCTGTCCAGCCGGGGCCCTTGGCGGCGTGGGGCGAAGTGACGGTCCAGGGAGCCGACCCAGCGGCCATCCTTCGGCATGCGGCCGTTCGTTCGGGCGACCGGTTTGACCCCCTGCTGCTCGAAGCCACGCGCGATCGCCTCTATGGCCTGGGGCTGTTCAGCGCGGTTCACGTCGACTACGTCGCGAGCCCCGCGCGGCCCGATCTGGCCGACGTGGTGATCACCGTAAAACCCACGCCGCCCCACGAGCTTTCGCTGGGAGGGGGCCTGGGAATCGAACGCGATCGTCAGGAGGCGCACTTGCGGGCGCTCTACACGCGGCGCAATTTCCTCGGGGGTCTCCGCACTCTGCGCTTATCGGTCTCAGCGGCCTACGTGGCCTTTCCGAACCTCTTCTCATCGCAGCGCCAGGGGCCGGCGGGTACGGCCATGGTGGCACTCACTCAACCCGATCTGGGCGTGCCCCATCTCGGCCTTCAGGGCCGAGTGGCCTACGACGTCGGCATCGACTACGCATTCCGATTCCACGGCCCGCGGGGCGAGCTCGGCCTGACCTACACTCTGGCCAGAGAACGGATTTTGCTCAGCCTCGCTTACCAGATCCAGCGGCTGCAGTTCTTCGACACAGCTCCCCAATTCCTCGAGGATCCCAGCTCAGCGCGTCGCTTCTTTGGCTTCACCGATCCCTATCTGCTGTCCTATGTGGCGGGCACCGCCATCGTTGACCTCCGCGATCGGCCGATGGATCCGAGTCGCGGCCTTCGCCTTCAGCTGAGTATAGAGGGGGGCAGCACTCTCTTGGGCAGCGGCTTCGACTACCAGCGGATCGAGCCCGATGGACGACTCTACTTCCCGCTCGGTGGACGGCTGGTCGTTGCGGCACATCTTCTTTATGGACGCATCTTCACGGAGGGCGCGAGCGGTAGCCCCATCACCCGTCGATTCTATGCCGGTGGCCCCGATTCGCATCGTGGCTTCAACTACCACCGACTGGCACCGCAGGTGCCGAGCAGCGCCACTGCCCCGATTCCCGTGGGCGGCGATCGGCTGCTGCTGGCGCAGCTCGAGCTGCGGGTCCTGCTCGTGCGATGGCCCCGATCGTCGCTGGGTGGGGCACTCTTCTGTGACGCAGGAGACGTGCCCGATGTTTCGATCGCTCTGCGCAAGCTCCATGTCGCCGTCGGTGCTGGCCTGCGCTATCGTACGCTGATCGGCACGCTGCGGGCCGACCTGGGCATTCGACTAAATCGCCTCGAACATCCCGATCCCGGTGCGCGCTTTGCGTTCCACCTCAGTATTGGGGAGGCCTTTTGAATGCGCGCGCTTGCCTGGATGCTGATCGGCATGGTGGCTACGCTCATGATGCTAGCCATGGCGGGGGTCTACGTCGCCCGCAGCAGCTGGGGGCGACAACGGGTAAAGCGGGTGATCGAGCGCTCGGTGGACGAGCGACTCGATGGCACGCTCCATCTCGAGCAGGTCGGGGGTGATCTGACGAGCCAGCTGGTGCTCGATGGCGTGGAGCTGCGCGACCGCGAGGGGCATACCGTGGTGCGGATCAAACACCTGTCGGCGCGGTATCGGCTCGGTGACCTGGCGCGCCATCGGCTCGTGCTCGACGAGATCGCGATCGATGGAGCGGAGGTTCATCTTCAGCGCGGCCGAGAGGGTCGCTGGAATCTGCCAGCGATGTTCGACTCCTTGCCGGCGGGAACCAGCGATTCACCGTGGCGTGTACTCATCGGGAAGGGACGGGCCCAGGGCCATGTGACGGTGCAAGAGGGGCGGATCGAGCTGCCCATCCAGGTGGCGATTCGGCTGCACGGAGAGCCGCACAGCGATCGTCTCTCGCTCGAAGAGGCGGTGCTCTCGGCACCCGGGGTGCGTCTGACCGCGCAGGGAACCTGGGCGCCGCACAGCGATTTTGCGCTCACCGCCGAGTTGGTCGGCACCGATCTCAGCCAGATCGGGGCGCTGGTTTCGCGCACCGCCAGCGATGGGTGGCAGGGGTTGAGGGGACAGGTGAAGGGCCAGGGGCGGCTGGCGCGGAATCGGGGGCGGCTGCGCGGCGAGATCGATCTCGAGGGCGAAGGGGTGCAGGCGGGGCCGGTTCGTAGCAGCGCGGTCCATTTGCATCTTCAGTACGATGGCGAGTCCCAGCTCCGGGGCAAGCTTCGTCTGTCGGTGCCAAGCTGGCCCACGCCCTACGGTCGCTGGGGCGCGCTTCGGCTGGACGCTCGACTCGAGCCCGATCGGCTCTGGATCGACGGCTTTACGGCCGCCTCGGGGCGCGGCCAGATCACGGGCCGGGGTGAAGCGAGGATTGAGGACGGGGGGCTGAATCGCATGGAGTTGCGGGCGGAGGCGGAGCACTTTTCCGTGATCACGCCGGCCGGTGCTGTGGAGGTGGAGGCGCGGCTGCGGTTGACGCTCGTGCACACCGGCGATGGCTACGCGGGAACGTTACGTGTCGCAGAGGGCAAGCTCCGATTGCCCGATCAGTGGGGCCATCGGGCGCTACAGCCCTTGGGTTCACTGGAGGACCTGCTTTTTGTCGGTCAGTCGCCGTCGCCGGTGGTAGCTCATCCGGATCGGCACATCGCGGTCGCCATCGCGTTCGGCGATCCCCTCCTCGTGCACACCCGCGAGTTCGAAGCGCGTATCGGTGGTTCCCTGGAACTCACCGCGCCGCAGGGCCGGGGATTCTCCCTTGTGGGGACACTGGAGAGCCTGAGCGGCGGCTGGGCCGATCTGCTGGGGCGCCGCTTTACCATCGAGCGGGCGCGCTTGGATTTCGCTGGGGAGCGCCCGATCAATCCCGGGATCGATATCCGTCTCGTGCGCCATCTTCACGAAGCGGATCTGTGGGTCGGGCTGTTTGGCACCCTGCGTGCTCCGCAGCTCGAGCTCTCTTCCGAGCCGCCGCGCTACGACCGCGCCGAGTTGGTATCGCTCCTGGTCTCGGGCGAGCCGAACCGACCCGTCAGCGAGGGATCTCTAGACAGCGCAGCGGTCGCGAGCCTCCCCGGCCTGATCGTTTCGGCGCTTAAAGAGCAGCTCCTACCGGGGCTGCCGATCGATGTTCTCCGGGTCGAATCCTCGGCCGAGGGCTTTTCTACCACACGGGTGGAGGTGGGAAAGTACCTCAGCAGCCGAATCTACCTCAGCTACACCCACCAGTTTGGCGTCGCTAATCCCCTGGGGCCACAGAACAGCAACCAGGCGACCATCGAGTGGCGCTTCGCCCGTCAACTGCGGCTCGATACGACTTTCGGTGACGCGGGCATCGGCAGCGCGGATCTCTACTTCACGTTGCGGAGGTAGCTAAAACGTTCCATATCGCAGCACCTCGTTCTTGGACACTGTGCCGACTACTTGTCGCGCCACGCCGACCACGGGCAGGTGCTCGAGTTCGGTGCTGGCAAACTGGGCTGCCGCTTCGGCGAGCGACATGCTGAGCACCAGCGGGGTGAGCCGCGTCTCCATCACCTCATCGGCCCGGGCTAGCTTGGCGCGTGCTGACAGAGGAATGCGCAAGAGCTGCTCGAGGTGGAGCACGCCGAGTAGCTCCTGTTGCTCCCCGACGACATACAGGTCCACTCCCCGCGGTAGATCCAGTAGACGCAGGATCACCTCTCGCACTGGCAGGCTCGGCGGCACGCTCTCGACCGACGCGGAAATGAGCTCGTGGATCGGCTTGCGCTGCAGCCACTCCGGCCGCGGCATGGCGGGAAGTTGAACATTGCGGCGACGGAGGGCGGAGGTATAGAGCGAATCGGGTTCGAATCGTCGACTCACCGCAGCCGAAAGCGTGCAGGTCAGCATGAGAGGTAGAATCAGGCTGTAGTCGCCCGTCAATTCGAAGATCATGACCACCGCGGTCATCGGGGCGTGGGTGGTCCCGGCCAGCGCGGCGCCCATGCCCAGCAGGGCGAAGGCTCCCGAAGGGGCACTGTCACCGACGAGCGGCTGGGTCAGCTGGCCGAGTGCGTTGCCGATCAAACTGCCGTAGAACAGCGAGGGAGTGAAGAGGCCGCCCGGCACTCCGGCACCGGCGCAGAGCGCGCTCGCGAGGAGCTTGAGCAGCGGGAGCAGGAGCGCGAGGTGGAGGGAAACGCGGCCCAGGAGTGCAGCATCGACGGTGTCGTAGCCATTGCCGAGGAGCTCGGGCCATCCGAGCGATGCGCTGCCCACCAGTGCGAGCGCGAAGAGGGGGACAAGCGGGGAGAGGCTGCGGGGGATCCGATCGCACAGCGCCGCCACGCTGTCGATGGTCCGTACGAAGAGGGCTGCGGCCAGTCCGAGGAGTGGCCCCACTGCCAGCGCGCGTAACAGTTCGATCGGCCGCATGAAGACGTAGCTGGGAACGCGATAGCTGGGATAGCTGCCGAGGAGGGTTCGGGAGATCAGCGTCGCGACTACGCAGCTGACGACCACCGGCCCGAACAGCTCGAAGGCAAAGCTACCGAGCAGGACCTCGAGGCCGAAGAGGGCGCCGCCGATGGGCACGTTGTAGGCGGCGGCGATGCCGGCCGAGGCCCCGCACGCGACCAGGAGGCGGATGTGTTCGGGAGGGAGTTTGGTCAGTTCGGCCAGTTTGGAGGAGGAGGCTGCGCCGATCTGGATGAGCGCCCCCTCTCGTCCGAGCGAAGCCCCGAGGCTGACGGCCAGAATCGAGATGATCCCACGCATCAGCGATCGGGCGAAGCGGAGCTGGCCGGATCGGTGCCAGATGGCCTCGATGATCCCCGCGGTGCCATGACCTCCGAGGGGCCTACCGGTCGTCTGCGAGACCAGCACCACGAGGAGGCCCGCGGACGTGGGCAGGAGGATCCGTCGCAGCACTCCGGCGGCGGCGACCGATTGAATGAAGGTGGCGCCGTGAGGCCAGACCAGCTGCTGGACTAGATGGTGCAAACGCAGCAGCCCGACCGCGCCGAGCCCGGCCGTGGCGCCGCTGGCGATCACCAGGAGCCAGAACCAGCGGGCCGCCTTGGGGAGCGCTTCGAGATACTCGAGAAACGAACGGTGGAAAGTCTCCGAAGGCGACTGGTTCAATGCGCGAGCTCCGCCTCCCAGGCCTGCTCATCGGGGGATTCGAGGGGCGGGGGAGCGCTGGCGCCGGTCAGGGCTTCACGGAGCTCTGGTCCATCGAGGACTTCGCGGTCACGCAGCCGGGTCGCCAACGCCATGAGTGGCTGGCGGTTGAACTCTAAGAGCCGCGTTGCGCGGCGCGCGGTGCGATCGAGTAGCGCGGTCACCTCCTTGTCGACCAGCTCACGCGTTCGGTCGGAATAGAGCGATTCACCGTGGCCGTTGAGTTGCGGTAGCCAGGGAGAGGGGCGCAGCTCCTCTCCGCGCAACGACTGTGGGCCGATCGTCTCGCTCATCCCGTATTGGACCACCATGCGCCGCGCGAGATCGGTGGCACGTTGGAGGTCGTCCTGGGCACCCGTCGAAACGTCACCGAACATCAGCTGTTCGGCGGCGCGGCCGCCGAGCAGAACCGTGATTTTGTCGAGCAGCTCCGGCCGTGTCAGGAGATAGCGATCCTCCAGCGGTACCTGCATGGTGTAGCCGAGCGCTCCGATCCCGCGTGGGATCATCGACACCTTGTGCACTCGGTCGGTGGTCGGCAGGACCTCGGCCAAGAGGGCGTGGCCCGCTTCATGGTGGGCCACAATCTCCTTTTCTCGTTCATTCATCCGGCGATTTTTTTTCTCGAGACCGGCCACCACGCGTTCGACCGCTTCATTGAAGTCGGCCATCTCGGCCTGCTCCTTGTGGTGGCGAGCTGCCAGGAGCGCGGCCTCGTTGACCACGTTGGCCAGCTCCGCACCGGCAAACCCGGAGGTGAGCGCTGCCACACGTTTCAGGTCGACATCACCGCCGAGCTGCACATGGCGAGCGTGTAGAACCAGAATGGCTTCGCGCCCGCGGATATCCGGCCGATCGACCACCACCTGGCGGTCGAAGCGGCCCGGGCGCATCAGCGCGCTGTCCAGGATCTCAGCGCGGTTGGTCGCCCCCATCACGATCAAACCCCGGCGAGGATCGAACCCGTCCATCTCCGAGAGCAGCTGGTTGAGCGTCTGTTCGCGCTCGTCGTGGCCGGCGAACGTAGTGACGCCGCGCGCCTTACCGATCGCATCCAGCTCATCGATGAAGATGATGCAGGGAGCCTTGGCGGTGGCCTGCGCAAACAGGTCGCGTACGCGAGCAGCACCGACACCAACGAACATCTCGACGAAGTCGGATCCAGTCAGCGAAAAGAAGGGGACGCGCGCCTCCCCCGCGACGGCACGAGCGAGGAGCGTCTTGCCGGTGCCGGGGGGACCGAGCAGCAGCACCCCTTTGGGGATGCGGCCGCCGATCCGTCGGAACCGTTCGGGCGAGGCCAGGAAATCGACGATCTCGCGCAGCTCTTCGACAGCCTCATCGACGCCTGCGACATCACGAAAGGTAGTTCCGGTGCCCTCCTCGGGGACGAGCCGAGCGCGCGATCGGCCGATGGACATGATGCCGGCGCCTGGGTTCATCCGACGCAGTACGAACATCCAGAACAGCGCCAACAGTCCGAGTGGCAGCAGCCACAAAGCGACGACATTGCCCAGCCAGTCACTCTCTGGCAGGGCGGTGTAGGGCACATGCTTCTGGTCGAGGAGCGGCACGAGCTGGGCATCTTCGACCCGGTGGGCCCACCAGCGCGGTCCGGTTCCGGTCCGCGGAATGGCGATGATACGGTCGTGAGAGAGTTGAACTTCGCTCACCTCTCCCGCGGCGATTCGCTCTTTGACTTGGCTGTAGGGTAGGCGTGTTCCCGTGGGAGCTGGCCGGGCTAGGAGCAGAACGGCTAGCAGCCCCAGCCCCAAATAGAGCAGCCAGGAGCGGGGCGGGGACTTGTTCCCCGTAGGGAGACGCGGCGGAATGGGGTCGAGCGCCATAGGGATCCAACCAAGCGAGACCCATGCCACCCGGGAAGGAGCTGGTGAACGGGGACTGGGACGGCATGTGGATTGCCTCAGTTGCATTGGAATGAAGACGATCGTAGTCGTCGACGATGACGCCGAGGCTGCGGAAACGCTGGCGCAGGCGCTGGCCGGTCCCGATCGACGGGTCCGATCGTTTAGCGATCCCATTCGCGCACTCGCTGCGATCACTGCGGATGGCGCCGATCTTCTGATTGCAGATTTGGCCATGCCCTGGATCGATGGCCAGGATGTGGTGGCGTCGGCACGGCTACGTTGCCCCTCGCTGGCGGTCATCCTGATCTCCGGTCTGGGGGTGGGCCTGGAGGTCGCCCTGCGCGAAGGGGTGCCCTTTTTTTCCAAACCGGTGGACCTCCACCGGCTGCGCGGCAGGGTGGAACAGTCGCTCGCCGAATCCGTTGCGCATCTCGACCTTCCTTGAACCAGTGCGGCACATGGGCTGCAGTAGAAAACTCCATGGCACGCCGAATTCACGACGGATCGGCGGGGGCACTGAGCGGTTACCTTCGGCAGCTCGAACGGTTTCCTCTGCTCAGTGCCGTCGAAGAGCGCCAGCTGGGAGGTCTTTGGCAGCGGTGCCGCGACGTCGCTGCAGCCCGGCGGATGGTCACCGCCAATCTCCGCTTTGTGGTCAAGATCGCCCTGGAATATCGGAGCTACGGGGTGCGGCTTCTGGATCTCATTCAGGAGGGAAACCTCGGTCTGATCATCGCCGTCAAACGGTTCGATCCGCAGCGGGGCGTGCGATTTACCACCTACGCGGTGTGGTGGATCCGCGCCTACATCCAGGAGCACATTCGGCGCTCCTGGTCCCTGGTTCGGTTTGGCACGACCCGAGCGGAGCAGCGCTGTTTCTACCGCTTGCGACGGGAACGCCACCGCCTGGAGCGCAATGGCCAACCGGTGGAGGTGCCGGAGCTGGCCCGTGCACTCGGAGTTCGACCGCAGGAGCTCGAGGCGATCGAGGCCCGGATCACTCGGCGCGATCTGTCGCTCGACGAACCGGTGTTCTCCGACACGGAGGAGACGCGCGGTGACCGGATTGCCGATGAGCGACGAGGACCCGAGAGCGAGGTGGCGGAGCGGGAGCTCGTCGAGCACGCCCGCATCGGGATCTCGCGTGCCCTGGGAGCGCTGGACGCCCGCGAACAGCTGATCATCCGACAGCGCTT
>JAHFDT010000295.1 GCA_023248875.1 Myxococcales bacterium | reverse complement strand
CCGGGGTCGAGATCTTGGTGGTCGGGCTCCCGCTCGCAGCGCTCTTCACGCTCTCCGACGCGGCTCGTGCCGTGCTCCATACCGTGGCGCCGACCCTTCTTTTCGCAGCCTGGTTGGCTTGGCTGCTGGCCCTTCGGATCTTTCGCCGTCCGATCGATCAGGCGATCCGCAAACACCGCGTAGGTGAGCCGCTCGACCGGACGGCCCTGGATGCGGCCTATCGGGCGCTCATCGCCCTCCCGCGCCGAGCGGCCTGGACGCGGGTTGCGCTCGGTAGCCTCGCGGCGGCTCTGATCGGACTCTTGCTGGTGCGGCACGGTTTTCCGATCGCACGTCTTGGCACCGTCCTGGTTATCGCATCGGTACACGGCTTGGCCGCGCAGCTGTTTCGGGTACTGGCCTATGCGCGGCTACTGGAGCCGGTGCGCGAGCGGCTCTTTGCCGACGCCGATCCCCTGCGCCCCTTTCGCGATCTCTATCGGCGCCGCCTGGTACGCGCCTCGCTCGCCACCGGCACTCTGGCCGTTTCGGCTGCCGCCGCCTTCACTCGGCTCTTTCTACCGCTCAATCTCGAGCAGTACATCCTGCTCGAAACCTACCTCCCGATCGGCTTGGTGGCACTGGCCGCGGCCTGGCTGCGGGTGGCGCGTCACCTGACCCGGCCCATCGAAGCCTATCTCGACGCTGCGGCCACTTTGCCTCGCAGCGATGCTCGGGTCATCGAGGCCTACCGGGCCGCGCAGTCACTGCCCTACCAGCTGGCGCTGGTCAAGTTGGTGGTAGCAGTGCTCGGAGCCTCGCTGGTGGTGCTCCTCGGGCCTCAGGTCTTTGCCCTCGACCGCGAAAACGGTCTCCTGATGCTAGGTGAAGCCCTGGTGGTCAGCGTCGGCGTAGGTCTCTACGAAGTGCTGTGGCATCGCGCGACGCTGCGGCCGCTCTTGCAGCACCTGGCCACCCGCCATCGCCCCTCTCCCGACACCGTTCGTACCCCCCTTTCCTTGCGCATCAAGATGCTCGCCTCGTTTGGTGGCCTCACCTTTTTTGCCTGCGGCCTATCGCTGTTCTGGTCCTTCGTTCAATACAAGACCCTCGCCACCAACTTCATCCAGCGCGAGAGCGAGTTGCGGCTCGCCGGTCTGATCGGTGAACTGGAGGCCCACCCGAAAGAGGACATCCCTGCGATTCTGCGCACCCAGGCGCACGAAGCGGCGCGCGACAAAGGCGTCTTCTACTATCTCCCCACCGACGGAAGTGCAGCTGCGATCGGGTTTGGCTATCCGCTGCCGCCGCCGTTGCCCTGGTCGGGCGAGCAGTTGATGCGCCGTCTCGAGAGCGGCCAGATGGAGATCTCCGAGCTACAGCTCAGCGGCGCCTACGCTCGCCTCTACCGTCGAGAAGGCCACCGCGATCTAGGATCGATTGCCGTCCTCTACCCCGGCTATCGGGGGCGCGGTGCGTCGGTCAACCGGCAGGTGCTAGTACTGCTTTTTTTCTTCGTCCTGCTGGCCGGCGCTTCGATGGGGATCGTCGTGCTGGTGGCCGCCGATCTCACGGCGCCCATCCGCGGCCTCGAGCAGCGCGCCGACGCGATGGCGAAGGGGGATCTCAACCGCCCGGTGGTCTACGCCGCCGGAGAGGCCGACGAAGTGGGGCGCCTCACCTATGCCTTCGAGGAGATGCGGCGCGCGCTCAACGAAAAGCTGCGTTCCTCGACGGAGATCAACCTTTCACTCGAACAGGAGGTGGCGCGACGCACCGCCGAGCTCGAGGGGCGCAACCAGGAGTTGCACGGCGCGCTCGAAGCGCTCAAGCGTACCCAGGACGAGCTCGTGCGCGCCGAGAAGATGGCGTCGATGGGCCGCCTGGTGGCCGGGATTGCGCACGAGATCAACAACCCGGTCAACGCAGTGGTCAACACCGCCGGGCCGCTCGAGGCGACGCTGGAAGAGCTCATCCGCCCGGGCAAGAAAGGCAACGGTGCGGCCGAAGAGGTTCGGGAGATGCTGCGCGTCATCCAGCGCGGTGCGCGTCGCACCAAAGAGATCGTCCAGGCGCTGCACAACTATTCGCGCGGCGATGATGATCGCCTGGTCGATGTCGATCTTCACCGCGGCATCGACGAGTCCCTCGACCTCTTACGCCATCACCTCAAGCACGGCATCACGGTCGACCGCAGCTATGGAGAGGTGGGCCGCGTGCGCGGCTACGCCGGGCAGCTGCACCAGGTGTTCATGAATCTGCTCACCAATTCGGCCCAGGCGCTCGGCGAACAGGAGCGCGGTGGGACCATCCGGATCGCCACCCGACGTGAGGACGACCGGGTGGTCATCACCGTCACCGATGATGGTCCCGGCATCCCGAAGGAGATCCTGGCGCGCATCTTCGACCCATTTTTCACCACCAAGGATGTGGGGCAGGGCTCGGGGCTCGGCCTATCGATCGTCCATGGTATCGTCGAGCGTCATGGCGGCACCATCGCGGTCGAGAGCGAACCGGGCCGAGGGACGACCTTTACCGTGATCCTTCCCGCTGGCGGCCCTGCGAGCTGAACGCTTTCCGATATTGTGCGCCTTGGCGTCCTCGTGGGCGTGACTCACCGTTACAAGCAGCAACAGGCCAACCGACAT
Source organism: Myxococcales bacterium (assembly GCA_023248875.1). GTDB lineage: Bacteria > Myxococcota_A > Polyangia > Palsa-1104 > SHYY01 > JAHFDT01. Next base: position 3 of record JAHFDT010000295.1, on the reverse strand, counting down.
CGT
>JAHFDT010000136.1 GCA_023248875.1 Myxococcales bacterium | reverse complement strand
CGGTCGGCGATCTGGACTGGCCATCGGAGATGGCGAATGGCCATGCTGCCATATTCAACAGCTGTCGCCACTCGCTGGCCCAATAATTACAACATAAGTTACTGTAATTATTATATATATTATTGGCATAAAGAGTGCTTCGAACCCCATGAGAGGAGGGGCTTCCGTGAAACATCTGCTGGCTAGCGCTCTGTTGATGATCTCACTGGCAACCCCTGCGGACGCAAAATGGACCGTGGTGAGCGGCCGCGAGGCGATCCATACCAAGGTGGCCGAGCTCCAAACACGCGTGAAGCGGTTTTCTCCCAAAACCCAGGCCCACCTGACCCATATCGTCGCGATCAGCCAGCCGGGAATCGAAACTTCGGTGTGGCGCCGGGATAGTGATGGTACCGGGAGAGGCTTAGTGATCGAGGAGCAGGGGCAGGGCGTTAAAATGACGGGCGCACTCCAGAAGACTCGGGGAGGCAAGCGGACGATCGTTACCAAGTCGCTACTCATCCAAGGCAGCCGGGCAGTAGCAGGTACCCGGATGGCGACATACAGTGGCAATCAGCAGGTGATCACCAAGACAACTCGCTCCGAATGGCAGATCTTCGGTGGACGGGTGAATCTGGTCCGCGAAAGTGGCACCGTGATAGATGGCTTTCAGACGAAGAAATCGTGGCACCGTACGCACGTGGGCATGTAAGGGGGAAAACCATGAAACGGATTCTGCTTATTTCGCTTCTCGCGATGTCAGCGCATGCGGACGTCGGCCAGGTGATGAAGTTGCGCGTCGATGCAGCCAAGGCCAAGCGTTCAAGCATCGTACTGCAGGCGGGGGCCATTTCTTCTAAGGCACGCGATCAGGCGGTTCTGATCCGCACCCTGAGCGAGGAACTGCTCTGGGATCGAACTTTCATGTCTACCAAAAACGGTATTACCCATGGTTTTCGCCTCGACGATTGGGGCAAAGGCATGAGGGTAACGAGTTTTACAGAGGGAAAAGTGGGCGCGCGGGCGCTCGGGATGGGCGAGTCCTTGGAGGTCCAAGGCAACCGGGCGCGGTCGGAGTCCTGGCAGAGCCACACGAGTGATAGTGGCGACACCGGTGTATTCCAAACCCACCTGACGAAAGGAACCCGGTCTGAAACCAAGCTATTGGGGGGACTGGTCCGGTGGGTGCACGAGTCTACGCAGGCGCGCACCGACGGACGCTTGGATGAAATGCGCACGCGGTACCGCTTGGCACTGGGGCAAACGGGTCGCGAGCGCACGATCCTGAAGACTGGCTACGCTTCTGGCCACCCACAGCAACGATTCGCTCCCAGCCAAGTTGGGTTGATCCACGTCTCCGGGCGATAATGATATCAGATCTTCAGCGTCTTGCGTCTGAGAACTACCCGCCAGGTGTACAACCTCTCCAGTAGTGCTACCCTGGCAATCCTACCGATGAGACTCTTCGCCTGGGGCCAATCGGACGTCGGTCGGCGGCGCGACCACAATGAGGATAGCCTCCTCATCGCGCCCGAGCTGCAGCTGTTTGCCGTGGCCGATGGCATGGGCGGCCACCAGGCGGGCGAGCGCGCCAGTCGGATGGCGGTGGAGCAGTTGGCCGAAGAGATCCGGCGTTCGCAAAGCGGCGATAGCACGGCGCCGATCGGGCCGAATGGCGATGCGGTGTCGCTGCAATCGGCGGCGACGCGGGCGGGGATGGCGATTTTCGACGCGGGCCAGGCCGATCCCACGCTCGCTGGAATGGGCACGACGCTGACGGCGGTCATGATCCACGACGACCATGCGGCCATTGCTCACGTCGGTGATAGCCGCTGCTACCTCTATCGGGGCACCCAATGCCAGCTGATGACCGAGGACCATTCCTGGGTGAACGAGCAGCTGCGTGCTGGGTTCCTCACCCAGGAGCAGGCGCGCGATTCGAAATTTCGCCATGTGATCACCCGCTCGGTCGGCTATGAGCGGATCGTCCGCGTAGATAGCCGCTCGGTGGAAGTCTCTGCGGGCGACTGTCTCCTGCTCTGCACGGATGGGCTATCCAACTATATCGACGGGCAGGAGATTGCGCGCCTCATGACCGCGGGCTTCTATCGGGATGTGCCGGCGACGCTGATTGGATTGGCCAACGACCGTGGCGGCGAGGACAATATCAGCGTCGTGCTCATTTACCTGGCGAATGATGACGGCACGGGCGGATGAAGATCCGGGGTGCTAATCCCGGTGACTTCGCGGCGATTCAAGAGATGGCCGCGGTGGTGTTCGCCGACTACGGCGACTATGGCCGCATCATCCCCGACTGGCTGGCGCACGACGGCGTGCTGACATCGGTCGGTGAAGAGGAGGAGCGACTGGTCGGCTTTTCCATGGTGGGGTTTTATCGCATCGACCCAACGACGGTGCTTTATGCCGCCGATCTGCTGGCGATCGCGGTGGCTCCTGACGCGCAGGGGCGAGGAGTCGGTCGACAGCTGCTCAAGCACACCATCGCCAAGGCCGAGGCCGCGCGGCGACGGCTGCCGGTGCGCGAGCTACGGCTTTCGGTGGCGGAGCCCAACCTGCGCGCGTTGAAACTCTTCCGCGCGGCGGGGTTCATCGAGCTTCCCGGCGAGCATGGTCGTTACGACGGTGGGCAGCGGGCGCTGCACATGGCCCGATTGCTGTAGCTATGAAGCGGCGCTAGTCACTGCAATCCGGCCGACGGGGTCGATCTGCACATCGGATTCGAGCTCGTGATAGGTCACTACCGCCAGGTCAGGGTAGTCCTCTTCGATAAGGCGGCGCACGTGGCGGCGTAGCTCCGCGGAAGTGATGATGACGAGCGCCGCCGACCGTGCGGCGACCTCGCGCTGCACGGCGGCCAAAATATCGTCTGCGAGGGCCGGCTCGAGCGCCAATTCGCCGCTCGGGCGAACCGCATCCCGCACTGCCTCTTCGACCAGGGGATCGAGAAGTAGCGCTTCGACACGTCGATCTTTGGCCAGGCGATGGGTGATGTGGCGCTTGAGTTCGCCCCGCACGCGCTCGGTGAGTACGATCGGATCGCGTTCGACCTCGCGCATCGCCGCGATCGCCTCGAGGATCTCGCGCAGGTCGCCGATCGGTACGCCTTCGGCCAAGAGGTAGCGCAGCACCTGCGACAGCAACACGAGGTCGATCTTGGCGGGCACGGCAGCGCGCACCAGGGCCGGACAGCGCGGGGCCAGCTGGTCCACCAGCCGCTGCGTTTCATCGATGCCAACGAGCTCGTGGGCGTGGCGACGCAGCGTCACCTCGATCGCCTCCAGCAGAGCCGCACGGCTCTCTGCCTCGCCGCGTGCGACCGTGTGACCGCGCAACCGGATCTCGAACTGCTGGTCAGCGAGCGTCGGCTCGATGGATTGCAAACCGCTTTCCAGGGAGATCCCGAGGTCGTGGGCGACCCGTTCACTCACGCTGCGGAGTTCCCGACCATTGAGCAGTCCCCCGAGCGGAAGCGCGATCCGCACAGCGATATCAGCGGTGGATGGAGGTGCGACCGCCAGGGGGCGCGACTGGCGATAGGCGGCCCCGGCGGCGCCGCCGAACAGCGCTCCCACGATCAGAAAGGGGACGAGAGGAAGTCCGGGCACTAGCGCGAGCAGGAGCAAGAGACCCGCGACGATGGCTAGCGTCACCGGCCGGGCGGCAACTTGGCGCAGAATCTCATTGCCAAGAGGTCCTTCGCCCTCCTCGGCAGCCACGCGCGTCACCACCAGTCCGGCCGCGGTCGAGAGCACCAGCGCGGGCAGCTGGGAGACCAGCCCATCGCCGATAGTGACCAAGAGGTAGGTCTTGGCGGCCGTCGCGATCGGCAGATCGTGGCGCAAGACGCCGATGAGGAGACCGCCGACCATGGCGATGATGAGGATCAAGATGCCCGCGATGGCATCGCCCTTGACAAAGCGCATCGCCCCATCGAGTGCGCCGTAGAGTTGGGCCTCTCGTTGCAGGGTATTGCGGCGATGGCGGGCCCCATCCGCATCGAGAGTCTGCGCGCGCAGCTCAGCGTCGATCGCTAGCTGCTTGCCCGGCATAGCGTCGAGGGTAAAGCGCGCCGCCACTTCCGCCACGCGCTCGGCGCCGCGCGAGATCACGAGGTACTGCACGATCGTCAGGATCAGAAAAACCGCGCCACCGACGATGTACTCGTCGCCCACCACCACCGATCCGAAGGCGCGTACAACCGACGGCACGCGTCCCGTGTGCGCCTGGAGGAGGATGAGCCGCGTGGTCGAAACATTGAGCCCGAGCCGAAACAGCGTCGTCAGTACCAGCAGCGTTGGAAAGCTGGCGATCGCGAGCGCGTTGTGGGCATAGACCACGGCCAGCAGCAGCGTCACCGAAAGCGCCAGGTTGAAGGTGATGAGGCCATCCAGTAGCCAGGGGGGCAACGGCACGATCAGCATCGCCACCACCCCGACCACCACGGCAGCGACCGCCGCGGCACCCCACCCTGGGGCGCTCCCGCCGGAGAATCGTTGGCTCATCCCCGCGAGCCTACCGTGTTCTAGAGCGGCGGTCACCCGGATTGATCGGAAGATGGCGAAGAGCTTTCGCCCGAGGGCAAGGAGCGAGGGCGCAGCGCTACTAGCAGTAACGCAAGCCCGAGCGACGCGGCCATCGGGCGAAAGATCGAGCCAGCGCCGCATCCATCCGGGTGATCGCCGCTCCAGTCGCTCCCGCAAAAGTGGTATACCTCGGTCCAGCCATGAAAGCACTGCTGTTAGTAGCCCTCGTCGGTTGTACTCCCACCGAGGCGACCACGGGACAGGATGGGTCGAGCGACGCTCTTCCCGACCTGGTGTCGGGATGCCAGCCGGCCTGCAGTGGTTTTCGCCCCTACTGCAACGGGACGCTGCACTGCGTGGGCTGCACGAGCGATGCGCACTGCGGAGCGGGAAGCTACTGCAAGGTGGAGAGCGACACGAAGGCGAGCTGTGCGCTGGGTTGCATCGAGGATGGGCAGTGCGGCGGGGGCACAAATAAGTGCTGCGGAGGGCGGTGCGTGGATACCTCGGTGGATGGGGAGCACTGCGGCAGTTGTGAGCAGAGCTGTGCAATGGCGCACGAGAAGGGGGTCTGTTTGGGGAGCCAGTGCCAAACGGGGGGCATGTGCGAAGCGGGCTGGGGGGATTGCGACGTGCAGAAGGCGGGATGCGAGACCAATCTGCGGGTGGATGGGAAGCACTGCACGAAGTGCGGAATGGGATGCGCGATGGCGCATGCCATCCCAGGGTGCGCAGACGGCTGCTACATCGCGTCGTGCGACTGGGGCTGGGACGACTGCAATGCGCAGGCGGGGGACGGATGCGAGACCTCGGTGCTGATGAGCGCGCAGAATTGCGGAGCGTGCGGGAAAAAGTGCCAGGGGTTGCCGAACGCGGCGGCGAGCTGCGCGGCGGGCAACTGCGTGCTGGGGATGTGCAATTCGGGGTATGAGAACTGCGATGGCAAACCGGCGAACGGTTGCGAAGTGGACCTCAACAGCGATGCCAATCACTGCGGCAGGTGCGGTCAGGTGTGCTCGCAGAACGCCCCCTTCTGCGACCAGGGCGTGTGCAAAAATGGCTGCCTCAACGGCAAGGCGCCGCTCGCCGCCTGTGCGACCGGCAAGGATCCGCAGACCTCAGCGCCCTGGGTGATCTGCAAGGCCGATTGCACGATGGCCTGGATCTCAGCGCAAAAGGGCGGCGGCACCTACCATGCGGGGCAGATTTGCAAGGACCTCGGCTATACGAAGGTCAGCGCCTTTGGCGGCAACTGGGACGATGTCTGCGGCTACAACCAGCCCAACACCAGCTGTCAGTCGCCGGGAACGATGACTTTGGACGGTTCGGGCAATGCCGGGATGGATCAGTATGGTCAGGTACTGAGCGTCACCGTGATGTGGCAGTGCACAAAATAGCTCCCGCGCCGATATCGTTGGAGAGAAAGAGCGGGCGGCTCAGCAGACTGCGCCCTTTGGAATGCAGGCGAATGAACCCCAGCAAAAAGTGCAATATTGGCCACTTGCGCAGCCGCCACACTGATCGGTCAGCTTCTTTTCGACGCACCGGCCAGGCAGGTCAGGGTTGGTGAGATGGCCCTTGGCGTCGACATGGCGGCACTCGTAACCGGTCGGGCACTGGTGGGGATGCGTGACGAAGCCGCCGCACTGGATGTCGTCGGTCTTTACCATCTCGCAGGTCTTGGTGTTGGCATTACACTCGGCTGAACGGCGGTCCCAGATGAGGAACAGCGGACAGATCTGGTGCTGGAGGCAGTGGAGCGACTTCTTGAGCTTCTTGTAGTCGGCCACCTTGCCCTTCTTGATCGCCACTTTGCGACCGCTGCCACAGCAGGCGTTCTCATCCACTGCGACGCAGTCCGTATCCTTGTTGCACGAAATCAGGCTCTTCTTGAGCTCCGCGCTGGTAGATCCCTCGGCCTCGAGCGAGGCGGGGTCGTTGGGATCCATATCCATGTTGCCGCAAGCTGTGGCGAAAAGAGCAACTCCAGAAATCAATACCAGTGATCGCATATAGGGCCTCCTTCAGGTTTACGCGCTGCGTCAAAAACTGCGCAGCCTCTAGCATGGGCGAGTACTGGAGTGCAAGCGCTTTAGTAGAGTTTGCGAATCGTCGTGCCGCGATAGTAGTGCTGCAGGATCTCCCGGTAACCTTGACCCTCTGCCGCCATGCCCATCGCGCCCGATTGGCACAGTCCCACCCCGTGGCCGTGGCCCTTTCCGGTGAGCTGGAGGGTGCGGAGGGTGCCATCCGGCGAGCGCTCGAGAGAAAAGGTGAAGAGGGCGCTCGGGAGATCGCCGAGGAGGCGGCGAACGGCGAGTTCGCTGTGCGCTTCTATCGTGCCTTCGGTGCCGGTGAGGCGTAGCCGCACCACGCGCTGGGAGACACCGCGCTCGAGCACCTCGAACGATTTCAGCGCGCCGAGGTGCGAGGCTTGGGCGAGCGCACTGCCTTCGAGCCGACGCGACCAGTCGGACTTGGCGCAATGGTCATCGGCGACCCCTCGGAGGGCGGGATCGGGATCGGTGGCCCAGGCTCGGTCGTTGTCCTCGGTGTGGCCGCCGCAGGAGGCACTGTAGACTGCGTCGACGAGGTGCCCATCGCGTCGCGCCAGCAGTTCACCCCGGGTCGCGGTGACGGCAGCGGCGGTGCGCGGATCCTCCTTGCTGGCACCCCCGTAGACCTGGCAGTGCACGGTCGAGCAGAGGCGAAAAGGGGCATCGAGATGGCGGGTACCAAGCTTGGCGAACAGCTCCGTCCGTGCCGCTACCGCCTGTGCCTTGAGTGCCTCCTGCGGCGCGGCCGCCCCCATTTCCGATGGGAGCAGTCCACCCAGCAGCCGGTCTTCCGGCACGACATTGACCGCCGTCAACCGGCCGAGGGCATCGATCGTCAGATAGATCTGCCCCGAATAGAGGCCGCGAGCGGCGCCAGTGCCGCTCGGCGGATCGACCGGCTCGACGGCCAGCAGCCCCTCTTGCGGAGCGAACCAGAGTACCGAGTCACCGTGCACCCGGGTAAAGTGCTCGTCCTCCGCCACCAGCAGTCCGTGGGGGGGCTCGACGATTTCGCGATGGAGGGAGGTGTGGACGCGAAATCGTGCTGCGAGGGCCTGGGCTTGGTGACGAGCGGCCGCTTCATCCTCCGCGGGCGCCACGGTCACGAGCAGGCGGCGATCGTCCACCACCTGGCCCGAGACGCCGAACAGCGTGCCAATTTCGAACGTCTGGGGGCGCAGGTCGCGGCTGCGCCAGCGCTGGAGCTCCCGATCCAGGTGGGTGCGCTCGCTGCTGGAGAAGGAGGCCACGACGATGTGCCAGCGCAGGCGCGCCGGCTGGGCGGGCTTTTCCAGCCGAATACGCCAGCGGGTGCCACCGTTCACCTCGGGGCCGCCGGGCCCTTCGGACAGCAGGCGAACCGGAGCGCTCACCCCACGGAGCGTGATCTCGTCGCGTCCTTGGCTGATGCTGACCGTCACTAGCGGCAGATGGTCGCGCGTCCACGTAAACTGGCGCGACCAGAGCGGGCTCTCTTCGGCGTGAAGCGAAGTGCAGGCGAGTGCCAGAATCGCGACGAGACCCCGGATCATGCCAAGTCATGCTGAGCGATGTAGCGCAGATTGAGCAGATTGATGGTGAAGTGGGCGACGATCGGGCCGCCCAAATCGCCAAACAGCAAGAATAGGCCCCCGAACGCGAGCCCGATGAGAAACGAGGTGGCGGTCCACGGCAAAAAGCGGGCGCTCGGTCCGATGTGGGGTAGTGCAAAAAGGGCGCTCGAGAGCCAGAGATGGAGATGCGGTAGGAGGGCCCCGCGGAAAAAACACTCCTCTCCTACCGACGAAGCGAAAGCGATGATGAAGATCTCGCCGCTCGTGAGTGGACCGAGCAGGTGGCGAAACTCCTGGTGCAGGTGGCGCGCCCACTCGAGTCGGTGGACGGCATAGCGCGAGAGGAAGACGACCGCACCCGCCAGCGCTAGCCCCGCCGCTGCACCCGCCAGGCTGCGCGCGGGAGAGAATTCACTGGAGAGCTGGAGGATGTTGGCCCGGCCACGCGCAGCACCCCAGGCGACGGCGGCCACGGCGAGTCCGGCGTACAGGGTGAGTAGCAGCTGAGCACGCGAGAGGCGCGGGGCTCGTGGAGTGGGCGGGAGCGGCACTAGCCATGAGTATAGAAGCGATGGGATCGCGACGCCAAAAAAGCCGCCATCGGATAGAATCGGAGAACCGAGAGGGAGCCTTCGAGAATGAAACGTCGCAGGGCTAGACCGACCTCACGTTAAGTTGAGCGTAGCGAGGCGATCCCCTCTGCCTCGGCCGCAGACGTCCTCGGACCGGGGGACCCCGAGACCGAGGCGAAGCAAGGAGCGACGACGCAGGACTACTGGCAGTAATCCCAGGAGGAGCGACGAAGCAGCGCCGAAGGGATCGGTCGCCGAAGTAGATCAACTTAACGTGAGGTCGGTCTAATGCGCTGGATGCTTGGAATCGTCTGCTGGGCTGCCGCCGCCGAGGCCCATGTCGGCGCCGCGGTGGCGAAGGCCAATTTTACCCATCCCGCGCCGATCGATCTACTCAGCGATGGGGGCACCCACTACCATTTTGTTCCGGAGGCAGCCGACCAGAGCTTTCGTATCGAGTGGGACGACGGCGACGTCGATCCCACGGGCCGGTTCACCTTCTACTACCTCGACCACGCCATCTCCGACGGCCTCACCGCCAAGCAGCTGCCGCAGGAGGCCACGCTGGTGCGCGACCTCAGCGGGCGCGACGCCGAGCGCGTTTATGTCAGCTGCAGCTGCGATGGCGATGCGGGGGTGAAGTGTCCTGGGGGCGATGGCGGCCCGCGCTGGTGCGATAACTTCGTGCAGTGGGATACCCATGCACTTCCCGACGGTAGCTACTGGATCGCAGCGCTCAACGACGACGATCCCTATCTGGTCTACAATTTGAGCCCCGCGCCGGTCCGAATTCATCATACTGTCGCGCTGCCCCCCGCGGTGCTGCTACTCACACCGGATGGCGTGGGGACCGCCGACCTTCAGTACCACCTTCAGCTACTTGCTGTCGGTACGGGTGCTATGAAGATGGACCTCTCTTATGGCAACGATGACTATGGCGAAACGCTCGGACCGCTCCACGCGATCGCCCAAGCGGTGCCGGCGGTGGTGGGGAGCGATGGCACGGTCGGATACGACTGGGCGCTCTCGTCGGTGAAGAACGGGACCTACTTTGTGCGGGTGCAGCTCAGCGATTCGGTGGGCCAGGCTTTTGCCGATTCGCGCTACGGTCTGGTGGTCTTTCATGGCAGCGGCAGCGTGGATGCGGCGGTCAGCGATGCGGGCGACGGAGGCGGCATAAAAACGTTGATGCCACCGCGCAGCGGCTGCTCCTGTCAGCTGGCTGCGCAGCGCCGGCCTACGGGCTGGTGGGTGCTGTGGGGAATCCTCGGTGGGCTCGGAGTGGGGAGGGTGATCAGTCGGCGCGCTTGAGCTTGAGCTCCGCCGCGGCTTCGGCCACATGCTCGGGGTCGACCCAAAGGCGGTGCTGCTGTGGGACCCGCTTGCCATGCTCGCCGGGATAGAGCACCCGCTCTTTCATATCGGCGACCTTGCGGACCAGCGGCCGCTCTTGAATCCTCAGGCGGAACTCGTAGGGCTCCTCCTTCAGGCGATGGTCAGGATGAAAGATGCCGCGCTTGTTTCTCACCGCATAGTCGGCGAGTTTGGACACCTCCTGGAAGTTCTTTTCCCCCTCCCCCGGCTTGTAGATCTGGTAGGCCGTGCCGTAACCCTTCCGGATCATGAAACGGTTGGCGTCGACGCGCGTCTCTTTGCCATCCTTCTCGACGACC
>JAHFDT010000294.1 GCA_023248875.1 Myxococcales bacterium | reverse complement strand
GTGCGCGTGGAAGCGATTTTGGGCCAGCCCCACGCCTTCGGTCAGCTCCGGCAGGATCACCGCGAGAATGCCGGTGCGCTGCATGATCGTGAGACCGAGCGAGGGGCGCACCGCCGCCAGCGTCTTCCACAACTCGTCGCGCACCCGCTCCTGCGACACTTTGCGCAAGATCGGCAGAGCCCCGAAGATGGCCGCCTCCGTCGCGGGATCGAGCGCAAATTCGAGCTGCGCGGCCAAGCGCGCTGCCCGCAGCACCCGCAGCCCATCTTCGCCAAAGCGCAGCACCGGGTCCCCCACCGCGCGTAGGCGATGTGCCGCCAGATCCTCCTGCCCACCAAAAGGATCGACCAGACGATTGCCGAGGGGATCGAGGGCGATCGCATTGACGGTAAAATCGCGCCGACGGAGATCCTCAGTGATGTCGCTCACGAACTGCACCGAATCGGGCCGCCGTCCATCGCGGTAGGGGCCCTCCCCGCGAAAGGTCGTCACCTCGACACCGGTCCGCTCACCGTCGCTCTCCAGCAGCACCGTCACCGTGCCATGCTGCTCACCCGTGGGAATGGTGCGTTTGCGACCAAACACCCGAGCCACCTCGACCGGCGTCGCCGAGGTCGCGATGTCGAAATCATGCGCGGGGCGATCGAGGAGTAGATCGCGGATCGCCCCTCCGACGAGAAAGGCCTGGTGGCCTGCGCCTCGTAACGCCGTGCACAGCCCGACGATGGAGGGAGGGATCGGCTTCATCTAAATCTCGATATCGATACTGACCCCTGGGCGGCCGCCCTGGAGGACCGAGGCTCGCTCCCACATCACGTGGGCAGCTTCGCGCTCCCCGAGCGAGTCCAGAAAATCCCCATAGTCGCGGTAGGCCCGCTGAAGCGGCGCCTCCGCGCCGAGGTCGCGTAGCAGATCGACTGCCGTACGGAAATGGTACTCCGCCGCCGCACGCTCCTCGCTCTCCGGTCCGGAAAGCGCGCGACCCAGCGCGACCCCGAGTGCCCGGTGGGCCCTGCCCTGCTGCGGCCGCGATCCCATCTCTTCCGCCAGCTCCAACGCCTGGGTGCAGTGGCCTCGCGCCGCGCCCTGCTCGGCCAGCTCGAGCTCCGTCTCTCCGAGAAGCCGCAAAGCCTCCCCCTGAACCCAAGAGTCTCCGATCTCCTCCGCGACCGCCACCGCCCGTTCCAGCGCCGCGGCAGCCTCCCGAAAGCGCCCTTCCCGATGGAGCAGCTCGCCGATGTGTGCTCCCACCCGCGCCTCGGTCAAGAGGTCGCCGATCTCGCGCGAAAGAGCGATGGCTTCGCGATAGACCTGGAGCGCTTCGTCGTAGTGGCCGCGGTCGCGCCGGAGACGTCCCATGGCGATCAGCGAATGCGCTATGCCGCGTCGATCACCGTGCAAACGACGCAGAGCGAGGGCCTTTTCCAAATGGGCTAAGGCCTCGGCCTCCTCGCCGAGCGCATCGTGAACTTGACCGAGGTTGTGGAGGCTCAGGGCGATCGAACGTGCATCGCCCACCTCCTGCCGGAGTGCCAGAGCCCGCTGCAAGCGCTCGATCGCCTGAGCAAAGTCACCGCGCAGAAAAAGAATTTGGCCGAGGTCGTCCTCCGCCCCGGCCACACCGCGCTCATCCCCGGCCTGCTGGAAGAGCGAGAGGGCCTCGGCCAAATGGAGCTCCGCTCGGCTGAAATCCCCGAGCGTACGATAGGCGCGTCCGAGCCGACTCTGCGCTGCGCCCGCCTTGTTCGGGTGATCGAGGATCCAGGCCGCGCGCAGCATCTCCTCAAAGAGCGCGATCGCGGCCCGCGTCTGCCCGGCGAGCGCCGTCACATCGCCGAGGTTGTGGAGCGCGTCGAGCCGCCCCAGGAGGTCGTCGGGTCCCAAAAGATCGAGACCTCGCCGATAGCACTCGGCGGCCCGACGGTTCGCTTCGCGCGCCCGCGCCCGATCTCCGGCGCGGAGCCAAAGCTGTGCCGCGCGCTGAGGGAGGCCACCACGCTCGTAAAGCGGCGCCAAAAACTCCAGCTGATCCTCATGCTCTCCCGCTGCCCGACTCTCGAACCACTGGGCTGCCACAAGGTGGTTCTGCTGAGAGGGCTTCGCCGGAGTGAGCGCCGTAATCTGTTCGCGCTCACTCGGGTGGGAAAAGGCATACTCCATCTCTCCGGGGATCGTGGAGTCGGGTAGCCGCACGAGATAGTCGCGGTCCACCAGGCGCCCAAGTATGCCCTCGATCTCCTCCCGGCGAGCGGGATGAAAGGGGTGCGCTGGCTCCTCGTGCTCGCGTCGCCGCAAAGCCAAGAGGCCACCGGTCCAAAAGACGCTGCCGAACGTGGCTCCTTTTTCCAGAAGATCACGCTCCTCCGGGGAGAGCACTTCGAGTCGAACCTGCACCGCCTCTTCCGCGGTCAGAGGCAGCTGTAGTTGGCACGCCCGATCGATATCGAACTGCGTTTCTGCCGCGCCGCGCCGGACCACCCCCTCGGCGAGAAAGGCACGCGCCAGCTGTTCCACAAAACGGGGATTGCCGGCCGTCGTGGCAAAGGCCGCATCGCTGATGGAGCGCGGCAAATCGCTCTCTATGCCCATGATCGCGCACAGCAGTCGTTCGCTTTCGGTACGGTCGAGCGGTGGCAGCTCGATACGGATCTGATC
>JAHFDT010000008.1:17888-42092 GCA_023248875.1 Myxococcales bacterium | reverse complement strand
GAAAAGCCCGAGCAGCCGCCGCCGACGACGCGCAACCTCAGCCCGTAAGCCTCCTCAATCCCCTCGGTGACTTTGATCTCCTTTACCTTCTCGGCCGCTTTGGATGTCAGCCCCACCGGGGCATCGGGATCGATCTCGCGCTCGGCCGGCTTTTCAGCCACTGCAGTCGTTCCACAAGTATCCATGTTTCGATCTCCTTACGGCGTATTCGCCGCCTCTACCGCTTTTCGTCCCTGGGTCCAGATCCGCTTTAACCAGCCGCGCTCCGATTCCATCTTCTTTTGAATCATCATCAGCCCTTCGATGAGCGCCTCGGGCCGCGGCGGACAGCCGGGCACATAGACGTCGACGGGGATCACCTGGTCGATCCCTTTGAGCACCGAATAGGCCAACTGAAACAGTCCGCCGCAATTGGAACAGGAGCCCATCGAGATCACATATTTCGGTTCTGGCATCTGGTCGTACAGCAGCTTGATGCGCGTCGCCATTTTGTATGTGACGGTGCCGGCGACAATGATCAAGTCCGCCTGGCGCGGTGTCGCCCGTGGCGCCGAGCCAAAACGCTCGAGATCGCCCCGCGGTCCGCCCGTCTGCATCAGCTCAATCGCGCAGCAGGCGGTACCAAACAGCAGATACCAGGTGGAGTTCTTCCGCCCCCAATTGAGCAGATCCTCCACCTTGGTCAGCATGAAGCCGCTATTGAGCATGGACGTCGCCATTCACTCCTCTTGATAAGAATAGCGCTCTTCCGCGAACGGTTCACCCCGATTGTGGTAGCCCCGCTCCTCCCAGAAGCCGCGCCGGTCTTGTACCATGAATTCTAACCCATTTAGCCATTTTGCGCTTTTCCAGGCATAGAGTTTCGGCACCACCAACCGGAGCGGCCCGCCATGCTCGTCGGTGAGCGGCTGGCCATCGTGGGACCAGGCCACCAGTACATCCTCGGCCATCAGCGACTCCAGCGGGATATTCGTGTAGTAGCCATCGTAGGAGTGGGCCATCACGTGGCGCGCTGTCGACTTGACCCCGGTCCGCTCGGCCAGGGTTCGAAACAGGATGCCCTCCCAAGCGTTATCGAGGTGGCTCCAGGTGGTCACGCAGTGGAAGTCGCTGGTCCGCTGCACCCGCGGCAGCGCCTCGAGCTCGGCAAAGCTCAGCTGGAGCGGCCGCTCGACTTCGCCAAAGATTCGTAATTCGAACTGTGTTCGGCTGATTTGGGGCACATCAGAATAGTGCAACACCGGCCACTTGGTGGTCAGTGTCTGGCCGGGTGGCGTGCGATCGGTGAGGCTCTTGGGCGCTGCCATGGTTAGACCGCTTTCACGTTAAAGTGACCGGCTGCGGCGTCCGATCCCTTCGGCGACACTTCGTCGCTCCTCCTGGGATTACCGTAAGTAGTCCTGCGTCGTCGCTCCTCATCTCGCCTCGGTCCCCCCCACCTCACTCGATCACTTTAACGTGAAAGCGGTCTAGCGAGGCAGAAGAATCCGGCGGGTCGGCTCCTTGTAGAGGGTTTCGACCGAAACCACTCCTTTGTAGGCGTCCGAGGTATCGGTCACCTTCACCCGATGCCAGGGCCAGCCCGCGGCGGAGTTGCGGCTCTCTCGGGGATTGGCGTTGGATTCCTCTTTCCAGCCGTTTTCTGCATCGAAGACAAACACTTCGCTGCCTGCCTGGATCTCGTTGTCGGCGGGCACCCGAAATTGGCTGAAGTGCGCCGTCCAGAATCGGTTGCCGCTCTCGACGCTGGCGAATTCGGCCTCCCCTTTGGTGGCAGGGCTGGCAGGGGTCGTTAATTTCGCGAGCACATAGCGGCCCTCGCCACGATCGGCGAGGTAGTCGCTCTCTTCCAAAGCGCCGCTGCTCATGGGCGCCGTGGCCGCTGGCATCGGTGTGGCCACGGGCGCCAGCTGCGCCACCTCGGAGCAGGCCGGAAGCAAGAACAGCAGAAACAGTAGCTGGATGTGCATGAGCTCCTCCTGGGGATAGCTGGCTCATATCACAGAAAGCCCCGCGGGGTGAATGGGACCGATGCACTTCACCTAGTTTCGCTATAGACTCTGACCGTGATCTCTCGCGATCTCCAGACGGCGCTCGGCGAGTTCAAGGAGTCCGTGCAGCGCGCCTTCGGCCCGCGGCTCGAACGAGTGGTGCTCTTTGGCTCCTTCGCCCGTGGGCTCGTGCATGAGGAATCGGACGTAGATCTCCTGGTGCTACTCGCCTTCCGCCAACCGGGCGATGGAGCTCTGGCAGTGCAGGCGGCGGTAGAGGTGATGCTGCGCCGGCCTGAGTGGGTCCTAAGCCCGCTCGTCATGACGGTCGATGAACTTCGCGAGCTGCGCGCCCGAGAGCGACGCCTCGCGCAGGACATCGATCGGGAAGGGGTGCCGCTATGACCGCGGAAAATGTGCGCACCAACGTCGCCGCTGAGCTGGCACGCGCCGACGAAGCGCTGCGGGCCGCGTCGGTTCTACTCCGCGAGGGGCTCTATAATGACTCGATCAGCGACGCCTATTACGCCACGTTTCATGCCGTACGCGCGCTCCTGTTCACGCTCGGGGAGGAGCCGCGGTCGCACCGCGGAGCGCTGCACCTGTTCAACCTCCACTTTGTTCGCACGGGCAAGTTCGAGGCGCGCCATCTGTCGGCCTTCGCCCAAGCGCAGTACGATCGGACCAGCGCCGACTATGGTGCCGTTCGGCGCTTCTCGCGCGACGAGGCCGCTAGCGAGCTCACGTTGGCGAACGAGTTTATCCAAGCGGTGCGTGGCTATTTGAAGGGCGAGGGGTTTCCAGGGTAGGGCGGCCGCGTTGCGTCATTGACCGCAAAGCCTTCACCCGGTAGTACTCCCGCATGGATTTCCAGTCGTACCTCAAACGCGTCAAGGCCGAGATTGTTGAAACCTCGGTCGACGAAGTGGCGGCACGGCCGCCCGCGCAATTGATCGATGTTCGTGAAGGGGACGAATGGGCGGAGGGGCATCTGCCCGGCGCGACCTGGGTCCCGCGTGGCAAGCTCGAGCTGCGGATCGAGGATCTGGTGCCGGAGCGGGAGACTGACCTGGTGCTCTACTGTGCCGGCGGAACGCGTTCAGCGCTGGCGGCGCAGGCGCTGCAGGCGCTTGGCTACACGCGGGTGCGCTCGATGGCGGGTGGTTTTGGCGCCTGGAAGCGCGCCGGGCAGCCGATCGAAAAGCCCTACGTGATGACAGTGGCGCAAAAGTCGCGCTACGCCCGCCATCTGCTTTTGAGCGAAGTGGGCGAGAAGGGGCAGGAGAAGCTGCTCCAGGCCAAGGTGCTGCTGATCGGCGCGGGCGGCCTCGGGGCACCGGCGGGGCTCTATCTCGCCGCGGCGGGCGTCGGCACGATGGGTTTTGTCGACGACGATGTGGTCGATGAGTCCAACCTGCAGCGTCAGGTAATCCACAACACCCGGCGGGTCGGCGTGCCCAAGGTCGAATCGGCGGCGCAGACCATCGCCGACCTCAATCCCGATGTGAAGGTGGTGCAGCACCGTGTGCGTCTCTCATCGGCCAATGTGCTCGAGATCATCAAGGACTACGATCTCATCGTCGATGGCACCGACAATTTTCCCACGCGTTATCTCTTGAACGATGCCTCACTGATGCTGCGCAAACCGGTGGTCAATGCCAGCATTTTTGCGTTCGAAGGACAGGTGACGGTGTTCCACCCCTTCGTCGGCCCCTGCTATCGCTGCCTCTATCCGGAACCACCACCGCCCGACATGGCTCCATCATGCAACGAGGCGGGTGTGCTGGGCGTGCTGCCGGGAGTGATCGGCGTGGTGCAGGCAACCGAGGCGGTGAAGCTGATCCTGGGCATCGGCAAGCCGCTCGTTGGCCGCCTCTTGCAGTACGACGCGCTCCATATGAAGTTCCGCGAATTCAAGCTGCCGCGCGATCCTCACTGTGTCACCTGCTCCGAGGGGGCGAAGCCGATCGAACTCATCGACTACGAGCAGTTTTGCGCGGGTCGATGAACTGCCGGCGCCGCGGCAGGTCGTCGGCTTGTGAAAAATAGTAGGGTTCGAAAAAGCGGTGCCAGTGCTGCTCGAGCGTCTCGCGCGCCAGCATCGGCAACACCGTCGTGATGTAGCCGTCGAGGACGGTGAGAAAATCGGTCTGCTCGACCAGCGGGCCAGTCCCGAGGGCCTGCGCCAGGCGCGGGTTGTAGTGGCTGAAAAAGTAGGCGGTCGAAGAGATCCGGAGCGCGGTGGTGCGATCGAAGGGCGGGGGATAGAGCGGCATGCGAGAGAGGTCTACCTGGCGCGCGAAGAGGTAGTCGATCGGGGCATGCTTTTCGTGGCCCGGCCGGCTGCGCTCGCTGAGCTCGAGGTGGGCGACGTGGCGATCGGTGAGGCCAAAGAGATCGATCACCTCGAGGTCGGAGTAGTAGGCGAGCATGCCCACCTCGGTGTCGGCGAGACGGGGCCGGAAGCCGCGCGCGCTGAGCTGCTGCCGAAAAAACTGGGCGCGCACAAACATATCGGAGTCCACCCGAACGGGGACCAGCGAGGCGAGCGGCGTGTGGGTCCGCTCATCGGCGAGGTACCATTTTATTTCGCGGGGCTGGAGGAGCGGGGTCGGCAGAAGGAAGAGGCAGAAGAGTGCCCAGGCGGCGCTGCGACCCGAGCGCCCGGTTGCGGTGAGGTCGCAGAGCGCGAGCTCGCCCGAGAGTGCCAGCAGCGGAAACACCGCGACGCACAGGCGTCCGACCATGTAGTCGCCGCCGATCTTGGCGACGTAAGCGAGATAGAGAGGCACGGCGATGAGCAGGTAGCGGCCCCACAGGTCTCGCCGTCGGCGATAGGCGCCATAGAGGGCCAGCGGCAAGAGTCCCCACCAATTGGCGTGGAGGAAAGAGGCGACCAGATAGAGCGCACCCTGTTTGAAATAGGCGGCACCGCCCGATTTCGCATAGTAGGTGTTGGGCCAAAAATCGCCGTAGTAACGCCAGCGCAGGAGGAAGTAGGGCAGATAGAGCAGCAGCAGTGGCGCCCCATAACGTAGTAGATCTCGTCGGTGTCGACCGAGTAGAAGCGCGACTCCCAACCCTGCATACAGGATGAAATGGTCGGGGTGGAGGCCGATCGCGAGGACGCCTGCAAGCCCGGAAGAGAAGAGGGCGCCGGCGAGCGCTCGTTCGACAGCGAGGGTGACCAGGAACGTGGCGGGCATGGTCTCGAGGCCAGAAGTGCCGAAGGAGGCGAAGGTGTAGTTGGCCCCCAAGAGCAGAACGCAGAGGGGCAGCGGATCTTTGATCCCTACGAGGTGTCGCAGGCGCGCAGTGACGAGCAGGGTCGCCACCAGGCAGAGGAGATCGAAAATCACCGATACCTGCTCGGGCCGAAGACCGCCGCGGATGGCGCCCGCCAGGAGTGCCGTCCAGAGGAAGTTGGTATAGCCCTCGACGCGCTCCCCCGGATTGAAGACCAGTCCACGCCCGCGCGCCCAGTTGTCGGCGTAGCGAAAGGAGATGTAGGCGTCGTCGCATAGCCAGCGTAGATGCCAGGCCCAGGCGAGGGCGGCGAGGCAGACCAAGCCGAGTGCTCCGAGCGAGGCGTAATGCGCCAGTCGGAAGCCGGAGCATCCCGGCTGGCCGCGTTGCTCGTCGCTCGCGTACCCTTCAGGTAGGCCATGCTCCTCGCACCTTGCCATCCGGGCGCCCCGGACTTCCTGGGTGGGTGCATTACGCCTCGGTCGGAGCACTAGGAGTATTCGCCACTGCTTGGCCCCGTGCAGCCCCACGAAAGCCGCTGCAACGGCCGCGAGGAGCAGGATGGGCAAACCCCGCAGGGCCTCTCGGTAGCGAGCGAACATTTCGAGAAGGGGTGCGGTCATCGCGGATCTTCCTTCAGCACCACTCGGAAAAAATCCTGTGCCATTCGATTCGAGGGATTGTAGTGGAGGAGCCGCAAGGCCTCGGCGCGCACCTCCCCAGGGGATCGCTGTAAGCCGACGTCGAGGCGATCGGGTCGGAACGGATCTAAGTAGTGGATTTCGTCGCGTTCGAGAATTTTCCGGTACTGCGGCCGGTCGCGCAGAAACACCATGGCGCTATCGTCCCAATAGATGAGCTTCCACATCGGCGCAGTGAGCAGGATTTGGTGGAGTAGCGGCCCCGCGGTGGGAGTCACGGTTCTGCGCCGGAGGAAAAAGAGATCGATTTGGTAGTGATCGACGATCTGGGCGAAGTCCTCCGGCGAGCGGTTGACGCCCAGATAGTCACGTTCATAGAAGGCGAGGTCGTCGACGAAGCCGTGATAGTAGAGCGGCGGCTTGCCGTCGAAGCGCCAGGCCAGCAGCGAACCGAACTCGTGTTCGTTGAACAGGTGTCCAGTGAGTGGCAACGAGTGCACGTAGTCGGCCGCCATCAGTGGCAAGCGGGTATCGTCGAGGCCAAGCCCGAGGTGGCGCGGTCCCGACTTGGTGACGTAGCCCCCTTCGGCCACTTTGACGCACAGGCCGAGCGCGAGCAGCAGAACCGCCCCCTGCAGGGCGCGCTCGCGCCGAAAGGAGAGCGGGAGGGGACTGTCCGCGAGCAGATCCACCACCAGGACGGGAAGCGCAAACGAAACCGTGGTAACAAAACGGATCGCTGACTGCCCGAGGTAGGCGAGCGCGATCAGCACCAGCAGAGAAAACCAGGGTACCGCGCGACGGTGCCACCCGCGCCAAATGATGAGTCCCGTTACCGCAGCGAGCAGAACCAAGAGGCGCTGCACCTCTCGGGTCTGTAGGGCGCGTGAGTCGAGAGTGGACAGCCATTCGAAATTGGCTTGCCGGTAAGCCTGGTAGCCACTGCCCGCCACGTCGTGCAGCACGCTGGCGACCAGGGCTGGCCCGCGGGGATGGATAGAGCAGGCGAGGAGACAGGCCAGGGCCAGGGGGAACCATCTTCGGGCCGCGCGCCACTGGGTCAGACCGCCCAGGAAGACGAAAAAGAGCCCGGTGAGGAATCCGGTGTGCACGTTGGCCCATAGGAGAAAGATCGGTGGCAACAGCCACCGGCGGCGGCTCGGCTGGTGCAGCTCCGCGCCGACCAGCGCCAGCACCCCTGCGCCGGCGACATCGGAGAAGAGCGAACTGCGTTCGATGAAGCGATCGCAACCGGCCCAGAGTGCCAAGAGCGAGAGGGCGGGAACCAAGAAACTGCGAACCTCGAGCCGCGCGGCCAGCCAGAAGGGAGCGCTCGCGCCTACGACCACGAGCAGCGCTTTGAACACGACGAGGAGCGAAAAGCCGCCGAGCCGGTAAAGTCCAAAGGCGAGGAGGTGGGTACCCCACTGGTTGAGGAACTCGGTGCGATGACCCGGCAGCGAGTAGAGGAAGGGATCAGGATCGGCAAAGTGCCACCCCTCCTGTAGGATCCGTCGGCCCACCGCCAGGTGCATGAAAATATCGTCGCTGCGCAGCGGGAACAGCGCCAGCAGCGCGGCGCCGAGCAGGACGCCAACCAGCGAGAGCCGATACGGTCGCACGGAGCCCCAGAATAGCCTGTCAGTTCCTTGACAAGTCAACAGCCGGGCGCCCTAATTAAGTTCCAGTGATCGATATCGGATCCACCGTCGGCAACTATCGGGTCGTTTCCAAGTTGGGTTCGGGAGCGATGGGTTCGGTGTTCCTCGCCGAGCATCCGACCATCGGCAAGAAGGTCGCGCTCAAGGTCATCCACGCCGAACTCGCCTCTAACGCGGAGATGGTCTCGCGCTTTTTTACCGAGGCGCGCGCGGTCACTCAGATCGCCAACGAACACATCGTCGATGTCCAGAATTTTGGCCAAACTCCCGAGGGCGACAACTTCATCATCATGGAGTTTCTCGAGGGAGAAAGCCTCGGCCAGCGGCTCAAACAGGAACCCTTTTTGCCCGAGCAGGTCGCGCTACACATCGCTTGGCAGGTGGCCGATGGGTTGGCCGCATCCCACGCGCGCGGCATCATCCACCGCGATCTAAAACCCGACAATGTTTTTCTGATCGAGCGTCGAGACGATCGCACGTTCGTGAAGATCCTCGATTTTGGCCTCGCCAAGCTCACCCAGGGCGGGGGGGCGTTGTCGCACCAGACGCGCGCCGGATCGGTGCTCGGCACACCCCACTACATGGCGCCCGAACAGTGTGAGGGCAAGCCCGACATCGACCACCGCGTCGATGTCTATGCGCTCGGCTGCATCATGTACGAAATGTTGTGCGGTCGGGTGCCCTTTCCGGGCGAGGGTTTCGGCGAAGTGCTGGTACGCCACCTGCGCGAACCGCCCGAGCTGCCGACGCGGATCAATCCGCACGTGAGCATCGCTGTCGAAAAGATCGTGCTCCATGCGCTCGCCAAGAAGAAGGAATTTCGGTTTACCAGCATGGTCGAAGTGCGTGCGGCGATCGGTGATCCCACAGGGTACCAGCGAGCGCTCGATGGCGATCGGCCGCTCGAGGTCAATACGCTCGACCTCCTGGCCCCTGCGATCTCGGTGGGAGGGGCACCGGCGGCGGACGAAGGTCAACGCACGATGCTGGGCGAGGCGCCGGTCCTGCTTTCTCCTCCGCCCAGTGCGGTGCCGGAAACCGCGCATACTCTGATCAGTACAGCGGCCAGTACAGCGGCCAGTACAGCGGCCAGAGCACCATCGGCGACGACGGCTCCCTCCGAAATCGCGCCCGCCCCCCACCGGGCTTTCCCCATGTTGGGGTTGGCCATGGGAACGGTGGCGCTGCTGCTCATCGTTGGTGGCGGCTTCGTGGCCTACCAGAAACTGAGCTCCCGAGAAGCGCTAGTGGTGCTCACGAGCGACCCCTCGGGAGCCGAGGTGGTGCGGGACGGGCACTCCCTCGGGCAAACGCCACTGGTACTGCACCTGCCCCACGGCACCGCGCCCTTCGAGGTGGTGCTGACCAAGGCCGGCCGTCGCGAAGCGCGCCACACCATCGCGGGGGAGGGCACGGTCACCGTCAAGCTGGAGGCTCCGCCGGTGCCGCCACCGGTTTCGCCGGCTGCGGTCGAGGTTTCGCCACCCCCGACGCCGACCAAGCACTTGCGCCCGCCCCATCCGGGGCTGTCCGGACCCCCTCCGCTCAAAAAGAAGGAGAAGGGTCCGCGCGATGACGACGATGTGCTGGAGCCGCATTTCTAGACCTATCCTGCAGTGGCGCGCGTTTCTTGACTCGTGACCGCATGCCCTGTCACACTATGGCCGCGCGCTGTATCTCAACCCATTCGGAGATGGCCTATGAGAACCTGGCTCACGACCGTATCGCTCTGCCTGCTCCTGAGTTCGAGCGCTTTTGCCCAGGCCGATGCCAAGGCCGCGCGCGAGCACTACAAGCGCGGCACAACGCTGTATGACCTCGGCCGCTACGAGGACGCGATCGGCGAATTCCAGCAGGCCTACGAGATCAAAGACGAGCCGGTGCTGCTCTACAACATCGCGCAGGCCTATCGCCTTTCCAATAAGTTCAAAGAGGCACTGCAGTTCTATCGAACCTATCTCCGCCGCTCGCCGCGCGCACCCAACCGCGAGGAGGTGGAGCAGAAGATCGCCGATATGGAGGGGCTGATCCAGCAGCAGGCCAAGGTGGCCACCTCGCCTTCGGTGGATACGATGACGCCGAAGCCACCTATCGACGGCAAGCCGCCTGAGCCGCCCGCGGAGACCAAGCCGCCCGAGACGACTATGACTCCGCCTAAGCCACCGGAGCCGCCCCCGGCCCCGCCCAAGCCGCCGGAACCGCCAGTGCCGGGGGCAGGAATGATGAAGGGCGGGATTGCACTGGCGGCGGTGGGCGCACTGACGGCTATCGGAGGGGTGGTGGTGGGTGTGATGGCGATGGGCAAAAGCTCGGATCAAGAAAAGGCGATGGTGTTTAGCCCCTCTACCCAATCGAGTGGCAAGACCTATCAAACCGTGGGCCTGGTCCTCGATATCGGCGGCGCAGTGCTGGCTACGTCGGGTGTGGTGGTGGCCATCCTGGGCGCCAAGAAGAAAGCGGCAGCGACGCCCCCGCCCTATGTGATCGCTCCCGTCCTGAATCCCAACGCAGTGGGCGCTGCGCTCAGCGTCGACTTCTGATAGTGCCCCAGTTTCCGCTGAATTTTGCCGAGCTGTTCGATCCGCTGGCGCTGGCACGGCTGCATGCGAACTGGGAGATGGAGCTCACGGCGCGCGATGCTGCGCTCGGCGAACGTTATCGCGCGGCACGGCAAAGCATACCGCCGCCGGTGGAGCTTTCCGACCTGCTGGTCGCGCTGGCGCCCCACGTTGGTGAATTCTTGGCCCGGCAATTCGGCGTCACCCGTGAGCGCGATGCCGCGCGTCATCGCGCACAAAGCGACCTTGTCCTGTTTCGCTTCAAGGATGAGTTCGTCAAGCGCCGAGCCCTCAAGCGTAAACGCACCGGCAGTCGCTATGGCGAAGCGATCGCCACGGGTCGTGCTGTGCTCGAGCGACTCGCGGTGGCCGATCTGGATGACGAAGCCCGCGTGGCCGCGGCCGTGGTGCAGCTGCTCGATCGTGAGGCGGAGCTCAAGAGGCGCCCCGCGGACGACCCGGAGCTGGTAGCACTGCGTGCCGATTTGGCGGCGGTCGAGCAGTGGGTGATCGAACGTCAACCGGTGCTGGGGGGGCGCTGGCTCTGTTATCGCCAACCGCATACGCTCAACTTTGCCGAACTGGTAGAGCTCGAGCACCCCGACCCGAAGTTGCCCGAGCTGATCGTCGGTCCGGTAGAGAAGCGGCGCGCACGCGATGGTTTCAAACTGACCGATCGGCGGATGGCGCCGCTCGAAGTGATGGACGAGGTGGCCTACTGCCTCTACTGCCATGACCGCGAAAAGGACTCCTGCTCGAAGGGGCTGCGCGATGCGACCGGCCACGCCAAACCCAACCCGCTCGGCATTCCGCTCGAAGGCTGCCCGCTCGACGAGAAGATCTCCGAGATGCACCTCATGAAGCGGGCCGGCGATTCGATCGCTGCGCTGGCGCTCGCCTGCATCGACAATCCCATGCTTCCCGGTACCGGCCACCGCATCTGCAACGACTGCATGAAGGCCTGCGTCTATCAAAAGCAGGAGCCGGTCGATATCCCGCAGATCGAAACCGCGGTGCTGACCGATGTACTGGGACTACCCTGGGGCTTCGAAATCTATGGTCTCCTCACACGCTGGAATCCGCTCCATCTGCAGCGCCCCTATGCGTTGCCCTACAACGGTAAGAATGTCCTGGTCGTCGGGCTCGGCCCGGCCGGCTACACGCTCGCGCACCACCTTGTCAACGAGGGGTTTGGCGTAGTCGGCATCGACGGGCTCAAACTCGAGCCGCTGCCGTCTGAGCTGCTCGAGCCGGTGCACGACTACCGGGCCATCGAGCAGGAGCTCGACGAGCGCATCCTGGCCGGCTTTGGCGGCGTCAGTGAATATGGCATCACTGTCCGCTGGGATAAGAACTTTTTGACCGTGCTCTACGCAACCTTGGCGCGGCGCGACAAGCTCAAGCTATTTGGCGGTGTGCGCTTCGGCGGCACGCTGACGCTCGATGATGCCTGGCGTTTTGGTTTCGACCATGTGGCGATCGCCGCGGGTGCGGGCAGGCCGACGCTGATCGATCTCGAAAACAACCTCCTCCGAGGTGTGCGCAAGGCATCCGATTTTTTGATGGGGCTGCAGCTCACCGGTGCGCAGAAACGCTCGTCGCTGGCCAATCTTCAGGTGCGGCTACCGGCAGTGGTGATCGGCGGTGGCCTCACCGCGATCGATACCGCGACCGAGCTGCTCGCCTACTATGTCGTGCAGGTGGAAAAGACGCTCGATCGATTCGAGCAACTGTGTGCGAGCCTCGGCGAGGCGGAAGTGCGGCGGACTTGGGACACCGAAGAGCGCGAAGTCCTCGACGAGCAGCTCGCTCATGGGCGTGCCGTGAGGGAAGAGCGGGTGCGTGCAATGGAGGAAAATCGCCCGCCCAACTTTCAGGCGCTGCTCGACTCCTGGGGCGGCTGCGCCATCGCCTATCGCAAGAAGCTGACCGATTCGCCCGCTTACCGACTCAACCATGAAGAGGTGGAAAAGTGCCTGGAGGAGGGCGTGCGCATCATCGAGAAAATGGCGCCCAAGGCGGCGCTTGCCGATGAGCGCGGCGCGCTGCGTGCGCTCACCTTCGAACGTCAGTCGGAAGTCGATGGCAAGTGGCGGGCGACGGGCGAGATCATCGAGCTGCCGGCGCGGACGCTCTGTGTGGCGGCCGGCACCAGTCCGAACACCATCTATGAAAAGGAGCGGCCCGGGACTTTTCAACTCGACAAGCGCGGCTTCTTCGCGCCCCACCGCGCGGTGCGCGATGCTAGCGGCGCACTCGAGCTCGAGCCCGACCCGGCTGGTTTTTTTACCTCCTACCGCAACGGTGATCGTCTCGTCTCCTACTATGGCGATAACCATCCTCGCTATGCGGGCTCGGTGGTCAAAGCGATGGCGTCGGCCAAACATGGCTATCGTGCCGTGGCGGAAGCGCTTGTGAGCCATGACACACATGGCGACGATGCCTCTTGGCACGCTCTCGCCGCGCGGTTGACCGAACAGCTGACCGCTCGCGTGCACGAGGTGATTCGCCTGACGCCCAACATCATCGAAGTGGTGGTTCGGGCGCCACTGGCTGCGCGCCGCTTTCAGCCCGGCCAATTCTTTCGCCTGCAAAACTTCGAATCGCTCAGTCCTATGGTCGGTGGCACTCGCCTGACCATGGAGGGGTTGGCACTCACTGGCGCCTGGACGGATCCCGAGCGCGGACTGCTCTCCATGATCATCCTCGAGATGGGTGCATCCTCGCGTCAGTGCGCGCAGCTAAAGCCCGGCGAACCGGTCGTCGTGATGGGCCCCACCGGCACGCCGACCGAGATCCCGCGCGGCGAGACCATAGTGCTGGCCGGTGGCGGCCTAGGCAACGCGGTGCTCTTTTCGATCGGCCGTGCCATGTGCGACGCCGGCAATCGGGTGATCTACTTCGCCGGCTACAAGAAGCCGGGCGATGTCTACCATCGCGACGACATCGAGCGCGGCGCCGACCAGGTGATTTGGACGGTCGATCCCGGCTCGGGTGAGCCGCTCGTGCCGCGACGGAAACAGGATCGCACTTTCGTCGGCAATATCGTTGAGTGCATGGTCGCCTATGCGGAGAAAAAGATCGGCGGCGAAGTCGCCTCGTTCAGCGAGGTTGACCGCATCATCGCCATCGGTTCCGACCGGATGATGGCCGCGGTGCAGCGCGCGCGGCGCACCGTGCTCTTGCCCCATATGAAACCGAACGCCATCGGTGTTGCGTCGATCAACTCGCCGATGCAGTGCATGATGAAAGAGGTCTGCGCGCAGTGTCTGCAGCGCCACGTTGATCCCACCACGGGCAAAGAGACCATCGTCTTCTCCTGCTTCAACCAGGATCAGAATCTCGACGCCGTGGACTTCAACTTTTTGGCCGCCCGTCTGCGCGCCAACACCATGCAGGAGAAGCTCGCCAACCTCTGGCTGACCCACCTTCAGCGGTGATGCTGCGGAGCGTGCTAGGCTTGACACTTCGCGTAGGGTCCACAATGCTCTTCGAATGATTGTCGCCGTGCTGCTTGCATCCCTGGGCACCGCTATCGCGGCTGCGCTACTGGTTCGCCGTCGCAAACAGTCGGTCGTCGATCCACGAACGGAGCTTGTGCACCAGGTGGCCGCATTGGAGATTGCAGGGCGTGGTGCCGCCGAGTCCCTGCGTCGGCAAGCCGAAATCGACGCTCGCTCCGCGGGGCACGATGCCCTTCTGGGCTTTGAAACCGAATCCCGCGCCAGCGATGAGCAGCTGGCAGTGCGCGCTTTAGAGGCGGAGCGGCGGAGCCTCGAGCTCGAGCGACGCGCGCAACAGATCGCCGGACGTGCTGCTGCGATGGCCACGCGCGAGCAGGAGCTCGGCGAGCGGGATGCCGAGACGCGCGCCCATCAGGCGGAGATCGAACAGGCCAAGCGAATGGCGCGCACCGTGCTCGAACGGATCGCGGGCGAGCGGGCCGAGGAGATCCGACAGCAGCTCACCGACGAATGGCTCGAGCAGGCACGCGCCGCGGCCGCGGATCGGCTGCGCCGCATTGAAGCGGGCGCCAACGATGCGGAGCATGGTCGCACTGCCAAGCGCATCATGACCATCGCGGTGCAGCGCTTCCAGGGCCACTACCTTACGGAACGACTCCTGACGAACTTGCCCATCGCCGCCGGTTCGCTGCCGCTCATCGCCGACGACGGGCGGCTCCAGATCATCGAGCAGGTTTCGCACGTCACCCTTACCCCATCGGAAACGGGCGATTCGATCCGTCTGGAGGGGCAGGATTCTTTCGGTCGTGAGATCGCACGTCGTGCCATCCATCGCTTCGGCAAGGGCGGGGTAAAGACTAGCGACGCGCAGCAGATCTGTGAGGCGATCGCCGGCGATCTCGAGCGCGAGGTGATGGAGCTCGGTCAGCGCGCCTTCAAGGAGCTGGCGATTCCGCGGGCTCACGCAGACATCGTCAAGCTGGTGGGCAAGCTCAACTACCGCACCAGCTACACCCAGAACCAGTGGAAGCACGCGATCGAGGCGGCTTTCCTGTGTGGGATGATGGCCTCGGAGCTCGGTCTCGACGTGAAGTTGGCTCGGCGCGCCGCGCTCATGCACGATATCGGCAAGGCGCTCACCCATGAGATCGATGGCTCGCACGCGGTGATCGGCGCCGATCTGGCGCGCAAGCTCGGCGAAAGTGAAGTGGTCGCTAACGCCATCGGTGCCCACCACACCGATGAGCCCTTCAACAGCGCCTATGCTTTCTTGGTTGCGGCAGCCGATGCCATGAGCGGCGCTCGCCCAGGCGCTCGCCGGCAGCAGGACGAAAACTATGCAGAGCGCATCGAGGGGCTCGAGCGTATCGGCCGTGGTTACCAAGGGGTCGAGCGGGTCCACGCGGTGCACGGCGGGCGCGAAGTCCGTATTTATGTGCAGGAGAGGCGTATCTCTGACGAGCGCGCGGTGGAGATGTCGTCGGAGATCGCACGCAAGATTTCCGACGAGCTCACCTTCCCGGGGCAGATCAAGGTGACGGTGGTCCGCGAAGTGGTGGCCGAAAGCGTGGCACGGTAACGGATGCGAGCGGTTATTCTTCGCCGGCATGGCGGCCCCGAAGTTCTGGAAGAGGTCGAGCTGCCGATGCCCGTACCCGGTCCAGGCCAGGTCCGCATCCGTGTCGCCGCCTGCGCGCTCAACCATCTCGACCTGTGGGTGCGCAAAGGGCTGCCCGGCCTCCGGCGACCCTACCCCTTCATCCTCGGGTCTGATGTCGCCGGCACGATCGACGCGCTCGGCGCCGGAATGAGCGGTGTCGCGGAGGGCGACGAAGTACTGATCAACCCAGGCCTCTCCTGCGGACGCTGCCGCGCCTGCCTCTCCGGCCATGACAACCTCTGCCGCGACTACGGCATCCTCGGTGAGCACAGTGACGGTGGATATGCGGAATTTCTGGTGGTTCCGGCAGCGAATCTTTTGCCCGCGCCCCAGCGACTCACCCCGGTAGAGCGCGCCACCTTTCCGGTCACTTTTCTCACCGCCTGGCAGATGCTAGTGCACAAAGTCGCGCTCCGCCCCGGCGAAACCGTGCTGATCCATGCCGCCGGCTCGGGGGTGGGGGTCGCGGCGCTGCAGATCGCCAAAGTTCTCGGCGCCGAGGTGATCGCCACCGCCTCTAGCGAAGCCAAGTTGGCGCGCGCCCGCGAACTGGGAGCCGACCACACGCTGCTATCCGGCGAAGGTCTCCTGGAGGGGATCCGGCGCATCACCGGCAAGCAGGGCGTCGATGTAGTGGTGGAGCACACCGGCGCGGCCACCTGGTCCACTTCGATTCTGGCCTGCGCCCGCGGCGGTCGCATCGTCACCTGCGGCGCCACCAGCGGTTACGAGGCCATCACCGATCTGCGCCACGTCTTCTATCGACAGATCGCCATTTTCGGCTCCACCATGGGTTCGAAAGGGGACCTCTTTCCCCTCCTCGACCACATTGCCGCAGGTCGTCTGCGCCCGGTCATCGACTGCGTGCTGCCGCTGGCGGCCGCGCGTCAGGCACACGAGCGGCTGGAAAACCGTGCACAATTTGGCAAAATCGTTCTAACTCTATCCCTTACGTAAGATTTCGCTTGACAGAGGTAGGGGGCTCCCTCACATTTAACCCATACGTGAGGGTAAGAGTTTGGTGAACCTGGGCAAAGTCTTGAGAATCGGCGAACTGGCCCGTCTCTCGGGAAAGACGGTGCGGGCGCTCCATCTCTACGAGGAGCTCGGCCTCCTTCTGCCGGTCCAGCGCACGCGTGGCCGCTTCCGGCTCTACCATCCGAGCGCCGTAGCTCGGGTCGAGTGGATCGGCAAGCTTCAGGACGCCAGCTTTTCGCTGACGGCCATCCGGGAATTCCTGGACGATGTGGAGCAGGAGCGGGCAGCACCCGACGCCATGGCTCGGGTGCGTGCGGTGTTCGAAGCCAAGCTGCACGAGACCCGCGAAGCACGCACTCGCCTCGAGAAGCTGGAGGCGGACCTGGTGGCCTCGCTCGTCTACCTCGACGGGTGCCGGAGTTGCCAGCCGGTGCACGACAGTCACGAATGCAGCGAGTGCTGCATCAACGGCCATGAGCCCCAGACCCAGCCGCTGCTTTTGGCAGGTCTGCACAGTTCGTAGTGGGAGAAGGGACAATGAAGCTGCCGATTTTCATGGACAACCACTCGACCACGCCGCTCGACCCGCGCGTACTCGAGAAGATGATGCCCTATCTCACGACGGAGTTTGGTAACGCGGCGAGCCGCAATCATGCCTTCGGCTGGCATGCGGAGGAGGCGTCGGAGCGG
Source organism: Myxococcales bacterium (assembly GCA_023248875.1). Classification (GTDB taxonomy): domain Bacteria; phylum Myxococcota_A; class Polyangia; order Palsa-1104; family SHYY01; genus JAHFDT01. The sequence continues at coordinate 25,203 of JAHFDT010000008.1, read as the reverse complement.
GCGCGCGGGCAGGTGGGGCAGCTGATTGGCGCGAGTGGAAAAGAGATCGTCTGGACTTCGGGAGCGACCGAATCGATCAACCTCGCCCTCAAAGGCGCGGCGGAGTTTTATGTCGATAAGGGGCGCCACATCGTCACCGTGCAGACCGAGCACAAGGCAGTGCTAGACACCTGCAAGCGCCTCGAAAAAGAGGGCTACGAGGTCACCTATCTGCCGGTCGATAAGGAGGGGCGCATCAGCGCCGCTCAAGTGGCCGCTGCGATGAAGCCGGGGACCCTCCTGGTGTCGGTGATGCTGGCCAACAATGAGGTCGGCGTAGTCCATCCGGTCGAAGAGATCGGCCAGGTGGTCAAGGAGAAGGGCGCCATCTTCCACGTCGATGCGGTGCAGGGCGTGGGCAAAGTGCCGTTCAGTGTCGACGATGCGAAGGCAGATCTGGTGTCGCTATCGGGGCACAAAATCTACGGGCCGAAGGGCGTGGGCGCGCTCTATGTGCGGCGCAAACCGCGGGTGCGTATTTCGCCGATTATCGATGGGGGCGGCCATGAGCGCGGGATGCGGTCGGGCACGCTCAATGTTCCGGGCATCGTTGGCTTCGGCGAGGCGGCGGAGCTGGCGCGGCTCGAGTTTAAGGAGGAGTCGGCGCGCCTTTTGCGGCTGCGCAGTCGCCTGCACGAGCGGATTTCGAGCCGGCTTCCGGAGACCTACATCAACGGCTCACTCGAGCATCGGCTGCCCGGCAATTTGAATATTTCGTTTGCCTATGTCGAGGGCGAAGGGCTCTTGATGGCGCTCAAAGACGTGGCGGTCTCGTCGGGATCGGCCTGCACTTCGGCTTCGCTCGAGCCCTCCTACGTGCTGCGCGCGCTCGGTATCGGCGAAGAGCTGGCGCACACCTCGATCCGCTTTGGCATCGGGCGCTTCAATACCGAGGAGGAGGTCGACTACGTGGCCGACCTCGTGGTGGGAAAGGTCCAGCGGCTGCGCGAGCTTTCGCCGCTCTGGGAAATGGCTCAAGAGGGCATCGATCTGAAGTCGATCAACTGGGCTCAAGCGCATTAGGAGAACTACGATGGCATACAGCGAAAAAGTGATCGACCACTACGAAAACCCGCGCAACGTCGGCTCGCTCGATAAGAATTCGCCCGATGTGGGCACGGGGCTGGTCGGCGCACCGGCCTGCGGCGATGTCATGAAGCTGCAGCTGCGGGTGAACGACGAAGGGGTGATCCAGGAGGCCAAGTTCAAGACCTTCGGCTGCGGCTCAGCGATCGCGTCTTCGTCGCTCGTGACCGAATGGGTCAAGGGGATGACGATCGACCAGGCGGCGCAGCTCAGGAACACCAAGATTGCCGAAGAGCTCAATCTGCCGCCGGTGAAGATCCACTGTTCGGTCCTGGCCGAAGATGCGATCAAGGCGGCGATCGCCGACTACAAAGCCAAGCGGGCGGCACGCGAGGCGGCTGCTGCGGAGTAGCCCATGGCCCTTCACTGTTCAGAGAATGCGCTGGCACAGATCGAAAAGCTGCAGGCCAGGCGCGTCGCCGAGGGCAAGAAGCCAGCGCGGGGTCTGCGCATCGGGATCCGGGGCGGTGGCTGTAATGGTTTTGGTTATGTCTTCGAATGGTGCGAAGAGGCGCCACGAGCGACCGACCAGGTGTTCGAGTTTGCCGACGGCAAAGTGAAGATCTACTGCGACCCCAAGAGCCTCATCTACCTCAATGGCACGACGCTCGACTACGTCACAGGACTCATGGGCCACGGCTTCAAGTTCGAGAATCCGAACGCCAAGGGGGCATGCGGCTGCGGGGAAAGCGTCCAGTTTTAGTTCCGTGACGGCCCGCCCAAACTATTTTGAGCTGTTCGGCCTGGCGCCCAACGATGGCATCGATCTGCTCGACCTCGAGGCGCGCTACCGCGAACGTTCGCGCATCTGCCACCCGGACCGCCATGCGCGTGCTGACGAAGCGACGCGGGTCAAGAATGCCCTCGCCACGTCGGAGCTAAACCAGGCCTATCGCGTGCTGCGTGATCCGATTCGGCGCGCCGAATATCTGCTTCAGCTCGGTGGCGTGGCGCTACCAGAAAAGGCTCCGCCGGCACTATTGATGGAGATGATGGAGCAGCGCGAAGCGCTCAGCGAGGCGCGGGCGGAGCAGGATGAGCAGAGAATTTGCGTGCTCGGAGCCGAGATTCGCGGTCGGCGCGCGAGTGCCGTCGCAGCGATCGCTCCCGCGCTCGATCGGGGCGAGCTCTCTGCAGTGGCCGAAAAACTGGTCGAACTGCGCTACTACGGCCGCTTTCTGGAAGAGATAGAAGCGTACGAAGAGGCCATGGAGTCCACATGAGCGGCGGGCTGTTTCAAATCGCAGAGCCGGGCGAATCGCAGATCAAAGAGGCCTGCACTGGTCGGGTAGTGGGCATCGACTTGGGAACCACCAACTCGCTAGTCGCGACGGTCCGCGCCGGCACGCCGGAGTGTCTCGCCGTCGATGACGAGGGGGGAAGGCTCCTTCCATCGGTGGTCGAATACTTTGCGGACCATACCATCGTCGGCAAGCGTGCGCTTACCGATGCAGCGGCCAATCCCATCGATACCATCGTCTCGGTCAAGCGCTTCATGGGGCGCGGTCCGGGCGACGTGGAAACCACGCGTCGCTTTACGCCCTACCGATTTGCCAGCAAAAGCGGACCCCTCATCCGATTTGCAGTGGCCGGTCGTGAGGTGACGCCGATCGAAGTCTCGGCGGAAATTCTGCGTGTGCTTCGCACGCAGGCAGAAGTGGCCCTCGGCGGTGTGCTCGATGGCGTCGTGATCACCGTTCCCGCCTATTTCGACGATGCCCAGCGACAGGCCACTCGAGATGCCGGCCGTTTGGCGGGTCTCCATGTGCTGCGCCTGCTCAATGAGCCCACGGCGGCTGCGCTCGCGTATGGGCTGGACAAAAAATCGCAAGGGACCTTTGCGGTCTACGACCTCGGTGGCGGCACCTTCGACATTTCGATTTTGAAGCTCGAGGAGGGCGTCTTCCAGGTGAAGGCGACGGGCGGGGATACTGCGCTCGGCGGCGATGACTTCGATCGTGCACTGGCCGAACTGGTGGTGCAGCGTTCGGGCCGCGCTCCCGATTCGCCGACGGCGCAGCGCGAGCTACTCGATGCCTGTCGCGCTGCCAAACATCGCCTGACTCGCGAGAGCGCGACCGAAATCCTCCCCGGCGTGCGCATCGCGCGCGAAGAGTTCGACGAAGCCATCGCGCCGATTCTTACTCGCACCGCAGCCGCCTGCCGACGCGCGATCAAGGATGCTGAGCTCACCCCGGAAACCCTCGATGGCGTGATTCTCGTCGGCGGTGCTACCCGCGTTCCTGCCGTGCGCGCCTTCGTCGAGAAGATCTTCAAGCAGAAGCCGCTCTTTGATCTCGACCCCGACCAGGTGGTGGCGCTCGGCGCCGCGGTGCAGGCCGATCTACTGGCCGGTGCGGGTCCCCAGGCGGGCAACGATGTACTGCTGCTCGATGTGATTCCGCTCTCGCTGGGGCTGGAAATGATGGGCGGCGTAGTGGAAAAAATCATCCCGCGCAACTGGACCATTCCGACGCGCGCTCAGCAGACCTTCACGACCTATGCGGATGGACAGACCGGATTTGACCTGCATGTCGTTCAAGGCGAGCGCGAGAGTGTCGCCGACTGCCGCTCCTTGGCGCGCTTTCAGCTCAAGGGCATCCCGCCCATGCCGGCCGGAATGGCTCGGCTCGATGTCACGTTTCTCGTCGACGCCGATGGGATTTTACAGGTGACTGCCCACGAGCAGACCACCGGCCAAGAGGCGGTGATCGAGGTGACGCCGTCCTATGGGCTATCGGCCGAAGAGATCGAGCAGATGCTGCTCGACTCCTACCAGCACGCCGACAGCGATGTGAAGACGCGGCTGCTCATCGACGCGCGCGTGGAGGCGGACCGTATTCTGAGCGCGATTCGTGGTGCCCTTGTGGCCGATGGTCGGCTGCTTGAGCCCGAGGAGCGGGCGCCGATCGAACAGGCGATCGCAGCCTTACAGTCTGCCCGCGACGGGATCGACCGGCACGCCATTCGGAGTGCCATCGAGTCGCTCGACCATGCGTCGCAGTCTTTTGCCCAGCGCCGCATGGATACCAGCTTGCAGCATGCGGTCGCCGGACGACGCATTTCGGAAGTGGAACAGAAGCTGGAGTAGCGATGCCCAGAGTGACCTTTCTACCCGATGGAAATTCGATTGAGGTCCCGCCCGGAACGACGATTCTCGCGGCGGCGCAAAAGTGTCACGCCCAGGTGGGATTTGCCTGCGGCGGCAACTGCGCCTGCTCGACCTGCCACGTCTACGTTCGACAAGGATTCGATTCGCTCCCTGCGACCGAGGAGGACGAGGAGGATATTCTCGACCGCGCTTTCGATGTGCAACCGGTATCGCGGCTCGGCTGCCAGGCCAAGGTGGGCGACCGAGACCTGGTTTGTGAAATCACACCCGAGAGCCGCCAGGCCTGGTTCGACGAGCATCCGGAAGCGCGCTGAGCCATGGTATATAGACGCCCATGTCACTCGTCGACTATCGCAGTTGGAGCGGTGTCGCAACGCTGACGCTGACCAACCCGCCCGCCAACGGCTACAGCCACGCCATGATGCTGGAGCTCGACGGGGCGATCCTGCGTGCCCGCTTCGATGATGCCGTGCACGTGCTGGTCATCACCGGCGCGGGCGACAAGTTTTTTTGTGCGGGCGCCGATATCACGATGCTCCACCAGATGACGCCGGCCTTCAAATACAACTTTTGCCTGCACGCCAACGAGACGCTGCTGCGCCTCGAGCAGACCCCCAAGCTGGTGATCGCCGCGCTCAACGGCCACACCGTCGGCGGTGGGCTCGAAATTGCGCTGGCCTGCGATCTGCGCATCGCCCGCCGCGGGGCCGGTAAGATCGGTCTACCGGAGGTGAATCTCGGCGTGCTGCCCGGCACGGGCGGTACTCAGCGGCTCGTGCGTGCGCTCGGCAAGGCGAAGGCGATCGAGCTGATGGTGACGGGCGAAACCTTCCCCTTCGAGCGGGCCCACGAGCTGGGATTGGTCAATGCTATCTTCGATAGCGAAAACTTCACCGCCTGTGTCGAAGAGTATGCGAAAAAGTTTTGTCCACCGGACAAGGCGGCGCTGGCCGTCGGTAGGATCAAGCGGGCCGCTCAGAGCGGCGCCGAGATGTCGCTGGAGGCGGGACTCTCGCTCGAGCGCGAGCTGCAGCAGCAGCTTTTTTGCAGCGGCGATGCCAAGGAGGGGATCGCGGCCTATGTCGAGCGACGCAAACCCGAATTCCGTGGTATGTAATCGCCATGGCTGAAGCGACGGAAACCATCAATCCGCGCCACCTGCGGGAAAAGTTCGGCGAGTGGACGGGAAAACGCGTCACCGTCGGTACGCATAGCTACCACTACCTGTGCGGAGTATGGAAAGAGCTCGATGTTATGGCGGGTCAAGTGGTCTTCGAAATCGGCGGCCACGAGATGCGCCTGGGGCTGTCCGATATCGCCACCGTTTCGGCCGCGCCCGCTTGGCAGGCCGAGTTTTTCAAGTAGACGAATGCCCTTTAGAACGCGCTGCGAGGTTCGCTTCGGCGACGTCGACCATGCCGGTATCGTCTTCTACCCGAAGTTCTTCATCTACTTTCACGAGGCCTTCGAGCAGTTCTTCAACGACGCCGGCTTCGCCTATCACCTGCTCATCGACCAGCGCCGCATCGGTTTTCCGACGGTGCAGATCACGACCGATTTTCGCCAGCCGCTGCGCTACGGAGATGGACTGGATGTCGAGCTGAGCGTGCCAAGAATCGGCCGGCGTTCGGCCACCTTTCGGTACGTTGGCTACCGCCACCGCGATGGTGTACAGGCCTGCGGCGCCGAGATCACCTGCGCCTGCGTCGATCTGAAGAGCTTTGCTGCGATCGAGATCCCGACCGATCTGCGCCAACTGTTCGAGCGTTTTGCCGCATGAGCCTCTTTTCCACGGGCGAAGCCAAGCCGCCTCGCGACGCCGGTACCGTTGTCGTGCTACGCGAGGGATCCAGCGGTCCGGAAGTGCTGATGGTCAAACGCACGCGCGGCGCCGCTTTTATGGCGGACGCCTACGTTTTTCCCGGCGGGCGCCTCGATGAAGCCGACGGGGGCGACTGTGCGCGGGCCGCGGCGCGGGAGCTTGCGGAAGAGGCGGGTGTGCAGATGGATTCTTCCGCACTCATCTATTTTGCCCGTTGGGTCACGCCAGCGACGGAGCCACGCCGTTTCGACGCCCGTTTCTACCTCGCGCGCCTTCCGGATGGTGCGACGACCCAGCTCGATGCAACAGGCGAGGTGGTGGAGCTGCGCTGGGCCACGCCGCGCGCCCTGCTTGCCCATCAGGAGGCCGGGCAAATCAAGTTGCCTCCGCCGACGCTTTGGCATCTCCATGATCTTGCGCGCCACTCGACCGTTGCTGCGGCGCTCGCCTGGGCCAACTCCCTGACGGTGAAAACGGTTCGCCCCAAGCTGATTGGAGTCGAGGGCGTGCCGACGATCGTCCTGCCGTGGGATCCGGAATACCCTTCCCTGCCCGGGGAGGGCGAAGTGTTGACATGGGTGGATCCCAGTGCAACACGCTACCGGTTGATCGACGGTACTTGGGAGGCTAGTCGGCCGGCTCCATAACGACTTGCACTTCGCGGGTGGCCGGCTTCGCCAGGTCCGACAGCGAGATATTGATCGTGACCTTGCCGCCATCCTCGGCTGAAATCCGATCGGCCGGGATCACGAACACCAGCGCACGCCGCCCGACCGAACTTATCCGCACTTCGCGTGCCTGCTGGTAGGTCGTCTGATCCCCCATCTTCGTCACCAACGTCAGCGTGTGGGGCGCGCTGGCCACGGTCGCGGGCTGGGTCACCACGATTCGGCAAAGGAGGTCGGGCTCCTCCCCGACGATCAGTTTCTTGGGTAGCACGCGTTCGATGCCTGCACCATCGAGCATGCGGCAATCGAGTGGCCCCAGTTCGTAGGCGCCCGTTTTGCGCGGCTGCGCCACCGGTCGCACAGCCTCGAGTGCTACCGGGCGGGCGGCCTCGCCGGTGGTGTCGTTATCGTCGGTCGGCGGGGCTTCAGGCTGCGCGGGCTGGGCGGGTGCAGCGATGGGAGCGGGAGGGGGTGCCGCAGGCTTCTTCGGAACTTCCGGCGCGGGAGCGGGAGCAGGAGCAGGCGCGGCAGGCTCTCCGTCGCGGTGCGCCGCCCGCTCCAGCAGTACCTCGATGCTGTCGTCGTTTT
>JAHFDT010000008.1:0-17878 GCA_023248875.1 Myxococcales bacterium | reverse complement strand
GAGCTGCCCTCCTTTACCGCCGGTTTGGGGGCCGGCTTTTCCGGGGGGATTTCAGCTTTTTTCTCGGGCGGCTTGGGAGTGGTTTTTTCCGGCGGCTGGGCGACGGTTGCGGGAGCCTTGGGCGCCTCAGCCCCCGCCGATCCGACTAGCAAAGCCACGCTCAACAACTGCCATCGCAGCATCGGCATGGCAGCTATCTAGCGTGGAAACTTCGTGTTGTCGACAAACAACTGCTAGCTCGCCGCCGCTGAATCGAGCTGGAAGAAGAGCGTGATCGTGATGCAGTGGAACTCGCTATCGGAACTCTGGGTCACGATCTTATCCGTCACCTTGGCATCGGGATTGGCCCGGATCCAGCGGGTGATCTGCTCCCCGAGCTCCTCTCGGTCCTTCGCCTTGGTCGCTGAAAATACCTTCACACCGTTGAATCCCATCGACCGACTCCTTTCGTTGCAGCGTCGCCACTGACGCCCGATAGCATACCACCCCTGGTAAGTCGACATAATTTTATGGTGAAAATGTAATTCTGGACGCATTTGCACTTGACCCGCCCCTGCGAGTTGGCTAGTTTCGCGCCCTCCTTTTGGAAATCCAGAGGAAGGGGGTGGATTCTTTGCTAGGACGGCCGCTCGAAGTGGAAGTTCGCGATAGCCTCGAAAAGGCGATGAAAATCCTGAAGCAGAAGATGTCGAAGGAGGGCATTCTTCAGGAGGTCAAGCGCCGCCGTTTCTATGAGAAGCCCAGCGTCAAGCGCAAGCGCAAGATGCGCGAAGCGCGCAAGCGCCGTCGGCGTGAAATGAAGCGCCGCAGTGGCGCCCCGACTCAGAACGCTGCAGCAGCAGCGGAAAAAGAAAAGGGGCCAGGGCCGGTTTAGGTCGCAGAAACAGGGCCGCCTCGCAAGGGGCGGCCTTTCTTATACCTAATTATCCGACTTCGGAAGCTGAGCTGCGCGCGCGCGGCTGCGCTGCTTCCGGCGTCTCGAACAGTCGCGCAAAGCTCTGTTCGGTGCGAACCTTGAGCCGATCGATCACTTCGTCGCAGAGGCGCTCGTGGTCGACCCGCCCGCGCCCGGAGGCCCGCTCGAATTCGTAGATGGTCTTGCGATGCGAAGGGGCCGCTTTGTGGCGCGTGCTGATTCGGATCGGCTGCGGAAAGACCGCGCTGCCGAAGTTGCGCCGCAGGATCTCCTCCACTTCGGCGGTAATGCGCTCGCGTCGGTCATACATGGTGAGGAGATAGCCGAGTACATCACACGGCACGCCGAGCGACACCCGGATGCGCGCCAACGTTTCGTTGAACAGCTTGAGCCCCAAGATCGGGAGGTATTCGCAGGACACGGGGATCAGGACATGGTCGGCCGCCACCAGTGCGTTGAGCGTCAGGAGGCCCAGGTAAGGCGCGGTGTCGATCACTACGTGGTCAAAGTGGGGCAGCGACGAGGCCAGGCAGCGTTTGAGTACATGTTCGCGCGCCAGAGCCGTCGCGAGATGGATATCGACCACCGCCAGCCGCTCGCCGGCGGGCGCGAGCTTGAGCCCCTCTGTCGCAGTATCGCGGATCACTTCGGAGAGCGGCCGCTCGGCGGTCAGACACTCGGCCACCGAGAGCTCGCCGTTGGAGGGCATCGCGCCGAGCGTCACCGTCGCAGAGCCCTGGATATCGAGGTCGATCAGCAGCACCCGCTGGCCGCGTCGCGCGAGACCGGCTGCGAGATTCACCGCGGTGGTGGTCTTGCCCACCCCGCCCTTTTGGTTGGCCACACAGAGGATCGGCATGGGGGGACGCTATGCAACCGGGAAGGGGCTGTCAATCTTTTCGCAGCGGTAGTGTAAATAAATGGGATTGTTAAGTTTTTTAGGAAAGGTAGACTCCCGTCTGTGCGTTACCACCGGATCGTGGCGCTGGTTTCGAGCGAAGTTGCGGAGATTGGCGCGGCCCTCCTCGGTGCCGAGGGACTGGCCCTCGAGGTGCTCGACCAGACGACGATCGAGCGGCCACCCCGGGGACGGGTGGGACTGGTGGTCTATGCGGAGGAGGGCGACCCGCAGGCCGCGCAAGAGGTCGCAGCCGTGCTCGCGCGCGCGGGGATCGTTGTGGAACTGAACAGCACGCTCTCGGATGAGGCCGATTGGCGCGACAGTTGGAAGAAGTATTTTCAACCGCGCCGCGTCGGCCGCTTTTGGATTGCACCGACCTGGCAGCCGGCTTCGCCCGTCGAGGGGGAGCGGGTGGTGACGCTCGACCCGGGCCGTGCCTTTGGCACTGGGGGTCACGCTTCGACGCGGCTGTGCCTAGCCGCCCTCAGCCGCCTATGCGGCGAGCGCGTCGTCCAGAGCTTTCTCGATGTCGGCTGTGGTTCGGGTCTGCTGGCGATCGCGGCGGCCCTCGCCTGGCCTGAGGCACGGGGTCGGGCGATCGACGTTGACCCGGAAGCGATCGAGGTGACCCGCGACAATACCCAGCAAAACGGCGTGGCGTCGCGCATTCTCGCAGATACCACACCGCTCGATCGACTCGAGGGCACCTTCGATCTGGTGCTCGCCAATATTTCCGCCGAAACCCTGATTGCCCTGGCTCCCCGGCTGCGGTCATGTACGCGGGAGACCTTGGTGCTCAGCGGAGTTTTGACCGAGCAGGCGGATCGGGTCGTTTCGCGATTTGTGACCGAGGGGTTAATCCTGGTGCAGCGCGATATCGAAGAGGAGTGGTGCGCGCTGACACTCACCTTGGGTGTGCCATGAACCGGCTCCACGTCGATCCCACCCGGCTTCAGACCGACGCGGTGATCGTCACCGATGAAGACCACCGGTATCTTGCGCGGGTCTTGCGGCTGGCTGTCGGTGATCGGGTGACGCTTTTCGATGGCCAAGGATCGGAGGCAGATGCCACCATCTCCCGCATGGGGCCGCGCGCCCTCGAACTGCGGGTCGACGCGCGTCGCCAAGCGACCGCCCCGCGGGGGCCGGAGCTGACCCTCATCCAGGCGCTGGCGCGGGGTGAAAAGCTCGATCTCGTGGTACAGAAGGCGACTGAACTGGGGGTTTCGCGGATCATCCCGGTGACGACCGAGCGGGCGGTGCCGCGTCTGGAGACGCTGCGGGCCGCCTCACGCCGGGTGCGCTGGCAGAAGATCGCACGGGAAGCGGCGCGGCAGTCGGGGCGCGCTGATGTGCCCGAGGTGGATCCGGTGACCTCGCTGGCGCTGGCCGTGGTGGCGCAGCCGCGCGACGCGCTCAAGCTGATATTCTGGGAGCAGGCGCGCGGTCACGCCGGTCTCAAGGAGCTCTTGCCTGCGACAGCACCGTCGGGGATTGTGATCGCGGTGGGGCCGGAGGGCGGTTATTCCGAGGCAGAAGTGGGGCACGCCAAGGGCGCCGGTTTTATCGCCGTGGGGTTGGGGCCGCGCATCCTTCGCACCGAAACCGCATCGGTGGCAGCGCTGGCGGTCGTGGGCTTCGCCTTGGGAGATCTTGGATGAGTTCGTTCGATGCTTGTCTCTCCGCGCTACTCGAACGGCGCGATGGCCGGTTTATCCCGCCGCTTTTTGGTGCGATGGAGGCCGCGGTTCTGGGGGCATCCGCTGGGGAGGGAACGCCCCATCGGCGGCTCCTCGAGCAGTCGAATGGCGGCTATTTTTTCGGCGGCGCGCTTCATCTCTTCGGTGCCTGTGCCGAACCCTCCTGGCACAGCTTGGCGGCCTGGAATAGCGACGGGGCATGGCGCGCCTGTTATGGCGAGCTCGCGCGCGGGCTGGTATTTTTTGCCGAGGATGCCTTTGGCGACCAGTTCGCCTACCACGGCCGAGGTGGAGAGGTGGTGGTCTTCGAGGCGGAACTGGGTCGCGTCCAGGCCATCGCCCCCTCGTTTCTCGACTGGATCGACGCGCTCATCGAGCAGCCCGATGCGGTGCTGCCGATGGAGCAGGTGGCAGCGCAGCCGATCCAGCCCGGGCAGCAGCTCTACGCCTTTCCCCCGCTCTTCGCCGCTGAGGTCGATGATCGCCGCTGCGGCTGTGTCGATGCACTGGAAGCGATGCGCAGCCGAGGACAGCTCGCGCTTCAGCTTCACGGACTAGCCCCCGGCACGCAGGTGCAGCTCTCGGTGGAAGAGTAAATCTGGACTCGCCCGCCCTGTGCGTTTAGAACTAGAGACGATGGCCGTACGGCAGACCGTGGAGGAAACTGTTTGCTATCGCGTGGCAGGGTTTTGGCAACGCGCCTTGGCCGGGGCCGTCGATGGGCTGGTACTGCTGCCGCTGGTGGTCACCACCGGCGCCATCGCACTGACCCTCGCTGCCGGCGTTTCGGCACTGCCCAGGCCGTCGGAGTTGGGGTTCACCTACGCGATCAACCTGGCCCTGGCGAACGGTTCCACGGGACCCGCAGTCCTCATCATGACGGCGCTCGTGGTCGGCCTCTATTTTTTCGTTTTTTCATCGCTCTCGGGGCAGACGCTCGGCAAACGGCTGTTCAAGATCAGGGTGATCGATGGTTTTGGTGAAACGCCGACCGTCGGGCGATCGCTGCGCCGTATCCTCGGATACGTGCTTTCGGCGCTGCTGTTCAGTCTCGGATTTCTCTGGATCGGGTTCGACCGCGAAAAGCGCGGACTGCACGACTGGATCGCCGGAACCTACGTCGTGCAGGTGCCCAACCCAGGGCGATGAGTTCTCGACTCGCGTCGCTACTGGTCCAGGAGGGACGCGTCTCTGCGGAGAGGATGGCGGAGGCGTTCCAGCGTCAGGTGATCTACGGTGGCGCTCTCGACACCGTTCTGCTCGAGCTGGGGTTGGCCGATGAGCCCCAGCTGCTCGATAGCCTCCCGCGTGCCAGTGAACTGCCGCTGGGACCGGTCGGTAAGCTGCTTTCGCCGATGACCCCCGATGAGCCGGGCTGGTTTTCACCCGGGCTGGCCCAGCAGTTTCGCGCGGTGCCACTCGGAGGCGATGGGGAGCGCGCGCGGGTGTTGGTCGCCGATCCACCCGATTGGACTCAGCTTCTCGAGCTCGGCGAGCTCATCGGCCGACGCATCGATGCCGCGGTGGTCCCGGAATTCGAACTGGCCTGGGCCATGGAGTGCATCTACGGTTCGCCCATGCCAGCGCGGCTGGCCTCGCTGCGGGCGCGCTTTCATCCGCTCAACGAAGGAGCGGTCGAGGCGTGCGATTGGGAGCCCACCGCACCGGTGCTCGTCGTCGTCCACGCGGTAGAGACGGTGTCGACGCCCCTGCCCGAGGTCGACCTTGCGACTCTGCGTGCGCAGCTGTTGGACTCGGATCCGGCAGTTCGCCATGCGGGTGCAGCAGGCCTCATCGTGCTGCCACCCTCTTCCTCGCTGCGCCACCTCGTCGAAGAGCTGCGCAGCGAACTGGTGGGCGAGGAGCCGTTGCGGCGCGGCTACGCGGCGGCGGCCCTCGGCGAGCTACGCGATCCGGTGGCGGTGCCCAAGCTGATCGAGCTGCTCAAGGATCTCGAGCCGACGATCGTGGATGCTGCACATCGGTCGTTGGTCGAAATCACCAAGCAGGATTTCGACCTCAGCCGTTGGCGTTGGCGCTCCTGGTGGGATCGCAACCGTAGCCGCCCGCGCACGGATTGGCTGATCGCCGGACTTTTGCACAAGAGTCCGGCCGTGTGCGAATCGGCCTCCGCGGAGCTCGCTCTCATTGCCGACAGCCGCTTTTGCTATCACGCAGAACTTCCCGCACGGGAGCGCGAGGAGGCTCGACAAAAATGGACTGCGTGGTACAAGGCGAGGCCGTGAAGATCGACGTCGATGTCATCCAGCCTGGGACACCGTCGGCCGCCGACCAGCAGCGCCGCAAGGTAAGCTATTTTGTCGTTGCCAATGTGATCGCCTTCGGCGTGGCAGTAGCGATTTTCGTCGGGTTGGCGCTCATTCCCGAAGGGCATGGCTTCGACCGGGCCATGGGCGGCGTGCAGCACTTCTTCTCCTCGCACATGGGGGTCGCAGCGCTGGCGGCGTCGACGCCCTTCTTTGCTTCGCTCCTGGTCGGTCAGTATGAGATGCGGCGCGCGCGGGCCCGGCGCAAGCGTCAGGAGGCGGAGGCGCAGCGGCAGAAGATCGGCGCCGAGCTCGCACGCGATGAAGAGGAACGGGTCGCCCGGAGGATTACGCGCAGCGGTAGTTAGTGCACTTCTGGCTGGTGCATTCGCTATTTCGGCTGCAGAAGTTTCCCTTCGGCCGAAGCGTCGTGCAGACCCACGGCGCGTAGGTATCGTTTTGGCAGAACGAACCGCTGCAGCAGTCAGTGTCGACTTTGCAGGCCGTATCTACGGAGGCGCAACCCTGAGCGGCGCACTGGTAGTTCTGGCAGTGTTTGCTTTTGCACTGGTTGTCCCGGGCGCAGTATTCGCCATTTTTTAGCGGAGCCACGCAGCGCTGGGCGACGTAGGACACGAATTCGCAGAAGCCGCAGCCACCGCAGTCCGTGTCGGTAGCGCAGGTCTTACCAATGAAACTGCACCGGTGGTGTACCCTCTTTTTCACCATCTGTTCGACCGAATCATCCGCTTCTTCAGGAAGCGGCTCGTTCGAACAGCCCACCACAGCCAACATTGCTACGCAGAATATCCCTCTCATTTACTCCTCCTTAAAAGATCGTGTAGACAAATGGTGCGACATATTCGATCGCCGTCACTGCCACCAGCAGCAGCGCGGCGCCGCCGAGAACGCAGATCATCGGTACCATCCACCAGCGTCCGCCATCGACGAGCAGGCGATAGAGTTCGCCGAGCGTCCCAGCGCCGATGCGAGCGGTTTGCAGTCGGACGTGGGGACGGGGCACGATCGCCGTTTGGAGCGGTTTCATTCCGGCCTCTTTTCGACCAAGCAGTTTTCCAGCACCAGGAAATCGAGGTCGGAGCGCAGAAAAACTCCCAGGGCCTCGGCTGGCGAGGCGCACAGCGGCTCGTCCTTCAGGTTGAGCGAGGTGTTGAGCAGCACGCCGACGCCGGTTTGACGGCGAAAGGCTTCGACCAACCCGTGGAACACCGGATTGGTCTTGCGGTCGACCGTCTGGACGCGCGCGGTCCCGTCGACGTGAGTCACTGCCGGCAGCTGGGCTCGTGCCTCCTGCTTCACCGGAACCACCGAACACATGAACGGGGTCAGGGCATCGGGCTGGCCATCGGGGAGCTCGAACCAGCGTCCTGCCTCTTCGGCGAGGACGGCGGGCGCGAAGGGGCGAAAGGGCTCACGGAATTTGATTTTTTGGTTGACCCGATCGAGCGCTTTGGGGTCGCGCGGGTCGGCCAGGATCGAGCGCGCTCCGAGCGCGCGCGGCCCCCACTCGAAGCGCCCCTGGAACCACCCGCCCACCTGGCGAGCGGCCAGCAGTCGAGCCACCTCGTCGTTGACCCGATCGCGGTCACCAAAGAGACGGAATTTGACGCCGCACTCGCTAAGAAAGCGGGCGATCTCGTCTTCCGCGTAGGCGGCGCCGAGAAAGGCGTGGCGCAGCGGTTCACGGCGCGGCAGACGGTGCAGCACATGGGTGGCCCATAGCGCGGCACCGAGGGCTCCGCCCGCATCGCCAGCGGCCGGCTGGACGAACAGCTGCTCGAAAGGCCCCTCACTCTGAATGCGGTGGTTGGCGACACAATTGAGCGCCACGCCGCCGGCGAGACAGAGGTTACGCTCCCCGGTGAGGCGCTTGGCGCGCTCAGCGAGTCGGAGCAGGTAGCGCTCGGTCAGCTCCTGCAGGGAAGCGGCGATATCGGCAAAGCGCTGGTCGTCATCGCTGCGGGCAGGAAGGTGGAGCGGGGCTGTGGGCGTCCGCGCCGGCCCCAGCAACGTTTCGAGCGCGCTGGTAAAACTCCTCGTCGGATGGCGGTGGAAGCGGAAGTAGCGCAGATCGAGCGTCAGCGAAGCATCGTCCGCGATGGTGCAGAGCTCAGCGAACTTGGCGCCGTAGCACGGCGTGCCATAGGCGGCGAGTCCCATCACCTTGTATTCGCCTTCATTCACTTCGAAGCCGAGGTAGGCGGTGAGAGCCGAATAGAGCAGCCCGATGGAATGGGGAAAGTGCAGCTCCTCGATGAGCTCGATCTGGGAGCCATGGTCGTCAGAAGAGCCGCGGTAGATGGAAGTCGTAGCCGATTCGCCCACGCCATCGACGGTGAAGATGGCCGCGCGGTCGAAGGGCGAGCAGAGAAAGGCCGATGCAGCGTGAGACAGATGGTGTTCACTGAACAGCAGCTGCTGGGGCGTGCAACCGAGCCGCTGGCACAGCTCCCCCTTCATCCACAAACGCTTGCCGAGCCAGGTGGCGAAGGAGCGGGGAAACTGCGGCAGGCTGCGCGGAAACTCGCGTAGGTGGGTGGTGAGGATGCGCTCGAATTTGCGCAGCGGCTTCTCGTAGAAGACCACGTGGTCGACGTCGGCGATGCTGATCCCCGCCTGCTCGAGGCAGAAGCGGGCCGCCTGCACGGGAAGGTCGGCATCGTGTTTGAGGCGGCTGAAGCGTTCCTCTTGGGCGGCGGCGACCACTTCGCCATCGACGACCAGCGCGGCTGCCGAATCATGAAAAAAAGCACTGATGCCAAGGATGAGCATTAGTACTGCCTCCTGGCAGCATCGATCGATGAAGTAGGACTTTCCCGTCGCTTCCAGCCGATGGCGGTGGGATCGAGTGCGCGTGAAATCAGCGCGAAGAGCGGCAACACGACGAGGTAGATCGTTCCGAGCAGGAGCTGGCTTACTACATCGCCGAGCACCCGTCCCGACCGGAGCCAGGCTTCGCGGGCACGGTCGAAGCGTACCTGGAACAGCGCCCAGCGTACTGCCGCCGCCTGCCCGTCCGCACGCCAGCGCTCGAGGAGCTTCTGGCTATAAGAGACGTGGAAGCGCTCCTCCTTGGCGATCTGTTCGAAGAGGGTCGCGAGCTCAGGGCGACCGCGAAAATGGGCTCGCAGGGCGCGGAATTGCAGTTCGCCGCGCCGTTCCGCTAGGTAGACGAAGGCGACAAAACGCACGAGCCCGAGGCGCTCGAACAGATTTTGCCGGGTGGCTCGAATCAGATTGTGCGATGAGAGTGTCTGGTGCGCCGAGGCTGCGATCGCTCGTGCCTGCGCGCGAAACAGCTGGGCGTGGCGCGCTTCGTCGAGCGCGTGGCGAAAAAAGAGACGGCGCAGCTTCGGGTCATGGGCCAGCTCGGCCGCCTTGAGCATATCGAGCGCACTGCCCGCCTCAGTGGCGGCAAAGCCCTCCAACTTGGCGGCGATCTTGGCTTCACGTCGCCACACCAGGGGAGCCAGGAGGCGCAGCAGCCAATAGAAGAGGCCATGTAGCGTCGCGGTCATGATTGCAGCAGACGGGCAATCGCATCGGCCACCGCTCGGTGACCGCGCGCAGCGAGGTGGTAGTCGTCGGCAAGAAAGGCGCCCGGTTCGACCGCGCGCAGCGTGGAGAGTAGGTTGATCGCTGGCAGCCCGGCCGCGCGAGCATCGGCGACGAAATCGTCGAGCAACACTTCGGTGGCCGAGAGATCTTCCGGTGCCACGCGATACTTTTTCCACTCGGAAGAATCCACTTGCGCATCGAGTGGGAGCGCGACGGCGACCACGGTGCAGCCGACCTTTTGGCAGCCTTGTACCGCCGCAAGAAGAGGCGCGGCAAGACGTGAGCGATGAGCTCCTTCGACACGGCGCAGCTCCGGAAGATCGCGCACCAGACGGTAGATGGACTCTGCAGGGGGGAGCTCGGGGCCCCCCAGGTGATGGGTTAGCTGCGCCATCGCCAAGGTCAGGTGCGAGCGCCCGAGCAACAGCTCGCGCCCTGGAAAGGCGATGGGAGGCGGACCTGGCCGCGCGGCCCAGCCGTCGCGGGCACTGGTGCGGAGCGTGTTGGGGACTGTCTCAAACCAGTCGTTCGCCGCGTTGGCCACAAACAGGACGTAGTGGGGCCGGTAACGCGGGGCATATTCTTCCACTGCCAACACACTCTCGGAAGGCCCCCACGAGGGCACCGCGGCATCCAGCACTACGGCGCGTCCAGCGAGAGCGCGTTCCAGCTGCGCCGGCAGGGCATCCTCCCACGCCACGCCGTAGCCGAGCATCTGCGAATCACCGACCAGCAAGATCCGGTCGCGGCGATCGGCATCATTCGGCCATTCGGGCCCGCGGAAGCCGAGTGAATTGGTGCGGATTTCGGTGATGGTCCGGTGGCGGCTACGCACCTTCGTCGAGGTGTTGGGGATCAAGCGGACGCCATAGCGCGCATCGACCTGAAAGATATTCAGGTAAGGAAACGCTCCATGATGGAGCTGTGTGGCGCCTACCTCTGCTAGCAGCAAGGATAGCAGGAGCGAGCCGACCGCGAATCCCAAGTGGGTGAAGCAACTCATGGCCAAGATCTAACGCAACGCGCCAGTATAGTGAATCGATATTTTTTATATAATTTTGTATATAAAATCGATACTATTGGGTTCGTAGGCATCGCAAGGGTTTGCTCGTTTCTTCTTTGACGGGTGTCATGGTTCATCATGGAATGACACCCGTGAAAAAGACGCAGGTCTATATTCCTCATGGTGAACTGGCCTCTCTTCATCTTGTGGCGAGAGAACGACAGCGCCCCGTTGCTGACCTCATCCGATCGGCCATTCGTGAAGTGTGGCTGAAGCCGGCCCCCAATGGCCCCGTGGCCTTGTGGCATGGACCCTTCGCCGGATCATCGGTCGATCACGACGCCGCCTTCGACGAACCGTGATCGCGCCTGGTGCATCCGTTTTTGTCGATACTGGTGCCTGGATTGCGCTCGCCATTGTCCAAGATTCCCTCCACGAGCGCGCCCGCGACCAGTGGGAGACACTGCTCCACGCCGGCGCCCGCTTTTTTACTTCCGTACCAGTGATCCTCGAGACCTTCACCTATCTCGACCGCAAGGGCTCACGCGAATTGGCCACCCGCTGGCGCAGCAGCCTCTCTTTGGTGCCCCGATTCACAATCCTCGACTGCGGTGCGGCTGACCTCGACCCGGCCTTCCGTTTTTTCGACCAGCGCCAGTTTCACAAGCTGAGCCTGGTGGATGTCAGCAGCTTCGTCCTCATGAAACGGCGCAAGATTCGAATTGTGTTCGCTTTCGACATTCACTTCAGCCTCGCCGGGTTTCGCTACGTGGGTTGAGAATGAAACCGTCGCCACCCTGCTTGAGGATGGAACCTTCGCCACGTCCATGTTAAAGATTCCACCTCATGCTCGAGACCATCTCCCGCGGCTTTAAGGCTGCCAAAGAGCGGCTCACCGGTGTCGCTGAGCTCACCCCCGATAACATCGAAGAGGCGCTGCACGATGTGCGCATGTCGCTGCTCGAAGCCGATGTCGAGTTCAAGGTCACCAAGCGCTTTCTCGATCGCGTCAAGGAGAAGGCGGTCGGCACAGCCGTGCAGCTGCGCGCCAAAGCGGGCGACCGCTACCTCACGGCGACCCCTGAGCAGCATTTCATCAAGATTTGCCAAGATGAGCTGACTGCCCTCATGGGGCCGGTCGATACCGATCTCCAGTACGCCAAGCGCGGCCCGACCGCGATCATGATGGTGGGGCTCCAGGGATCGGGCAAAACCACCACTGTCGGCAAGCTGGCGCGCTATCTAGAAAAGAAAAAGAAGCGCCCGTTGCTGGTGGCGGCCGATATCTACCGGCCCGCGGCGATCGATCAACTCCAGGTGCTGGGTGAGCAGCTGGGGCTGCCGGTGTTTACCGTCCCCGGTGCCACGCCGCCTGAGATCTGTGAAGCCGCGGTCAAAGAGGCGCTCATCAAGAATCGCGACATCGTCATCTTCGATACCGCGGGCCGGCTGGCCATCGATGAGCCGCTCATGCAGGAGCTCGAGCAGATCAAGGCGCGCACCGAAACGGAAAACATCTTTCTCGTCGTCGACGCGATGATCGGTCAGGACGCGGTCAACACCGCCAAGACCTTCAATGACCGGCTGGCTATCGATGGCATCATCCTGACCAAGCTCGACGGCGACGCGCGCGGTGGCGCTGCCCTTTCGATCAAGGAGGTCACCGGCAAGCCGATCAAGTTCCTCGGCATCGGCGAGTCGCTCGATAAGCTCGAAGAGTTCCGTCCCGAAGGGCTCGCCGGCCGCATCCTCGGTATGGGCGACATCGTCGGCCTGATGAAGGATTTCGAGGAGGTCGTCGACGCCGAGCAGGCCGAAGAGGACGCCGTTCGGATGCTCAAGGGGAAGTTCGACATGCAGGACTTCCTCGACCAGATCGGCGTCATCCAAAAAATGGGATCGCTCAAGGACCTCTTTGAGAAGATGCCCTTCTTTTCGGGGGGGCTCCCGGAAGGGGTGGTGCTCGATGACAAAGAGCTGGTCAAGATCCACGCCATGATCAGCTCGATGACGCACGATGAGCGGCGCTTTCCCGAGCGCTTCGTCGTCACCTCTTGGCAGGAGATCGTCGAGGGCGGGCGCCTCAAGAAACGGCGCCTGGCCGATTACCACCAGGACCGCATCCAACGGGTCGCCAAGGGCTCGGGGCGCAAGGAGCACGAGATCAAAGAGCTGCTCCACAAGTTCGCCACCATGCGCCAGATGATGCTTTCGATGGGGCAGCAGACCGGGCTGCTGGGCAAAGTTCCAGGCTTTCGCGAGATCGCCCAGATGCGCAAGATGGCCGGCGTCGATATCTCGCAGATCATGCAGGCAGCCGGGATGGAGAGGGCCGAGCGCCACTTCGTCCCGCCGCGCACCAACGCCGACCGCAACAAGGAGAAGCGCAAGCGCAAGGAGGCGCGCAAGCAGCGCAAGAAGTCGAAAAAACGACGGTAGAAATTTTGCTCTGCCATAAAGGCCGTGATAGCGATCATGTATGATCCAACTGGAGCGTGTATCGAAGCGTTTCGGCCAGGTTCAAGCGCTGACCGATCTGAATCTCTCGATTGCTGAGGGCGAAGCGGTCCTCTTAACAGGGCCGTCCGGGGCCGGGAAAAGCACGTTGCTACGGCTCCTGTTTGCCGCTGAATGCGCCGACCAGGGGTCGGTGCGCGTCGCAGGGAGGGAGATTTCCCGACTCCGAAGCTCGTCGATCCCCTACCTGCGTCGTAATATCGGCGTCGTCTTCCAGGATTTCAAACTATTACGCGATCGCACTGCGAGCGAAAACGTCGCCGTCGCGATGGAGATTTCGGGTATGAGCAGCCCTCAGGCGGCCCAGCGTGCCGACCTGGCGCTGGAAGCGGTGGGGTTGCAGGGCAAGGGCGACACCATCGTCAGCACGATGTCAGGTGGCGAGCAGCAGCGGGTTGCCGTTGCCCGCGCCATCGTCGGTGCGCCTGAGATACTGCTTGCTGACGAGCCGATCGGAAACCTCGATCCCGATCGTGCGATCGACCTGCTGGACCTATTCACCCTGCTGCATGGTCATGGCACCACGATGATTGTCGCGACGCACGATCCCAACGTCATCCGATTCGGTAGCGAGCGCGGATGGCGCCGCGTCCGGATCGAAGCGGGGCGGCTACTGGAGTCGATGCCCCAACCGATCCTGGCTTTCGAGAATACGCTCAGAGGTTTTCCGGGCCAAATCCAGAAGGAGCTCGACTGCGAACCCACGGAGCGCCAGTCCGGAGAAGCAGCCTGACAGAACTTGGGCGGCGAGCGGTTGCCGGTGGTCGGCGTGCCGTCGCGCTGTGGCACACCCTGATCACCTCAGTCTCCGCCCATGCGACCTGGCGTGCGCTGGCCGTCTGGGTCTCCGCCCATGCGCAGCGGATCACTTGCCTCGCTTTGAATTGGCGGGAGCAGTGGCATGCGAAGGCGCTTCCGCTGCGTCGCCTTATTTCCCGGGGCGCCGTCGGTGAACGGGGACGCCGCATTCTCCAGTGCCTCGGAGCATCGCCGCTCGGCCACCGCTGGCTGGAATGGATCGAGAAGGCGCGCTGGCAGCCTCTGCGCCAGTATGTGCAGGAGCTCCCGCTGCGTCGCGCCTTGACCCAAGGGCTGCGCAGCTTTCGCATCTCGCCCTTCGAGCAGCAGCTCGCCATCGGTACCATCGCCGTCGCTTGGCTGATCGTCTGCGGGGTCCATTTGGGTGCGCAGAACCTAGTTCACCTCACTTCGGGCTGGAGCCGTCAGACCCAAGCCATCGTCTATCTGGACGATGACCTGGCGCCGGCCCGAGCGCGCCTGATTGCGGATACCATACAGAAGCTCCCCGGTGTCGTCGCGGTGCATCCGGTCGAGCGCGCCACCGCTTTCGCCCGCCTCCGCGCCAGCCTTGGGGATCGCGCGGATCTGCTGGCAGGCGTGGAAGAGAGCATCCTACCGTCGTCGATGGAAGTATCGATCCAGGGCGGCGTCGCAGAGCGCCAGCGGCTCGCACCTCAGTTCGAACGGCTCCGCCATGTTGCAGGCGTGGAAGATGTGGCCATGGTCGGGGATTGGGCCGATCGCATGAATGCACTCGAGCGCATGGTGCAGATCGGTGCGTGGCTACTCGGACTGCTCGTGGCAGCCGCCTGCCTCTATCTCATGATCTCGACCATCCGCTTGCGGCTGCTCGCACGCAAGGAGGAGATCCAGATCCTCAAACTGGTAGGCGCCACCGATGGCTTTGTGCGCGGTCCGTTTCTAGTTGAAGGAGCGCTAGCCGGGCTGGCCGGGGCGATGCTGGGCCTCGGGGTGCTCTATCTGCTCTATCGCCTCACCGCCCCTTGGATTGAGCGCGCGCTCGGTGCGCTGCTGAGCGCGACGCCGCTCGTCTTCTTATCGGCCACCGATGTGACGATCGCATGGGTCGCTGGCGGAGTACTCGGCCTATTGGGCAGCGTGGTGGCTTCGGACCGCTATGCTCGTGTTTAGGGCTTTGCTTTGTAGTTGTCTCGCTTCGAGCGCATTGGCCCTGCCGCCGCGGTCACTGGAATCAATCGATTCCGAACGGCACAGCCTCGATCTCGAACTCGACCTTTTGCGCAAAAAGACGGCTACGCTTGAGACCATGCTCAGCGAGCGGCGCGCACACACACGTCGGCGGCTTCGCGCCCTCTATAAGCTTTCGCAGGGCGGTTACCTGCGGCTCCTGGTCGATGCCGAGGGCCCGGTTCAGCTGGCTGCTCGACGAGAGGGACTCGAACGCATTGTGGCCCGCGATCTCGGCGAGCTCACCTCGGTGGCTCAGGAGCTTGAGGATATCAGGCGCAAGCACGCCGAGTTGTGGGAACGAGAACGACAGGCGGCCGAACTTGACCGCACTGCCCCCTCTGCTCTGCGCCATACCGCCAAGCTGGCGCGCCCCGTGCCTGGCGCGATCGTGGTTCCATTTGGCAAATACCGCGACCGCATCGGCCTGTGGGCGAGTCAAGATGGCGCTGAACTGCGCAGCCGGCGCGGCGAAATCGTACATGCCGTGGCGAGCGGCGAAGTCCGCACCATCAGCGCGCTCCCGGGATTGGGTCTGGCAGTCACCATCGACCACGGAGATGGGCTCGTATCGCTGGTGGGCCGCCTGAGCTCGACCGAGGCCGCGGTGGGGAGCCGCGTGAGCCCAGGTGCGCCGATCGGCGTTGCCGCGGGGCCTTCGATTGCGTTGCAGCTCACCGAGGCAGGTGCGCCGATCGATCCTGCGGTGCGGCTGATTCGTTAGGACACTGATTCGTTAGTGCCTGGCCGGTCGGGTTCCGTCGGGCTACACTGAAGCATGATCCGCAACTCGCTTTGGCTTACGGTCGGCCTGCTTGTTCTCACCGGTGCCGCGGAAGCACTGCCCAAAAAAAATAGCCCCTATCACAAGCTGGCGATCTTTACGCGAGTGCTCTCCTATGTGGAGAACAACTACGTTGAGGACATCGATCAGGACAGGCTCATCTACGGCGCCATCAAAGGGATGCTCGAAACGCTCGATCCACACACTTCCTTCATGGATCCCGGCCAATACCGTCAGATGAAGGCGGAGACGAACGGGCAGTTCGGCGGCGTGGGAATCGAGGTGGAGGTACGCAATGGCATACTCACCGTCATGTCGGCGATCGAGGGCACACCCGCCGCGGCGGTCGGGATTGCCACCGGCGACCAGATCCTCAAGATCGAAAATGTGCCGACGCGTGGCCTCGCTCTCGACGATGCCGTGGCGCGCATCCGCGGTCGCCACGGTGAATCGGTGCGCCTCACGGTGGGGCGCACGAGTTGGAAGGAGCCGCGCGAGTTTTCCCTGCTCCGCGACATCATCAGGACCGAAAATGTCGCCTCGCGGCTGCTCGAACCCAGTTTTGCCTATGCGCGCATTCGCCAATTCACCGAGAACACCGACCGCGACCTCAGCGCGGCGCTCGACCAGCTAGAGGGCACTTCGCCAGACCATAAGTTACGGGGCCTGGTCCTCGATCTGCGCAACAATCCAGGCGGCCTTTTGGACCAGGCAGTGCGCGTGGCGGACCAGTTCATCGAGAGCGGACTCATCGTTCGCACCGAGGGAAAAAACGGCCACATGATCGAAGAGGAGAGGGCGCATCAGCGTGGCACGCGGCTAGGGTTTCCCATCATTTGTCTAGTCAATGGTGGTTCCGCCTCGGCGGCGGAGATCGTCGCGGGAGCGCTGCAGGATCATCAGCGTGGCGTCATCATGGGGACGCAGACCTTTGGCAAGGGCAGCGTGCAGACCGTGATCGAGCTCGACGATGGTTCGGCGCTGAAGCTGACCATCGCGCGCTACTACACGCCGTCGGGCCGCTCGATCCAGGAGCAGGGCATCACGCCGGATGTGGTGGTCGAGCGGCTCCACCTCGCCGAGCTCAAACCGGATCACACCGATGAGCCCGACCAGAAGGAGCGCGACCTTGCCCGCCATTTGCACAATGTGCAAGCGACCGCTACCAAAGCCGCTGGCGTGCCGCAGCATCTAGGCGATGACTTCCAGCTGCACACCGCGCTCGACTATCTCAAGGCCTGGAAGATCTTTTCGTCGACTGGCAAGTGGACGGCCGACCGACAGTTAGGCGCCCGGCCAGAATAAACTGCGCAACTGGGCAGCCGATTCATCCCTGCTCGCCTCGTTGCTTCTCGGTCAAATACAGTTCCCACTGGCCTGCGGCCGACCCCGACGAGTGAAACGAGTAGCTCCTGCGTCGGGCGCGACGCGGCCGACCGACCGCTCGTCATGATCGCCATGTTCGTGAGTAGCGTTGATCGTCGGCGCCGCGATCTCAAGTTCGCTGTCGCGGCAGAGTCGCCCCCTGCGATATGTTCGGCGCGTGACGGCGGAGAGGTCGGTCTTTCAATGGTGCCATCGAGCCCGCAATACAGTTGGACCCAGGGTCCCGCGAGCACCCCGGATTGTCGCCAAGGGTCGGTGCATTGACCCCGGAGCACGCTCTCTAGCAGGCTGTTGAAAAACTCCGATGAGGCCATTTTCACATCCAAATCGTTTGCCGCCTGCTAGTCGATCTAACGGGGCGTGCCGCCCCGCTCCGTCGGCAAAGCCGTCGGAGCCTCACCCCTGCCCACGCGGCGACTCCGCCGCGGGCCCGCCGTGCGGGCCTAAAAAGCGACTTTATCAACAGCCTGCTAGAATTCCATTTTCGCGGACCCCGCGCCGGCACTTCGATGTGGAGGATGTCATGGAAGTGGTCCACGTTCGCTGCGCCGGATTGGACGTGCACAAGGACACCGTGGTGACCTGCGCGCGTCTCATCATCGATGGCAAAATCAATCAGGAGGTGAAGACGTTCGGCACCACGACGCGAGAGCTGCTCGCGCTGTCCGACTGGTTGCATGAGCGCGGCTGCACGCACGCGGCCATGGAGTCGACAGGAGTGTACTGGAAGCCGGTGTGGCACGTCCTGGAAGACTCCGTGACGCTCGTGCTCGCCAACGCGATGCACATCCGCAACGTTCCCGGCCGCAAGACCG
>JAHFDT010000007.1:543-42349 GCA_023248875.1 Myxococcales bacterium | reverse complement strand
TTCGATCGCGTGGTCGATTTTCTGGTCGATCAGATCAGGCAGATCAGGCTGGAATCATAATGAGCGGAGCGATGATCATCTTGATGAGGTGGAGGAAGAGCTGGCTGAAGGACCGAAAAAACGGTAGGCGGGCTGCGTTCATGGGGTAGGCATTTTCAACGCCCTTAGTCGATGACATCCAGGCTACCTGCTAGGGCAATCGCATCTTCTGCCTCGCAGATCGATAGTCGATAATCGAAATTCGAGGATCGACGGTCGAGAGATCGATCATCGATAATCGATCGCCTCCGCTACGGCCGCTGCGCGCGGGCCCCCTCGACGTGCGAGGGGCCCGTGCTCGCGAAAATAGCGCACGGCGAACCAGACGGTGCGAGTCGCGCTTTCGGGGGTTCTCTGCAGCGGTGGTGTGACCTCCATCACGTCGCCACCGATGAGGCCGATCTCTTTGCCGAGGCGCCGGAGGATCTCGACGACGAATTCGGGCTCTAGCCCGCCGGGCTCGGGCGTATCGGTGGCGTCCGCGTAAGCCGCGTCGGTAACATCGATGTCGTTCGAAAAGTAGACCCCTTTCACGCCGGTCGAGCGAAGATGGGCGATGATCTCATGCGTGATATGAGCCTCGTCGTGGTAACCCTCGCCTCTGCTGCAACGCTGTTGTTCGATCGGGCCCAACCAGTCCGGCTGACAGTGGCTGGCATTTTTTCGTTCGTTTACCTCGGCGTAGTCGCCTCGGCGGGAGCGAGTATGATCTTCCTCGTCCTCCTCCGGCGGTACCCGGTGAGCGCCATCTCGTATCAGCAGTTCGTCACCTCAGCCCTTGCCCTGCTAGTCGGCGTCCTGGTTGGCGATGAGCACATCCGTAGCGCATCAGCCATCGGTGGCATCGCCCTCCTCGGAGGGTTGGGGGTGCTCGCCCACAGGTGAATACACTGGATTTGGCCAGTTCCACCCACTCCGACGGAAATCGGTTGACGCCCGCACAAGTGAGCGAATATCCTTAGAAGAGCGCCTTGGTGCGCCCTATCCGTGGAGAGATCCCATGGCGACATCTCTGGTTGGCAGCAACGTCGGCAACTACCGCGTGATCGCAAAAGTAGGCGAAGGCGGTATGGGCACGGTCTACCTGGGTGAGCACCCGCTGATCGGCAAGCGCGTCGCTATCAAGGTGCTGCAGGAAGAGCTGGCGAGTAAAGAGGACGTCGTCTCGCGCTTCTTCACCGAGGCCAAGGCGGTCAACGACATCCACCATGAAAACATCGTCGATATCGTCGACTTCGGCACCATCAAGGATGACGCGGGCAAGGACGTCGTCTATTTTATCATGGAGTTTCTCGACGGCGAAGGGCTCAACCAGCGCCTCAAGCGTGAAGGGCTCATGCTGGCGGATGCCGTTTCGATCGTCAGCCAGTGCACTTCGGCCCTCGCCGCTTCGCACAAGAAAAACATCGTCCATCGCGATCTAAAGCCCGAGAACATCTACCTGGTCTCCCGCGGTAACGATCGCAACTACGTCAAGCTACTCGACTTCGGCATTGCCAAGCTCACCGGCGGCGATAGCCAGCTCTCGAAACACCAGACCCGCACCGGACTCGTGATCGGCACGCCTGCCTACATGTCCCCCGAGCAGTGCGAAGGGCGTGGGAAGATCGACTGGCGCTCGGACATCTATTCGCTCGGGGTCGTGCTGTACGAGATGTTGACGGGTCGGCCGCCCTTTGGCGGCGAAGGTTTCGGCGAGGTGATCGTCGCTCACCTGACCAAGCAGCCGCCCCTGCCCTCGCAAATCCTGAACGACATCCCGGTGAGCATCGAAGCGATCGTGATGCACGCCATCGAAAAAAACCGCGACCTGCGCTTCCAATCCATGGAGGAATTCGCAACCGCGCTGGCCAATCCTGAGGCCCATCTGGCGAGCTACGGCAATCCCCGCGACCGAGCCCCGGCGCCCGGCCTGATGGTCGCCGATCCCGTGATTCCGGCAGCGACGGGCCAAGGGCTGCGTCCTACTACCGGTGAGCTCTTGCGCCCGATCACCGGTCAGGGAGCAGTCCCTACCCGCATCACCGGACAGGGGCCGCGCGCCGTGACCGGTCAAGGGCCGCGCCCGACCACACTGAGCGGTTCGACTGGCGAAATTGCCGATTCGGCGGATGGACCGAAGGGGGGCCGGGGCGTTTGGATCGGCGCGGGCGGTGGCCTCCTCGCGGCAGCTGCAGCAGCAGTCTATTTCATCGCTGCACGCCCCCAGCCAGCCCCTCCGTCGGTGCAGGCGGTGGTCCAGGTTGCCCCCCAAGCCCCGGAAGAGATCCACGTCTCCGTCGAATCGACCCCACCCGGCGCCATGGCCTTTCGTCCTGGGACCAGCTCATCGATCGGCACGACCCCGTTTACCTTGACCGTCAAAAAGGGTGAGCCGGAGTTCGATCTACTGCTCAAACTAGACGGTTATCAGGATCAGACCAAAGCGATCTCGACCGAGCGCGATCACGACCTGTCGATTGCTCTGGCCCCGTTGGCAGCGACGCCCAAGCCAGCCGTCGCGCGCCCGGCTACGAAAAAGAAGGATACTGGCTTCCAACCCGTGGGAGAGCACCGGGGCGACAAGGACGGCACGATCGCGCCGAAGTGGTAGCAGTGGCGCTCTATCCCGCCGAGATCGCGCAAAACCAAGCCGAAACGCCGCACCTCCGTCGCATCGCCCTCACGGTGCCGCCTTTCGTCACCGCATCCCATCGTCGCGCCGGTCAGTACATTCAGCTGCAGATCGGGCAGCACATCGGCTTCTTCGCCCTCTCCGGAGCACCCGGGCGTCCCGTGGAACTCCTGGTCAAGCCTGGGGGGGGTGCGGCCGCTGCGCTGGCAGCCCTCTGTGCGGGTGCTCCCGTCGAGACCTCGGCTGTCCAGGGCAAGGGCTATCCACTCGAAGAGTGCGCTGGTCGAGATCTCGTCGCGCTGGCGGCGGGCTCCGGCATTGCTCCGATTCGCGCACTCATCGACACCGTGCGCGCCGATCGAACACGTTATCGGAAGGTGACCGTCTTCTACGGCCAACGGCACGCGGATGAATTCGCCTTCGCCTCTGAACATGAACACTGGGCGCGCGATGGCATCGAACTCATCCGGGTGCTCTCCGCACCCTCGGCGCAGTGGGCCGGTCCCGTCGGCCACGTCCAAGATGCGCTACTTCAAATGGCCCCACCGCTCGACGAAGCGGCCGCTTTTCTCTGCGGGATGAAGCCGATGGTGGCCGCAGCCACCGAAGCCCTGGTTCGCTGTGGCCTCGCGAAAGAGCGCGTCCACCTCAATTTCTGAGTCATCTTCAATCACCGTCCTACCCACGCCACGCACGGTGATCAAGCGAACTCGTGATCAGTCCGACGCCAGTGCTGCCTGCGCCGCCGCCAACCGCGCGATCGGCACGCGGAACGGCGAGCAGCTCACATAGTCGAGTCCCAGCTGATGGCAGAAGTTCACCGACGAGGGCTCGCCGCCGTGTTCACCGCAGATACCGAGCTTGATGGCGGGCTTGCGCGCGCGGCCTCTCCCGACGGCGATCTGCATGAGCGCTCCCACGCCTTCGCGGTCGATGGCAACAAAGGGGTCTTCGCGAAAAATCCCCTGCTCGATATAGGCGGGCAGAAAGCTGCCCGAGTCGTCGCGAGATAGACCGAGGGCAGTCTGTGTGAGATCGTTGGTCCCGAATGAAAAGAAATCAGCCGCTTCGGCGATCTCGCCGGCCGCGACGCACGCCCGCGGCAGCTCGATCATGGTCCCGACGGTGTACTTCAATGGTACGCCGCGCACCCGAATGATCTCGTCCGCGATGCGCACCACCAGCGCCCGCATCGCGACGAACTCCTTCGGGTGGCCCACGATTGGGATCATGATCTCTGGCAGGACATGGACCCCAGCCGCTTGCAGTTCGCACGCCGCCTCGACAATCGCCTGCACCTGGATCTCGTAGATCTCCGGGAAGGTAATGGCGAGGCGACAGCCACGATGACCGAGCATGGGATTAAATTCGTGGAGCGATTCGTTCTTGCGCTGGACCGTTTGAAAATCGATCTGCAGCGCATCGGAGACGGCCCGGATCTCGGTCTCGGTATGCGGCAGAAATTCGTGGAGCGGCGGATCGAGCAGCCGAATCGTGACGGGCAGCCCCTCCATCGCTCGCAGAATCTCGAGAAAATCGCCGCGCTGCATCGGTAGAATCTTCTCCAGCGCTCGCCTGCGGGCGGCGGTATCGTCGGCCAAAATCATCTCGCGCACCGCCAGGATGCGCTCCGGCTCGAAAAACATGTGCTCGGTACGGCACAGGCCGATCCCTTCCGCCCCGAAGGCACGTGCCGTCTGCGCATCGGCCGGGGTATCGGCGTTGGTACGCACTCGCAGTTTGCGCGCCTCGTCCACCCAGCGCATGAGCTCGTGATAGTTGTCGTCGAGCGCCGCGGCGGTCATCGGCACCGCGCCGAGGATGACCTCACCGCGTCCGCCGTCGAGCGTCACCACATCGCCGCGCTTGATCACCAGCCGGCCCTCAGGGGTTGCTACGGTCAACTGCTGCGCGGCATAGTCGATCTGCAGCACGCTGCAGCCCGCCACGCAGCACTTGCCCATGCCGCGCGCCACCACCGCCGCGTGCGACGTCATTCCCCCCCGCGCAGTCAAGATCCCCTGCGCCGCCTTCATCCCGTGGATGTCCTCGGGTGAAGTCTCCATCCGGACGAGGATGACCCGCTCCTCCTTCGCCGCCAGTGCCTCGGCCTCATCGGCGCTAAACACCACCTTGCCCACCGCTGCGCCCGGCGAGGCCGGCAACCCGCGCGCCACGACCCTCTTGTCGGCCGTAGGATCGAGCATCGGATTGAGCAGCTCGTCGAGCTTCTGCGCCTCCATCCGCAGGATCGCCTGCTCCTTGGTAAGGAGCCCCTCGCGCACCATCTCGACAGCGATCCGTACCATCGCGCGTGCCGTCCGCTTGCCGTTGCGGGTCTGCAGCAGCCACAGCTTGCCGCGCTGGATGGTGAATTCGATATCCTGCATATCGCGGAAATGGTGCTCGAGTCGCTGATAGACCTCACACAGCTCCCCGTAGGCCCTGGGCATCACCTCTTCTAATGAGAGCGGATCGGTCGGCATCCGCGCCGCACGCGAAATGGGGTGCGGTGTGCGAATGCCCGCAACCACATCCTCGCCCTGCGCGTTGGGCAAAAACTCACCGAAGAAGCGGCGCTCGCCCGTCGAGGGATCGCGCGTGAAGGCCACGCCCGTCGCGCAATCATCGCCAAGATTGCCGAACACCATCGACTGCACCGTGACCGCCGTGCCCCACTCCGAGGGAATGTTGTAGAGCCGACGATAGGTGACTGCGCGGGGATTCTCCCACGAACCAAACACCGCGCGGATCGCCCCCCAGAGCTGCTGCCAGGGATCTTCCGGAAAAGTTTGCCCCAATCGCTGCGCAATCTCCGCTTTGAACTCGACGGCCAACTCGGCGAGGTCATCGGCAGCGAGGTCGGTATCGAGCTCGACGCCACGCTGCTCCTTCTTGCGCTCGAGGAGGAGCTCAAAAGGATCGCGCTCTTGGGCATTTTCCGGCTTGAGGCCCATCACCACGTCACCATACATTTGGATGAAACGACGATAGGAATCGTAGGCAAAGCGCTTGTCGCCGCTGCGCGCCGCCAGCCCTTTGACCGTCGCATCATTGAGCCCCAGGTTGAGAACCGTATCCATCATCCCCGGCATGGAGACGCGCGCTCCCGAACGCACCGAGACCAGCAGGGGATTCGTCGGATCACCAAACTTCGCTCCGACGAGGCGCTCGACTTCGGCCAGCGAGGCGCGCACCTCCGCCTCTAGCCCCTCGGGATAGCGGCGGCCGTTCGCATAGTGGTAGCGGCACACCTCCGTCGAAAGCGTAAAGCCGGGCGGCACCGGGATGGTGAGCCGCACCATTTCTGCCAGGCCAGCCCCTTTGCCGCCGAGAAGATTCTTGCCCTCGGCGCCGCCGTCCGCTCGGCCATCGCCGAAGAAAAAAACGTACTGAGCCATGGAGGATAGGCGTAGCAGAGCGCCACGCCGACGGTCAAGACGCGGGGCGGACTTATCCGGTAGAGCTGGACGCCGGCTAGTCGACTGGTCATCGCAGGGACCCCTCATCCGGCCGATTTTCGGCTCTTCCCGATGACAGGGACGGATACCTGGGCTGGCATGCGGCTTGCTTTTTCCGGCGCCGATCCGCAGAAAACTGTGCGATCATGGGAGTGTTCATGAGGAGTAGACCGATGATTCGTCGAATCCCCTGGGGACTCTCCACGCTGCTATTCGCCAGCTGCATCGCAGAGCTCGATACCTCTCGCGAGACGCCAGCGCGCGGCACCTTTGGCGAAATTGTCTACCGCGAGGCCTGCCAGCGGGTGGCCTACACCGCGCAGCTCGATGAGCAGGCGGCAGGCAAGCGCGCCACCGTCGATGTCACGGGCCACGCGTTCGGCGAGATCTGCACCGCCAACAAGCCGGTGCCGATGAATGCTCCGATCAAGTTGAAAGCACTGCAGGGGCAGCGATCGCCGATCATTACGGCGGTCGATGCCATCCTGCCGAAGGACTTTCTCTCCTCGCTCGAGTCGTTCCTGATCGCGATCCAGCCGCTCAACGACGACGGCACGATGACCGAGACCATGTCCAAGACCGGCCAGCTCCTCGGCCAGCTCAAGGCCGACGGCGATCTCACCGCGGCACTGGCGCGGCTGCAGGGGCGCGAGGGCTATCGACCCAGCGGCGCATCGGACCTCGTGCGCGTCATCATGAGCTATCCGAAGATCAACGAATTTATGGCCCAGAGCCTCGATGTTCTGCTCGATTCCAAGGGTGCCCCAACGCCCGAGCTGGCGGCGCTCTTCAAGGCGCTTTCACTGACGATGACGAGCGCCCAAGCGGATCCCCATCCCGACTCGTCGCAGCGGACGCTGCAGCTGGCACTCGACCTCCTGATGAGTAGCTCCAACGCCTTTGGCAATGGCCGTCCGCGCCTGATTACGGCGCGCGATTGGCGTGGATTCGCCCTTCCGAACAGTGGCATCGCTGCGCCCTTCGTCGACAAAAACAGCGATGGTCTGCCCGATATCGAATCGCACGGCCATTTTGTCGGCGGCGATGGCAAGCCGTTGCCATTCGGCACGCCGTTTCCGCGGCCGGGCCTCGACAGTGCGACGCGCGATCCGAGCGGCCGGCTGCTCGATCAGGGCAAGCTGGTCTACCGCACGATCGACCTCGACACCACGCTGCTCAACGGGCTGCTTCACGACGCTGCCGCCCTGTCCGATCCCGCCAAGGACAACGTGCTCGGCCTGCTCTACGGTGCCACCAACCTGCTCGGCCCGCGCGTCGAGCAGACGCGCAGCTACCTCGATTCGAAGAGCGGCGTGCAAACGCAGCTCAAGTACCAGGGCTTTTATACCGATCAGAGCCCGGCGCTCGACCTCCTGCATGCGTTCTTGCAGATCCTTGGCGATCCGCGCGCTTCGGAGACGCTCTTGGCCTCCAAGACGCTCTTGACCAAGTACGAGGCCCCCGCGACGCGGGTCCTCGATGCCATGTTCGATGTGCACGATCGCGGCGCCAAGCACCTCAAGGCGAGCATCCCGGCGACCTCCAATCTGCATGACGACATGGCGATGCTGATCGTCCGGGTGCTGCGAGCACTGCCGCGCACCGTGAATGGCAAGCAGGTCACGCTGCTCGAAGACGTGATGGACGCGCTCGAAGATCCCCACAGCAAGGGGCTCGCCGCCAATATGGCCGCGCAAAATCTCTTCAAAGACCGCTTCATCCTCAATCAGAACGATTTCACCGTCAGCGGCAGCTGGTCGACTCCGGTCGACCGCAACGCGCCCGACTCCGACTACAACCGCTCGATCATGCAGCGGATGGCCCATCTGGTCCACGATTCCAATGGCGCGCACTTCTGCAACAAGGAGGGCGCCTCGGCCACCGCCTTTGGACTCTCCCTCGGCTACTTCAAGGAATGCGATCTGTTCGATATCCCCGACATCGGCCTGTTCTTCTTTCTCGCCATGGCCGACGTCTCGATCGTCGATGACAAGAGCCGCCCAACGACCCGCAACATGGCCTCGTTCCGCGAGCACATCACCAATTCGACGCTGCATGGGGTGATCCTCGATAACTGGCTCGGTGACTTGGCACTGGAGAGCGACAAAACCGGCACCGGCATCCCCGGTTTTACCCGCTTTCCTACGCCCGAAGCGGCGGCGCGGTCGCTATTTATCGACCATAACCACCAGTCCGATTTCATGAAGAACTCCACTGAGCCGGTCATCTGCACCGAGGGCGATCAGTTCGCCCAGGCGCACAACGATAGTATTTTCGCATGGGAGGTTCCCATCCCGGGCGCGCCGGTACCGGGCGATAGTTTCTACGATGCGATTCGCCCGACGGTGAACGCCTTTGCACGCCACGATGAGTGCATCGCATGGGATTCGAACGGCAACTGCCAAGCGGTACAAAATGCCGGCAAGATCTTCCTCGATTTCTTCTCCATGCTGCACACCCACTGGGGCACACCCAATTCGAAGTATTTCGGCCACAGCTACCAGTCCTCGAATCCCAAGGCCAAGCGCTACTCGAGCGGCGATGGCGCCGTCACCTACGAGCCGCTGCTGGCAGAGGTACTGAGCCAATCGGATCTGGTGCCAGCGGTGATCAACCTTTCGCCGACACTGCGGACCATGACGCTCGATGGCACCAACAACACGGGACTCGCCCGGCCGATCTTGCTCAAGAGCCTGAGCTACATCTTCGATCCGATCACGGCCCAGGGAGTCGCCTACCGCGATGGCAGGACCACGACGACAAAATCGGATGGCATAAATCCGGGCCCCTCGGCGACGCCCTTCTATCTATTGGCCGACGCCTTTGCGGCGAAGCGCAATGCCCTATCCGGCTCCTCGGAGGAAGACAAGGCGCGGGCCAAAGCCTGGAAAGCGGCCACCTCGGCGCTCATCGACCAGACGCTCGCGGTGGAGAGCATCAACGGTCTGACCCGCTTCAAGAACCGCCGCTTTCCCGCCATGACCGGCCTCGTGATCGACTTTCTGCGTGGACGCCTGGCGGCCCACGCGGCGGCGGGCGATAAGGAAAAGTGGGCGCGCAAGACGCTGACCGAACAGGCGGCCGAGCTCTTGGGCGGCCCGGTGACGGCGGCACTGGTCGACCTGACCGCGCGCCTCGAAGCGCATCCCGAGGGGCGCGATTCGCTCAACCAGCTGGTGAGCTACCTGCTCGATTCCAGTAGCGGCGAAGCGTCCGATACCCTGCTCTCCGCGGTAGGCGACCTATTGCAGGTGTTCCGCGACGACCCCGATCTGGTGCCGATCGCTCGCGCGGTCGGTCGGGCCCTGGACCTCAACAAGGGGCCGATGCTGGCGCAGCTCAAGATGATGCACGCGAGCCGCCTGCTCGACCCGGCCTGCCCGGGCGGCAAGATCAAGGCGGGCAAAGATTGTACCCTGGTGACCGTGCTCAAGAATGTGTACCACGCACGGCTCGGGAAAACCCCGGCGAACGAACTGTCCGAGGCGCTCGGCGAAGTCAATCGGGCGACCCCAGGCAGCGGCGACTTCAGCCCGGAAGACTATTCCAAGGTGATTGAAAATATCGAACAATTCCTTACGGATGAAAACAGAGGATTCGTCAAATTCATTAACATCATCAAGAACCGCCATTACCCGCCCACACCGTGATCGGAGACCGTTTCGTGCCCCCCACCCATCGATGGCTAGCCCTGTGCCTGCTGGCTGCCAGCCCCGCCTGGGCGGGTGGGATGTTCCTTCCCGCACGCGGCGCTCGGGCGCTCGGGCGCGCCGGATCGTTTGTGGCGGGCGCCGACGATGTGAGCGCCCTCTACTACAATCCGGCGGGGCTCGCCGATATCGCCCGCGGCTCGGTTCTGCTCGATGCCGGCCTGGTTTTTCAGCGCGTCCACTACGACCGCATCGATTCGGGCGGTGTCGCCCAGCCCGGGATCGATAACGACAACGCCCTCCTGCCGATCCCTCTGCTCGGCCTCTCCTACCGCCCCCAGGCCTTCAAGGAGCGGCTGACCTTGGCGGGCGGGCTGTTTGCGCCCTACACCGGCATCCCGCGCTATTCGGAGAGTGGCCCCCAGCGCTACTCGCTGGTCTCGCTCGATGGAACCGCCGGCGTCGTCTTCGAGCTCGCTGTGGGATGGCGGGTCACGCCGAATTTTTTTCTCGGCGCGGGCTTCCAAAGCATGTTCTTTCTCGTCAGCAACACCACCGTCCTCTCCTCCTGCAGCCAGGTCAATTGCGCCCCCGAAGATCCCAACTTCGATTCTCCGACGCAGAACAAGGTGACCGCGCCCTTCGTGCCGTCGGGCAATTTCGGCGCTATCGTCGCCTACCCGACTTGGCGCCTCGGACTCTCGGTACAGCTGCCCTATTGGGTCAACGCCACCGGCACCGTCCATTCCCGTCTGCCGCCCGATCCGCAGTTCGATGGCGCGGTGATCGTCGGCGACCGACTCGATGTGAGCTTCACCCTGCCGGCGGCGATCCGCGCCGGCGTGGAGTTGCGGCCGCTGCCGGCCCTGCGCGTCGAGCTCGGCGGTGACTACGAAACCTGGCAGATGCACGACCGGATCAATTTTACCCCGGTCGGCGTCTACCTCAACCACGTCGCCGGCATCGGACGCTACGATCTGCGCCCCATGTTCATCGATCGCCGTTTCCAAGGCGTCTGGGCAGTCCATGTCGGCGGGGAGTATGCGCTCCTCCCCGATCGCCTCACGCTGCGCGCCGGCTATCTGTTCGAGAGCTCGGCGGTGCCCGACGAGACGTTATCCGTCTTTACTCCCGATGGCGACAAGCACCTCATGACGCTCGGCGCCTCGGTGCGCTGGCGGCAGCTACGCTTCGACCTCGGCTATGGCCACTTCTTCCAGGGCGACCGCGTGGTGACCAATAGCCAGTCCCTGCAGCTCAATCCGATCCAGCCCACGCTGGCCGTGCCGGTGGGCAATGGGCGCTACGCGGTCGCCACGGATGTGCTATCGATCGGGTTTGAAGGAAAATTCTAGAGTCTTCTACAACGGCTGGATCGATAGTTCGAGTTCGCGGCTGACCATCAGCAGATGGCGATCGGGCAGCTCTTCCCAAGGCGCAGCAACGGCGCCATAACCGTTGGCTGCGAGCACTACGCTGCGCAGGTGGTCGTGATGGCTGGTGCGGTGCGGACCGGAAAGCTCGCGCTCCTGCGGTGTCGGCTCGCGACAAACCGGGCAGTCCCGCATCCCGATCAGGCGGTAGAAATGGATCGGCTTGCCGACGCTGGCCGCCACCAGAATGCGCCCATTGGCAGCCGCCATGGCCAAGGCTGACGGGCCGTGCGAGGCGGTGGCAGTGCCCACCTGCTCGATGGTCTTGGCCAGCGCCCGCCCGGCATCGTGCGTTGAAATCAGCGCATCATCGATCTTGCCTGCCGAACGGCTGAGCGACCATAGGTGCGCAAGAAAGAGGTGGAACAGCTGCTCGGTATCGGTCTGGCCGCGGATGTTGCGGCGCAACACATCCGGAATGGTAGCGAGGAGCGATTCGCGCACCGCGCCAAACCCCGGGATGGCTCCGCAGTCGGCAAACAGCCAAGAGCGGAAGCGATAGGGCGGGGTATTCTCGCTCTTGCTTTCGGTGCCCGCGCTGGCGGAGAAAACTTCGCCAATCAGTACGTCGGTGGCGAGTTCGCTGACCAGCTGATAAAAGTCGACCGCCCCTTCAGGCGGTTTCGGACGCCGCCGCAGCAGCACCTCGCCCCCCTGGTAAAAGCCAATGCCCCAACCGTCCGTGCCGGGTCCTTCCACGCCCATGAGTGCGCGCCCCGGGTGCAGCGCACATCGGAGCCGATCCGGGTCGTTGCCAATATAGGCGAAAAGTCGACTCACGAGCTCCTATTATAGCCGGTGACCCTGGTCATGCAAACGTTCGTCACGCCCTTCTTCGACGAGAAAATCGATTGACAGTGCAACCGCCCGCTTGTTAGCGTGGCGGGCACTTAACCTACTGCAACTCTTGGGACAACGGGCGACATGGATCGTGCTACTGGCAGGGCTCGCAACCGGCTGCGCCGAAACGCAGCACACGGATCCCGATCTCTCCGACAAGCAATACCAGATCGGAGCGGACTGCTTTTCCAAGGGGATGAACCGTCCCGCCCTCGAGGAGCTGCTCGAAGCGGTGGCGACGAATCCGAACAACGCCGAGGCTCAGCACTTGATCGGGCTCCTTTCGCTGCGTCAAGCGGCGGACGACGAGGCGCTCATCGAGCAGCAGAGCTGCCTGCCCGCAGACGAGGCGAAGCTCGAGCGACAGGAGGTGGACCGGCTGTTTCGGGAGGCGGAGGAGCGCTTTCGCAAAGCGGTGGCGAGCCGTCCCGACTTCTCGGAGGGTTGGAACAGTCTGGCGGTGGTGGCGCTCCACTTTCGCGAGTGGGATCGGGCGATCGAGGCGAGTCATCGGGCCCTCGGCAATGCGATCTACCGGCAGCCGTGGGCAGCCCTCGGCAACTTAGGTTGGGCTTTGTTTCAGAAGGGGGATCTGTTGCGCGCGACGCAGGAGCTGCGCAGCTCCCTCCAGGCGAATCCCGCTTTTTGCGTGGGCCGCTTTCGGCTAGCGAAGGTCCGCTATCAGCAGAAACGCTTCGACGAGGCCGCGGAAGATCTGGAGAAGGTGACGTCGGATCCACGCTGCCTGCTCCAGGAAGCGCATCAATTGGCGGGGCTGGTGGCGCTGCATCGGGCCGATCGCGCGCGCGCCACCGAGGCTTTCAAACGGTGCGTGGAGCTCGGCCCGAGGAGCTGTCTGGCGAAAGAGTGCAGGCCCGCGCTATGAACGATGAGCACATCGGAATCTTTCTGCGCCGGCAGCGTGAGCAGGCGGGCATCTCGCTCGACGACGTGGCGCTCCGCACGAAAATTCGGAGTGACTTCCTGCAGCGGCTCGAAACGGGGCGCTTCGCAGAGCTTCCAGCCGAGGTGTTCGTGCGCGGCTTTGCACGGGCCTATGCGTCGGCGGTGCGGGCGGATGCCCATGAGACGACCCGGCTCCTGGATCTCCACTATTCGGCCCCGACCGGGCCGGCTCATCCCCGCGAGACGCAGCGCACTGCGCTCGCGACGGGATCGGTCCCTGCGGATCGTCGGCGCGTCGCGCTGGTGGTGCTAGTGATCCTGATCGCGGCCACGCTCACGTTATCGCTGTTTGTTCGGCGGCCGAGTCCAACGGCTGGCG
The DNA here is from genome assembly GCA_023248875.1 of Myxococcales bacterium. GTDB lineage: Bacteria > Myxococcota_A > Polyangia > Palsa-1104 > SHYY01 > JAHFDT01. The sequence continues at coordinate 29,027 of JAHFDT010000007.1, read as the reverse complement.
GATTGTCGCAGGCCGAAGCTTCCTCTCCCGTTCTGTCGTAATTGGAATCTGCCAAGCTGAACGTTTTGGTGGCCACCGTCGAGCGGCTCTTGCGCCGTGACGCTGGACGCGCCCTCGAAAAGATCCTCGCGCGGACCCATCCGGCCGATATTGCGTCGCTGTTCGAGCGCCTCGAGCCGCCTGACCGAGCGCGCCTACTCGACGCGGTGGCCGATGATGCACGTCGTGCCGAAGTGATCGCCCACCTCGAGCGCGGACTGGCGAGTGAACTCTTGGGCTCCTTTCCGCCGGAGCGCGCGGCGCAGCTGCTCGGTCGCATGGATGTCGACGACCGAGCCGATGTACTGGGCGCGCTGCCCCCCGAACATTCCCAACCGGTGCTCGACCGGATGGGCGAAAAGGGCGAAGAGGCAGAGGGCCTGCTCAGCTACGGCGAGTCGACCGCGGGCGGCATCATGTCACCCTCCGTGTTCGCGCTGCGGCGAGATACCTTGGTCAGCGAAGCCATTGGCACTTTACAGCGCGCCGATCAGGTCGAGATGGCCTTCTACCTCTATGTGGTCAATGAATTCGGCCATCTCGTCGGCGTCATCTCACTGCGGCAGCTGGTGAAGTCCAAGGCCACCAGACGGCTCGAGGAGATCATGATCGCCGACGTGGTGAGTGTGCGGCCCGACGTCGATCAGGAGGAGGTGGCGCGCATCGTGTCGCGCTACGGATTTCTCGCCGTACCGGTGGTCGACGAGTCCAATCGCCTGCTGGGCGTGGTCACCGTTGACGATGTCATCGATGTCATCCGCGAAGAGGCGACCGAAGACATCCTCAAGCTCCAGGGCGCCGGCCAAGAGCTGGCGCCGATCGACCAGCCGGCGCGGGCGGCCTGGGTGCGCTTTCCCTGGCTGCTAGCCACCGCACTCGGCGGCTGTCTCGCGGCGCTGGTGATCGCCGCCTTCCCGAAAGTGACTGCCATTCTGCCGATCGCAGCCTTCATCCCGGTGGTGATGGCGGTCGCCGGATCGGTGGGCACCCAGGCCGCGACCATCGTCGTGCGCGGACTGCAAACCGGACAGCTGGTACGGGGCGCTTTGGCCCGCGCGGTCGTCAATCAGCTGGGTGTGGGGCTGCTGCTGGGACTCGTGTATGGGCTTCTCATTGGCGCCTTTGGTCTAGTGCGTTTCCATGGCCCCGGCGATCGTCCGGGTCGCTTCGTGCTCGTGCTGGTGAGCTCGGTCTGTGCGTCGACCAGTTTGGCTTCCACCCTGGGCGCCGCACTGCCCGTCGCCTGCGCGCGTCTCAACATCGATCCCGCCGTGGCCACCGCGCCGCTGGTGACCACCACCGTCGATTTAGCGGCCATCCTGATCTACTTCGCCGTCGCGCACCTGCTGATGTAAAGCGGTGCTCATTCGGATTGATAGGAAGCAGCGCTCGGGCGCGTTCAGCGCGAGCGCCTCTCCACGGCCTCGGTCGCAGACGGCCTCGGACCGGGAGCCTCGCGGACCGAGGCCGAGGAGCATACTTTTCGTATGTGACGAGGCCGAGGGAGGACGTAAGCCGCGATCAACGCGCCCGAGCACCGCGTTAAGTCAAGGCGCGCGATGGTAGACCGCCCCACCGACGACATAGATGTCCCCTGGACCGCTGCCCCATATTCCATAGAGAGAGTAATTAGCTTCGTATAGATCCAGCTCCATTTTCCATTTCCCATCGCCCGTCGAGTGAAAAACCCGTCCGAGTGAAGTGGTTGCGTACACGTCGCTGGGGCCGCTGCCCCAAACACTCGAAAAGTCACCTTTGTGTCCACTCTGCTGTGCGGTCCAGATGCCATTGCCAACAGAATGGAGGATTGTTCCGTTTTCGCCCACCGCATAAACGTCCTTCGCCGAGCTGCCCCACAGGCCGCGAAGAAAGGCCATCGTCGGGCTCTGTTCGATGCTCCATTGGCTGCCGATGAGATGAACGATCCCGGCTCCGGCGACATAGACATCTGTGGCCGTGCTGCCCCACAATGCCAAGAACTGAGTCACACTCTGGTCGAGCGGTGGCAGCGCAACCGAGGTCCACTTCCCGTTGCCATTCGAGTGAATCAGCGCCGGGCCGTTGCAAGCCACGTAGATATCGCTCGCCGAACTGCCCCAAATCGCATTGAGGCCGAAGAACGGAGCCACGGATTGCGAGGTCCATTGGCCATTTCCCATCGAGTGACGGATCACGTTGCCCTGGATCGCGTAGATATCCGTCGCCGAACTGCCCCACACGCCATCCCCACTGGCCATCTCAGCACTCCATTTCCCGTCGCCCTTGGAGTGCAGCATGGTGTGCGTTCCAACCGCATACACGTTGTCCCACGCGCTCCCCCAAATGCCGCGCAAGTCGGGGCCGGGTTGTTTCGACGGCTGGAACTGCCATTGCAAATTGGCGAAGTCGGGGGTCGGGGCCATATCGTGCACGACCGCATGGAGCATGGCGAGATCCAGCATAGCGGGCGCAACGCCGCCGTCCTCGCCGACAAGTTCATCGCCGTTCGGGAGCCCAGTTGCAGAGCAGGCACTGAGCGCAAACAGCACGACATACATCCGCATGGGCTACCTCATCATTGAAATTTGGAACAAAAATCTCCCGCGAGCGCACCGCCGCCCGACGGGGTGACCATGGCCTGTGTATTGGTGGACATCGGCAGAACGCTCAGCATCCAAACGCCGTCGGTCGGGGGTGCCTCACAGCTGTCATTCCCGTTGTCGTCGATGTAGTAGTAGAAGCCGTAATAGACGAGCTGCTTGAAAAGTCCGTTCCATTGGAAGGAGAAGGAGCCCTGCTGGATGGTAGCGGTGCCGGTCTGGACGATCGTCGCGGGCTTCGTCGTGGGGTCTTCAATTTTCACGTGTAAGACTTTTCCGTTGTGTGCGCCAAAGCCGCTTCCGGAAAATGTGACGCTCGCGAGTCCTGCCAGATCGTTCGCCGGACCGGCACCATCGACTATGGTCATATCGAGTGGACTTTCCGAATCACTCGACGAGGACCCACTCAGATCAGTCGCTGTCAGGCCTGCCATATCGCTGGAACTAGTGCCGGAGCTACAGCCGGTGGCACTGATCCCCAGAAGGATGGCTATGAGCCGATGGTGGAACACCCGCGCTTTCTACAACGAACGACCGCCCCTGGCTTCTGTAAATCCGCCAATCGCTTCCCAATAGGCGCCAAAAGCGGGATTTAGGGCCCGCGAATGAATAAGTCGATCGATGATCGTGGTCGAGGCACCCGGATGGCGAGGCGACGGTGAGGACCGGAAGGGAGCATCCTCGACGGATGTGACCTGAGGACCGGAGCAGGCAACGACGCCAGCCGGGATGGATCGGCCGTGAGGGCGATTGACTTATTCATTCACGGGCCCTTAGGCCCAGGGGGGAGTGTTCCACAGCCGCGCGAGCTGCCCTGTGACGATCATCATCACCAGCCGATCCCCCAGCTCATCGATCTCCGAATCGACCTTCTGACCATCGATGGTGGTGCGGTAGGCGATCTCCCGTCCGCGCACGATCCCATCGACACGCAGCGAGAAGCGTTCATGGGTCGGTGGCACTCCCAGTGTTCCGAAGCCCTCGATGAGAAACGAATCCGAACCACCGGTCCGGGTCATCGTTCGCAGCGCGAGCGTACACTCGTTCGGCGTACGCGCAATCGAGACGTGCAGCTCAGCGCCCGGTTCGAGCAGGCGTATCGTGACGGCGGGCGACTCTTGGTATTGCACGGGACGCTGGATGTCGGCCGCACCGTTGAAGCGCCGGGTGCCTTCGCGGATCTGCTTGGCCAGGGCAAAAAACCGTTCCGGCATCTCGGCGCACAGCCGCTCCTGGCCCGCGATGTAGTCGAGTTTGGCCTGCTCGCGCTGCTTGAGCGCGGTGGCTTCCGCTCGGGCCAACTCTTCGAGGGTCGTGTGCTTTTCGGCCATCGTGGTCTCCTGAGGATGCGCTACTATAACACGCGAAATGCGCCGGATTGTCGATGCAATCGTCCTGCGGGTGGTCGACTATGGCGACGCCGATCGGGTAGTGACATTGATGACGCGCCAGCTCGGCAAGGTGTCGGCCTTGGCACGCGGGGCGCGACGCAGCCGCAAGCGGTTTGGCGGCGCACTGGGGCTGTTTGGCACGGGCCAGGGGGTTCTCCTCGAGCGGCGCGGTGAGCTCTGGGGGCTCGAGAGCTTCGATGCCAAGCGGGGCTTTCCCCACCTCGGACTCGAAGTCGCCAAGGTGGCGCACGGCGCCTACGCCTGCGAGCTGGTGCGCGAGCTGGCCAGTGAGGCCGCGACCGATGAACGCCTGTTCGAACTGCTGGCGGAGCTCCTCGGCCTACTCGATGCGGGGGATCCGCGCGCCGAGCGGCTGCGCGCCTTCGAGCTGCAGCTGCTCGACCTACTCGGCTTCGGCGCAGTGCTGGATCGTTGCCTCGCCTGCAACCGGCCGCAGGTGGATCGCTTCGATGCGCAGCGTGGCGGAGGGCTGTGCACCAAGTGCAGCGACGCCCCCACGCTCACCCCCTCCGCACGAACCGCGCTACTGGCCCTGGCGCGCCTTCCGCTCGCCGCCGCGCCCCCTCTCGGGGAGGTCGCTGGCGAAGTGCGCGACCTCGTGCAAGCCCTGCTTTCGCAACACCTCCGCCGGCCCCTCGCCAGCCTCGACTTCATCGCCAAAATAAACCGGTATGATGCGCGATCTTGACGCCTTCGGGTTCTACGAGACTAGACCGCTTTCACGTTGAAATGATCGGCTGCGACGGCCGAGCCCTTCGGCGAATGCTTCATCGCTCCTCCTCGCGTTACTGCTAGTAGCGCGTCGTCGTCGCTCCTTGCCTCGCCTCGGTCCCGACCGCCTCGCACGCTCATTTCAACGTGAAAGCGGTCTAATTGGGCTGGCGATAGAGCGTTGCCATCCGCTGCAGCAGCACATCGATCTCGAACGGCTTGGGCAAAAAACTCACAGCCCGTGCCCTTTGTGCCCGACGGGCCCCATCGCAGGCCGCGGACATTACCATCACCGGCGTGGACCCGAGATAGGGCTGAAGCACTCCGATGAGCTGGTCCCCCAGGAGATCGGGCAGCGTGAGATCCATCAACACCAAACCAAAATGGTTCTCGCGCGCGGCCACGAGCGCTTCCCCACCATCGCGCGCGCGCTGCACGTCGTAGCCGTCATCGCTCAGCAGCAGCTCCAGCACTTCACTCGTTGAGAAATCGTCCTCCACCAATAGCACTGGCCGTTCCATCTATAATCCTCTCCAACGTTGTTACGCTGTCCCACTGGCCACTCCATGCAACGGCTACTAACCGAACGACCGCAACGGGATCAAGCGAATTCAAACACTGGCAAAGATTGCACTATTACTCACAGGTCCTGGCGATAATTTTCCATCAGCGCTGAAAAAACTCACCGGATCACCTGCCAACGTGAAGGGGATGCAGCGATCGGCGACCGCCGATTCCAGGAGAGATAACCGAGCGCCATCGCCAGCAGAAGAGCGCCCACGGTGCAGCAGAGGCCAGCCCACAGCGTGCCCCAGTTGCCGAAGCGCCGCAGTCGGGAATCGTCCGCTGCGTGAGGACGCAGCACCATCATGGCGACGCCCAGAATCAACATCGCGAAGCCGTTGAGGTAGAGAAACCAGTGCGGAACCATCCACAGTGAACCTAGCACGCCCGCTCGGGAGGGAGTATCTTGGCTCGCCGATGGATCCGGTGGCCCAGCTCCTGCGCGTCAAGACGGTGCGCCGCACCATCACGCTGGCCACCTTCGCCGCGCTGGTCGTGCTCTTTCGACGCCTCATCCCCTTGATGGTCTTTTTCCTGATCTTCGAGCGCGGCCTCGGCTACTCATCGAGCTGGATTTCGCGCCGTATTCGAGTGCCGCGAAAAGTGGCTCTGCTGACGTTGGTAGCACTGCTCCTCGGCGTCGTCGGCTCGGCGATCGCGCTGGGTATCGAACGTGCGGTGCCATGGCTCGGGTCCATCCGCCACACCCTGCCCGATCGGATCGCGGCGTTTGGCAACGACCCGCTCTATCTCAAGCTGCGCAGCCATCTTCAGGACACGGATCGCTACCTCGAACTGCTGAAGCACTATGCGGCCTCGGCGGTCGGCTACGTCACCGCGCTAGGCCACCTCTTCGTGCATGCCACCATCGGTCTCATCCTGGCCGTGATCTATCTTTTCGATGAGGAGGAGATTTCGAACTGGGCGTGCTCCATCCCGCCGCGCACCTATGGGGGAACCATGGTCCGCTGGTTCGGACACCTCGCCGATGCGGTGTCGCTCACCATTCAGCTGCAATTGATCGTCGCTGGTTGCAACGCGATCCTCACGCTGCCGATCCTGTTTGTCCTCGGCCTCCCCTACCCCGGTGCGCTGGTCCTCTTGATCTTCCTCGGCAGCCTGGTGCCCGTCGTTGGCAACCTGGTCTCGGGGGCAGTGCTCTCGTTTCTGGCCTTTCAGACGCGCGGCTGGCCTGGCATCGCGGTGTTCACCGTGGTCACCGCCATCCTGCACAAACTCGAGTCCTACTACCTCAACCCGCGGCTGACCTCGCGCCACGTGCGCCTGCCCGGGTTTGTCCTGATCCTAAGCCTGGTCGCCTGGGAGCATCTCCTCGGGCTGGTGGGGCTCTTCGTCTCCTTCCCCTTCCTGTTTGTGGCCCTGCGGATCCGCGCTGAGCTAACAGAAGAAGATGCCGGGGAAAACGCTACCCATTCAGCTTCGTGAGCAGCTCAGAAAGTCGCGACTCAGCGATCGAAATCCGCGTCGGCATGCCACCATCGAGCCCCAGCAGACGAATGAAATCGATCCCTGAATCGAATGCTGCTGCGGCAGTGATCATGCCGGAATCGCGCACGATGGCCACCGGCGCAACCTTCTGCCCCTCAAGCAGAAGCAGCGTCTTGTCGTAGGCACGCTTGCTGAGTTTGCCGGCATCCACCAGCGCCGCGCGCCCTTCGATGCGGTAGGACTTGGCAATCCGGCGCGCTTCGTCCGCCATCGCGTCGAACTCGCCGGCGGCCTGCAGGATCACCGCACGATGTTCGCGATCGGTCGCGCCACCGACGAGAAAATGGACGATTCGGTGTTTGAGCGCCTGATCGCGAAAGCGCGCCCGCAGCGCCTTGTCGATGAGCTCACCGATCGGTCCGGGCGCGCCCAGCCGCGTATCGACAGCACGCGCATCGTCGTCGGATCCTGCGTAGGGCTCGCGCCCCTCCCGGATCCACTTCGCCGCAGCGTAGAGCCCATCGAGGTCCGAGTGAGTCACGACAGTATCGACGGGCCCCACCTCCGCCACCAGTGCGGGCGTAACCATCTCGGGACAGGCGCCATGCTGCGCTTTAGTCGCGAGCACAAACCGACGATCTCCCGCGAAATCGGAGTGGCGCTCGTGATCGTGGTGATCGACCCATACCGCCAAGCGCGATCCCAGCGCGGCGATGAAGGGGCCGGTCATCTCCTCGTAGGGCGTCCCCATGCCCGTCGCGGTGAAGGCGATATCGAGCACCGCCACCCGTCCCGCCAGATCCGTGGCGTTCGGCAGTTTTCGGGGAGTGGTAAACACCACTGTGGGCAGCATAGGGGGACAATGTACCGCGAAAAATTGCCTGCGCCGATACCCAGTACATAGTAGGGAATGATGCGCCTCTGCTTACTGCTTCTACTGCTGTCCAGCGCTGCCGCTGCCGCGCCGCCGGACGGCGGTTTTCACCTCGAACCGAAGATGCTCATCGACGATGTCTTCGGCGACGCCGGGGACTATCGGCGCATCATCGACCGTTTCATCAGCCTAGCGGAGGCGATGAAATCGACCCGCGATGAGTTTGCGCGTGCGATGCAGACGATCCTTCAGGAGCTGCACGTTCCCCTGACCGGTAACATGAATCAGCCGAAGCTGTCCCACTGTCCAGAACCGATCCTGGCGGCTCCCTATGCGCGTGCCCTCACGCTAGGGCAGCAGTACCTGCGAGCGGGCAGAGAGCTGACTCGCTATGTCGACCAGGTGAAGGAGTACGACCGACTCGGCGAAACCGCCGGCCTCACTCCCGACTACCGCTGGAAGGTCAAGCGCGTGCTACACGACTATGCGTCTCTGGAAGCCAACTACCGCGAGATGAAGGTTTCATTTCACGATCAGTTGGCCGAAGAGCTGCGCTTCGTCGGCTGCGATCTGGAAAAGTTGGCGGCGCGCGGTGGAGTGAGCTTGGCCAAAGAGGAGACGTGGCCCAGTCCGGAGCAGCCGCCCCCGCTCGCCGAAACCAAGCTGGAGGCGCCTCCCCCCAGTGCGCCCTCCAAGGTCTTGCCCTCCGAACCCATCGACCTCACGCTCGGCCGCAAGCGCGCTGGCGTAGTTTTCTACATCGATAACTCGCGCTGCAAAACCGCGACCCATGTGACGCTCGATGGGCGCCCGCTGGCGGATGTTCCGGGTGCCACCCGGGCCACCTTCTCCACGGCTCTCGGCCCCCATGATTTGTGTCTCATCCCGATCGGATCACCCCAGCGATGTGGCGACGTCGGAACCCTTCGCAAGAGCTATTTGCACGAAGGTTGGACGATCGCTCTCCGGTGCGACTAACGCGGTGCTCATTCAGATTGATAGGAAGCGGTGCTCGAGCGCGTTCAGCGCGAGCGCGCCCGGACCGAGGCCGAGGAGCATACTTTTCGTATGTGACGAGGCCGAGGGAGGACGTAAGCCGCGATCAACGCGCCCGAGCACCGCGTTAAGCGGCTATTGCGACCCCACCCCCGCCCGCTCCGCACCGTAGCGCCGCTCCAGCTCCTCCAGCAACCCCAGATTGAACTTGGCATCGGCATGATCGGGCTTGCGCTTGAGCGCAGCCAGAAAGGCCTGCTTCGCCTCTTCGAGTTTGCCCATCCGCAGATGAATCACCCCGGCCAAGTAGTGCGCTTGGGCATCTTCGGGATCGAGCTCTGCCGCCACCTTTAGCTCGCCCAAGGCTCGTTCGCGCTGCTTGGTCGCATTGAGCAGGAGCGCATAGTTGAAGTGTGCCTTCGGCCGGGTCGGGGCGCGCTGAACGGCGCGGGAAAGATACCAAGTCGCCTTCGAGAGGTCGCCGCGCCGAAAGGCGATCGCCCCCAAGTCGGTCCAAGCCTCGCCCACATGGCGATGGAACTGCTGCGCCTCCTGGAGCACCTGCTCGGCCTTCAGATCATTGCCTGCCGCGAGATAGGTAGCTCCCAGCAAAAAATAGGGGCGCGGGTCATCGGGCACAAGGTTGCGCAACTTGGAATAGGCGGCGATGGCACGGTCCTGGTCGCCGACCTGGCGGTAGAGATCGCCCGCAAACTTGACCACCTGCGCGTTGCGCGGCTGCCGCTTGAGTACCTCTTCGTAGGCCGCGAGCGCCTGCTCGTGCTTGCCCAGACGAGCGTAGGCCCCACCGAGATCCATGCGCACGTCGAGATCGTCGGGCTGGAGCGCGGCGATCTTCTCCAGCTCCGTCGCCAGCTCACTGGTCGCGCCGCGCGCCGCATAGACCAGTGCCAGGGTCCGCCGAGCTCGCAGATGGCCCGGCTGTGCCGCCGTCACCAACGTCAGATCCGCCAACGCTTTGTCGAGCTCGCCCGCCTCCCACTCGAGATCGCCCAATAGAAAACGCATCTCGACGTCGCTCGGCCGGACCTCGAGGGCACGCGCCGCCAACTCGATCGCACGCTCGCGCCTCTCTCGAGACAGGCGTGCCAGCCCCGCCAACACAGGATAGTAGCCGGGACGCAGGTCGAGCGCGCGGGCATAATGAAGCATCGCCTTGCCGAGCTCGTGCCGCTCTTCCGCGACCATGGCCAGCATGCGATGCGCTTCGGCAAATTTGGGATCGATCGCCGTCACGCGCTGAAACAGCTTCTCCGCGCCCGAAAGGTCGATCGGTCCTCCATAGCCATAGAGCAGATTGAGCGCCCGACCATAGAGGGTCATGGCGTAGAGGTCCTTGGTCGGCACCCGTAGGATCTGCTCGCCACCGGGAAGCTCCGGCAGCCAACCTTGCCGTTTCAACAACTCACCAAGCGCCTGGTCGAGCACCTGAATGAGCGCGGTGCGCTCACCGATGGCCCCGGCCTGCGCCACCAGCTTGAGATCGGGCAGCGGCCCATCGGTGACCACTTGATAGAGCCGCAGCTTGATCTCGGCCTTCCAGTTCGGACGCGCAAAACCGCCGCTCACCACCCAGCGTGCCCCGAGGTCGCGGGCCCGATCGGCGATCCGGAGCGAGTCGAACTTGGCGCCGAATCCCTCCAAGATCGAGCTGCCATAGGCGGGCTGCAGGCCCGGCTGGGCCTCGAGCTGTTCCGCCAACGTGACGGCCAGCGCCGGCGCCATCCAATCCAGTGAACGGATCGCCGCTTCGTTCTCGAATGGCACCACCAAATAGCCTTCGCGCACCACTGGTTCAGCGTAAGCCACTCTACCCAGGAGGAGACACAGCACCGTCGCGCGAAACATGGGCGAATTGTGCCGCGGTGCGACTCAATTGCAAAATTTGACCTTCCTGGTCCTCGGGACCAACCTCTTCTCCATGTCTCCGCCGCGCAAGAAAAAGGTCTCACTGGCGCGGGTTTTTGTGCTGCTCCTCTTCGCGGGCGGGGCCTTCGCTGCCGCTATGGCCTACTGGGGTTATCGCGAATTCGAACGCGATCTGCCCGACCGCTGGAGCGCACTGGTCGACTATCGCCCCAGCAAGGCCAGCCACGTCTATTCGGCGGAAGGCGAGCTCATCGGCGAATTCTTCCTCGAAAAGCGCGTGGTCGTCCCGTACGAAAAGATCCCCAAGCACGTGGTACAGGCCTTTGTCGCTGCCGAGGACAATCGCTTTTTTGACCATCACGGCGTAGACCCCATCGGCATCCTGCGCGCCAGCTACGCCAACATGAAGGCAGGTCGCGTCATCCAGGGCGGTTCGACGATTACCCAGCAGGTCGCCAAGCTGATGCTGATCGGCAACGAGCGTTCGCTGGCGCGTAAGATCAAGGAGGCCATCCTCGCCCACAAGATCGAGACGCGCTTGCAGAAAACACAGATTCTCGCCATCTACCTCAATCATGCGTACCTCGGCCATGGGGCATACGGCGTCGAAGCGGCGGCCGAGGTCTATTTTGCGAAAGAGGTGGGCGACCTCTCGATCGCCGAGGCGGCGATGCTGGCCGGGCTTCCCAAAGCGCCGACGGAAGATTCACCCTTTACCGCCTTTGCCCGAGCCAAAGAGCGCCAGCGCTACGTGCTTTCGCAAATGGTCGAGAATCGCTTCATTACGGTCACGCAAGCAGATGACGCGCGCCGCGAGCCGATTGCGATCTTGTCGCGCGAGGCCCCCCTCAACCGGGTCGTCGCCCCCTACTTCGTCGAATTCGTTCGCAAGTACGTCGTCCAAAAAATGGGCGACAAAGGCCTCTACGACCATGGTTTGCGCATCGACACCACCCTCTCCATGCGACAGCAGCGCGCGGCGGAAACGGCGGTGCGGCGCGGTCTCGAGGCGCTCGACCAGAAGCTCGCCTTTCGCGGTCCGATCGGCCATCTCGAGAGAAAAAAGATCGATCTCTTTCTGGGGACTGGCCCCACCCCTTACATCGGACCGCGCGATCAGTGGCGACCAGTGGCAGGCGCAGTGCTCGCCGACAAGCCTTACGTGGGGATGGTGGAGTCGCTCGGCGGAAAGGGGGCCAAGAGCTATACCGTCGCAGTCGGCCCGGACCGACTGCATCTTGTCGATAGCGATACGGCGCGCATCGACCACTGGAGTGGCAAGCGAGGGAATCGCCTCGAAGTCGGCGATCTGCTGCCGATCAAAGTGGTGACGGTAGAGCTGCGTAGGGGCCATTCGCCGCGCACACGCACGGTCGAAGCCGTGCGAATGGCGACGCTCACGCAGCATCCCGATGTCGAGGCGGCACTCGTCGCCGTAGACCCGGCCACCGGAGCGATCACCGCCATGGTCGGGGGATACGACTACGAGCTCTCCCAGTTCAACCACGCGGTGCAGGCGAAACGGCCCGCTGGATCTTCCATCAAACCCTACATCTACACGGCGGCGATCGAACGGGGCTTTACCGAGCTGACTACGGTGGTCGACCGGCGGGTCTGCGTCCCTACCGCCGCCGGAAAATGGTGCCCCCACAACTACAAGGAGGAGTTTCTGGGGCCAGTGACACTACGCACCGCGCTCGCCAAGTCGCTCAACACCGTCAGCGTGCAGCTGGTCGAAGCCGTCGGACTCAGCCATACGATCGACATGATGCGCCAGTTTGGTTTGACTTCACCCATCGTTCATCATCCCTCCATCTCCCTCGGCGTCGTCGAGCTCTCCCCACTCGAAGCGGCCCTTGCGCAAGCCACCTTTCCGGCCGGCGGACTCGAAGTACGGCCGCTGTTCGTCACCTCCATCCGCGACGCGGACGGTACGATCCTCGAGGAGAACCATCCACCCGCAGCGGCTGAACGAAAACGGCGCATCCCTGCCGACACCGCCTACGTGATGGTCGATATGATGAAGAACGTCGTACAAAACGGTACCGGCCGGGCCGCCTTGGCGCTCGGTCGCCCAACGGCCGGTAAGACCGGCACCACCAACGATTTCAAAGACGCCTGGTTCGTCGGCTACACGCCCGATCTGCTGGCCGTCGTCTGGGTGGGTCGCGATAACGATCTCCCAGTCGGCTACGATGCCACCGGAGGACAGGTCGCGCTTCCCATCTGGCTCGACTTCATGCAGCGCGGCCATCCACTGACACCGGTGCGCGATTTTGTGCCGCCCCCGGGTATCCTCTTTGTGCGCGCCACTGCCGACAAGGGGCTGCCCGCCCGCCCTGGCACGCCCAATTCGGTCTTGATCCCCTTCAAGCGCGGCACGCTACCGCGGGAGTTCGCCGCCAGCGGAGCCCAGGCGGAATTGACCGACCCAGTCTTCTAACTTCTAACGGAGCACCCTCGCCTGTGCCCGCCACGAGTTACCATTGTGCTGTTCGATCGCAAACTCGCCGAGGCGAGCTTCGCTGAACCAGGCCGCCACCTCATCCCGGCTGAGATAGTAGGCCACCGGCGTCACCAATTGATCGAACACGATCGAGTGGATCTCACGGGCCGGCAATCGCGCGATGTAGGTCAGATAGTCCCGATAGAAGAGCTGCCGATGCAGCGAGGGCACAGTGTCAGCGAGCGGCTTATAGAGCCCTTTCGCCGTCGCAGCCAATAGATAGCCGATCGGTCGAGCCAGCTCATAGAGCACCCGACGCGGCATCCGCGCCGTCACCCGCGTTCGTACCGGGTCGACCCAATCGACGATCCATTCGTTGCCTTCTCGTCCATAGACCCACACTGCGATGCGACCACCGGGTACCAGGCGGTCAACGAGCGCGTGAAAACCCACAGCGGGATCGGGCAGGTGATGCAATACACCGACGGAGAAGGCGAGATCGGCGCAGGTCTTAAGCGGTGGTCGACAGAGATCCGCTTGGATCACATGGACGTTTTCCAGGTGCCCAGTGTTTCGGTAGGCCGCCTCCACCGCCGAACCGAGGTCCAGCGAAAACACCTCCTTGGCGCCAAATTGGGCCACCAGCGCCGAGTGACGCCCCTTGCCGCAGCCGCCCTCCAGCACCCGCTTCCCCGCAAAATCGCCCGGCTCGAGCGGCTTTACCCAATCGAGAAACTGCTGGCGATACTCCCCGCGGATCTCTGAAAACTCGTTCCACTCCCAACCGAAGCCGGCCGCCACCTCCGACGAGAGATCAGCGACAGCGCTCGAAATTAGGCGTGGAATGCCGCGCACCACGGGGAAACTGTGCTCGCGATTCTGGCAGTCCAGTCGCCCTTCGCGGATCTCCCAGCCGTCGCGACGTGAGCAGGCGAGGCGCAGCTCACCACCGCAGTCCGGGCAGGCGAGGTATTCGACCAGCCGCTCACGCATGGAGCCGAGATATAGCCTAACCGCCCGATGGCGGCTAGCGCCACCTTGTGATACCAAGCGCCCTATGCGGGTCGCTGTGATCGGCGGAACGGGTCTCGTCGGACGCCACCTGATCGATGAGCTGGCGGCACGCGGCCACACGACGATCGCCATCGCCCGTCGCAGTGTCGCCGGCTGGCACCAGGGCTTCGCCGCAGCGGATGCGACCCGGCCCCACGCACTCGAGCGGTTGTTGGCCGATCAGGATGCCGTGGTGTTCGCTGCCGGATCGCTCCGCCAGACTCGCGGCCAGGCCTTCCACGACATCTACGTATCCGCGATACGCAACCTGGTCCAAGCCTGCCGTACCCACCACATCCGTCGCGTCATCCTGGTCTCGTCACTCGGCGCCCGTCCCACCTCGCGATCGAGCTTCCACCGCGCCAAGTTCGCGGGAGAAGATCTCGCCAGCCGTTCGCTGCTCGATGTCACGGTGCTCCGCCCGTCGATCATTTTCGGAGTGGACGACGATTTCGTAAACCCGCTCGCACGCTTTCTTCGGCGGATGCCCGTCGCCCCTTTGCCCGGCCGCGGCAGCGCTCGCCTGGCGCCGATTGCCGCTGCCGACGTCGCGCGCGCCATCGCGCAGGCGCTGGATCGCCCGGATACGGTCGGCGCCGCCTACGATCTTCCCGGACCGGAGAGTCTTTCGATCGCCGAAATCTATGATCGGGTGATGCAGAGCCTCGGCACCCACCGCCCCAAAGTGAGCGTGCCCTATCTGTTCATCGAACCTTTGACCTATCTATTTGGCAGCAGTCCCGGAATGCCCTTTACCTTCGACCAGCTGGCCATCCTCGAGGAGGAGCTCGAAACGCAGCGCGATCCCGGTCCTGCCTGTGACGCGCTTGCCCTCTCCCTCCAATGGTTCACCCCCGAGGCGATCCAATGTGCGTTGACTTGACCCGGAGGAACGGTAAGGCGGACCAGTCGTCAGGAAGCGACGCGGGCCCGGGTCGCAGGATCGAGCGCCCGCCGGACGGCAATGCGCTGATCGGACGAAAGTTCGGCACGCTCGACGATCCGGCCCGATTCGCGCGAAGCGATCGGCACGCCGTCGCGTAGCAGAATGGCATTGCCAGAATGGGCAGGCACGCGCGAACCCGGCGTAATGATGCCCGCCAGATTCAAGGGGTCGGTGGCAGCGATCACCCGCTCTTCACCCGGCGGCGGGGCCCCTTCCCGGCGACGGCAGGCGCGCAGCGCCTCGACCGCCTCGGGCAGCGCAAACTGTTCCCCCACAAAGCCGGCCACAAAACGGCCACCCCGGATCTCGCCGCGCGCCTCCAAGCGCCGGAAAACCCGAAGCAGCTCCCGCCACTCTCCGGCTTCGCGCAGCAGCAGATCGCGAAACAGGACGCCGTAGCGGCGCAGGAGCTGCCGCGCCCTCGCTTCTGTAGCCGCTTCCACCCCGAGCGGATCTCCGCCCTCGAGGAGCGCCCAACGCCCACTCGGCACACCCCCGTCGCGCCGTGTCCGCTCCGCATCCGCCAGCAGTGAGCGCAACGAAGCAAACCCATCGCCCGTCACGAGACCCGCGCTCACCAGTTCGCCGAGCGCCTCCTCCACCTCTGCGGCCAGCCGGCGACTCGCTCTGACCAGCTCGGGGAAAAACAGTGCACCGCGCGCCTCCAGTGTGGCCAGCACATCATGGGCCGCGTGCCCAAGGCGCGCCACACCGCGACGCGCGGCCATCGGGCTGAGCAGCCAGCCGAGATCTTCCCGTCGCACCAGAGCGATCGGGGCGGACCGAGTCGGCGGACGAGAACGCGCATCGCTCGAAACTCCCCGCAGGCGCCCCCACACGAGCTCGCCGCGATAGCACAGCTCATCGAGCCATCCCGGCTGGTAGCCCGCGACGCGCGCGGGCAAAATATCGCGCTCCCAAGCGCCCGCCGCGATCTCCAGCCCCTGCAGCTGGTGGAGGACCGGGGCCAGGCCGCCTGCGCCATGCAGCTGCGCCCCGGCAGCAACGTGCTGCCATCCGGTGAGAAACCGCATCAACTCCGCAGCACTCACCGGTTCGATCTCCCGGCGCAGCCGCCCGAGTGTCAGACGATGGATACGCGCCAAGAGGCGCCGATCGCACCACTCCACCTCGCGTCGGCCGGGATGAAAATGGCCGCGTAGCACGGTTCCCTCCGCTTCGATCTGAGGCAGCGCGATCTCCATCTCGGTCGATTCGAGGTCCAGCTGTTCCGCCAGCTCGAAAGCAGTCACCGGCCCGGCGATCTCCATGCGGGCGCGCACGAGCTGGAGGCGGGCACTGCCGGTCGATTCCTCAAATTCGGTACGCACGGTGGGAAGGAGCGGCGGCGCGAACACCGCCTCGGGAAAGGCCGCTTGCGCCAAGCCCATCCGCTCCGCAGCCACCCAGGCGGCATGATCCCCGCGCACCATGCGGGCCGCCCGCCCAGCGGCCACCAGCACGCCCCATTCCAACTGATGTTGCGCTCCCTCCCGTTCGGGCAGCATGCCGAGCGAGAGCAGCGCATCGTGCAGTTCGTCGGCATCGCGCATCGGTGGCCAAGCGTCGCGCACCACTTCAACGATCGCTGCTTCGTCAAGCGCTCCCAGATCGCCTGCCTGCTCCGGCAGGCTACGGCGCATGAGGACCGCCCGGGTCCGCCGCTCCTCCAGGGGTGCGTCGTCGAGAAAGGCATAGGGATTGGCATTCAGGATCGCCTGCGAAAGCGGCGACGGTTCGGCCACATCGCGCGCCACCAGCTGGATCTCGCCGCGCCCGATACGATCGAGCAGCCGGCGGGCCCCCTCAAGATCCATCGGCTCGGCCAGGCAATCGCGGATGGTTTCCTTCACCAGCGGATGGTCCGGCAGCTGGATGGGAAATTCGACATTCTCCTGACAGGCGGCCGCGTTCGGGAAAACTGCCGCCATGAGGTCGTCGGCCCGCATCCGCTGGATCGGCGGCGGGACCTTCCGACCGCCCTGAAACCGCAATAGCGCCAGCGCGCGCATCGCGTTCCAGCGCCAGCGGGTCGGGAACATCGGTGCTGTGAGCAGCGCCTGCACCAGCGTCTCCTCGAGCCGCTCCGCGCTGACGAACTGAAACACCGAGTCCAAGGGGAAGCTATGGTGGGGTCCCAGCGAAATCACAATGCCATCGTCGGTGGCGGCCGCCTGGAGCTCGAAGTTGAAGCTGCGGCAGAAGCACTTGCGCAGCGCAAAACCCCAGGCGCGGTTGATGCGTGCGCCATAGGGCGAGTGGAGCACCAGCTGCATCCCGCCCGCCTCGTCGAAAAAGCGCTCAGCAACGAGCGTCTCGCGGGTCGGAATATGGCCGAGTGCGCCCCGTGCCGCCGCGAGATAGGCCACCGCCTGTTCGGCCGCGCTTTCACCGAGACCACACTCGGTGTGCAGCCACTGCCTAGCCATTTGCGGTTCATCCAGACGCGTGGAGAGTTCACTGCGCAGCGATGACACCGCTCGCGAAGCCGCATCGCTCCGCCCCGGCGCCTCGCCGTTCCAGAACGGCACGGACGGCGGCGCGCCCCGGGCATCTTCCACGCGCACCACCCCGGCTTCGACCCGCCGAATACGCCAAGAGGTATTGCCCAACAGAAAAATATCGCCCTTCATGCTCTCGATCGCGAAATCCTCGTCGAGAGTACCGACCCGTATCCCTTCTGGCTCGGCGATCACCGCGTAGTCGGCGACCTCCGGAATGGCGCCCCCGGATGTAATTGCCGCCAGCCGTGCGCCGCGCCGCCCCTGGAGCCGATGGTGGACCTGATCGCGATGGAGATGCGCTCCGGTCGCCCGCCCGCGCCGCGTCGCCACCCCCTCCGAAAGCATCGTCAGCACCTGTTCGAATTCCTGCCGCTCTAGCGTGTGGTAGGGCCACGCACGCTTGACCAGTGCGTACAGCTCCGCCTCCTCCCAAGGCTTGGCTGCGCATTCCGCCACCAGCTGCTGCGCCAAGATATCGAGCGGGTGGCGCCGTACCACCACCTCATCGAGACCGCCGGCACGTGCGGCTCGCACCAGCGACGCACACTCCAGTAGCTCATCGCGCGTCAGTGCAAACAGCCGCGCCTTCGGCCGACCACCCACCCAGTGGCCCGAACGGCCCGCGCGCTGCACCAGCACCGAGAGCGAGCGTGGCGAACCCAGCTGCACCACTAGATCGACCGCACCCACATCGATGCCCAGCTCGAGCGAAGCGGTCGCTACCACCACGCGGACCTCGTTCTGCTTGAGTCGCTGTTCGGCGCGATGACGAGTCTGGCGCGACAAACTGCCATGGTGTGCCGCCACCGCCTGCTCCCCCAGCCGCTCACCGAGGGCGTGGCTCGCCCGCTCCACAAGCCGCCGAGTATTGGCAAACACCAGCGTCGCGCGATGCTCCCGCACCAGGTCCGCCACGCGGTCATAGACCTCGCCCCACTGCTCGTTACTCGCTACCGCCGACAGCTCGTCCTTGGGGATCTCGACGGCGAAGTCCAGTTCCCGTGGGACCACCGTATCGACGATCGTACAACGCGGCTGGATCCCGTCGCACCGTCCCGCACCCACCAAGAAGCGCGCCACCTCTTCGATCGGCGATTGCGTGGCCGAGAGACCAATCCGCACCGGTCGCTCTCTCGCATTGGCCTCGAGCCGCTCGAGCGTGAGCGCCAGATGCGCGCCCCGCTTGGTGGCCGCCAGGGCATGGATCTCATCGACGATGACGGTCTTCACCCGATCGAGCAGGCGGCGCGACTTTTCTGCGGTCAGCAGAATGTAGAGCGACTCCGGCGTCGTGATCAGGATGTGTGGCGGCCGGCGTACCATCTTCTGGCGCTCCGCCGGCGGCGTATCTCCGGTCCGCACCGCTGTGCGCAACTCGGGCCACATATGCCCGAGCGCCCAAGCCGACTGTTCGAGCTCGCGCAGCGGGACACTCAAATTGCGCTCGATGTCGTTGGACAGCGCCTTGAGCGGCGAAACGTAGACCACCTCGGTTTCGTCGCACAGTTCGCCATCGAGCCCGCGCCGAAGCAGTTGATCCAGGCACCACAGAAAGGCGGTCAGCGTCTTGCCGGAGCCCGTCGGTGCTGCAATCAGCGTGTCCTCCCCACGCGCGATCGCCGGCCAACCCCGCTCCTGCGCCGAGGTCGGTACAGGAAAGCGCTGTTGAAACCAGCTACGGACAATCGGATGAAACAAAGCGAGCGGCACGGATGTTCAGTATGCCCAGGAGGCCTCGTGTCGCGCAAGATCGCGCCCTCGTGCGCACGAAGCACGAGTTTGAACCCGAACTAATGTTCCGCTGATCAGGCGCGCTGGAAGATAGGAGAAATGGTCAATTTGCTGCCGCCCAATTCCAAGACCGCCAAGGACAAATCCTGGCTGGCCCTGACGGACGGCGTGGAGCGGCCGCGGGGACGCTGCGCTCTTTCTGTGGACGGGCTCCGGTTTCACAATCCGCCCTGCCCGCCCACAGAAACGCCCCGCCGCCTCAGCCGTCTGCCGCCGTCCAAAGGACGGATCCCCAGAGGAAGAAAAACCAACGGCGACGACCGCGTGAGGCGATGGGACCTCGCTATGGGCGGTCCGTCTTCCGACCGTCCATAACGAAAGCGAAGCGTCCCCTGAGCCGCTCGAAGAAATGCCACCATCACAAGCACCAGGAATTTAGGATTGACAAGAGAGCTTACTTGTACAATATATGCTCAATCAAGATGAACACCAGAGATGCCCAGCTAGAAATGAAGTTGCCCACCTGGGGAGGCAAACGGCTGGGTGCCGGCAGAAAACGGCTGAATCCCAGGCTCCATGTGGCTCACCACACGCGCCCAAAACTCACGCACCATGTCCCGGTACACGTCACCTTGCGGATGCGAAAACATGTCTGGAACATGCGAAGCCGGCGCTGTTTCCGTATCATCGAACGCTCATTCATCGCCGGCTGCCAGCAGTTCGGCTTCCGCCTAGTCCACTTCTCGACGCAGCGCAACCATTTTCACCTCGTTTGTGAAGCAGACAACAAGCGAGCCCTATCGCGTGGCATCCAGGGGTTGGCGATCCGCATCGCCAAAGGTCTCAATAAGCTGATGTTGCGCGCTGGCAGCGTCTTCGCGGATCGCTATCACCAGCATCTTTTGCGAACGCCATCGGAGGTGAGGCACGCCCTGAACTACGTGGCCAATAACGCCCGACACCATGGGCATCCGATCGATGGGCTGGGCGACCCATTTACCTCCTCTGCGGCACTGGTGGTGGCTCAAAGTTGGTTACTCAAGCGGGCGATGCCAGGTCGTTTGCGACAAAATATGCGTGTACTGACGTCGGGGGCTGGCTAGCGCTCGATTGGCTGCCATATAGATGGAAAGCCGCCGCTCCCTTCAGCTGTTGCTGCTCGTCGCCCTCGGGATCGCAGCCTGGCTGGCGCTTTCCGAAGCAGCGCTCCACCTCGTCGGTCCTCCGGGATTCGGTCTCACCATTGCAGATGCTACTGATCGGCCGATCCGCCAGCTGACCGCTCGCTATCTCATCGCTCCCGACGAGTTCACTCTGGCGCCTGCGAATGCCAAGCTGACTGCGCGCGGCGTCTTCCTCGCCCGCCGCAGCGGAACTTACCAGTTCGCTCTCGCCTCCATGGCCCCGGCACGCCTACTCATCGACGGACAGGAGCGCGTCGTGGCACGTGCCGGAGCGCGCCCCGCCGATCAGCCGGTCGCACTTCAGGCGGGGCCCCATCCAATCGAAATCCAGATCGACCGCATCCCCGAACAGGCCGGGCTTGTCCTCGGCCTGCGCGAACCGGGCGAAGGCTGGCACACCCGCCCCCTGGGCCCGGCGGATGTGGTCCAATCGGGCACACCTCCTCTCTGGCTGCTCCAGCTCCAGCCCTGGCTGCCGGCCTTGATTCTCCTGGTCCCGCTCGCTTGGCTGGCACGACGGCGCCAGCTGGTCCGCGAATTCGCCGCGCTCCCACTCAGCCGCTGGCTGCTCGTGGCGGTCATCGCCCTGCCGATGGTGCTGCCGCTGTTCGAGCCGGGCTACTACGCCTGCCACGAGGAGGAATCCTTCATCATCCGACTGCAGCAGTTCGATCTGGCGATGCGCGGCGGTGTGCCACTCGGTCGCTGGTGGCCCGATCCTGTGCTCGGGCGCGGCTATCCCTTCCTCTCCTTCTACGCTCCCCTGTTCTACCTGATCTCCTGGCCTCTTTTGCGCCTCGGGCTCGCCG
The DNA here is from genome assembly GCA_023248875.1 of Myxococcales bacterium. Lineage (GTDB taxonomy): Bacteria > Myxococcota_A > Polyangia > Palsa-1104 > SHYY01 > JAHFDT01. The sequence goes on along the minus strand of JAHFDT010000007.1, from coordinate 7,840 downwards.
CGCCGGTCGTGCTGCGCCTCGTGAGCGGTATGATCGTTCTCATCGGCGCCTACGGCACCTTTGCCCTCTCTCGTCGGCGCGTCTCCGATGCTGCTGCGCTGGTGGCCGTCGCACTCTTCGTTTTCGCCCCCTATCTCGACAACGATCTGTACATCCGCGCTTGCATCACCGAAACCCTCGCCTTCGCACTCTTTCCCTGGGCGCTCTGGGCGATCGAGCGAACGCTCGACGAGAACAAGCCTTCCACCATCCCCCTCCTCGCGCTCGCCATCGGTGCGCTCGGGAGCGCCCATGGCATCACCTCCTACTATTCGCAGCTGTTCATCCTGGCCTGGGTGGCTGCTCGCCTGCTCCTCCGAACCGTATCGCGAGTGGCTTTTGTGCGATTGCTCAGCGGTGGCGCGCTCGGTTTCCTGCTCTCCGCCTTCTTCACCCTACCCGCGATCGTCGAGAAGCCGCTGGTCTGGACGGAGCGCATCACCTGGGGCTACTACACCTACTCGAAACATTTCGTGCCCTGGGCCAAGGCGCTCATCCACCAGCCGGGCCACGGCCCGTACGATATGCGCAACTACCTCGGCGCCGCAGCCATGGCCGCGCTCATCGCTGCGGTGCTGGCCCTCTTCTGGAAGCGACGCGGCGAGACCGCGCCACGCCGACTGGCTCTCCTCGGATTGATCGGGACGCTCTCGGCTCTGGCGCTCATTACACCGCCGATCGGCCCCCTCGTGCTGCGCGTTCTACCGCTGGGCCAGTACATCGGCTTCCCCTGGCGCCTCTACGTCTTCGCTGCCTGCTTTGCCCCGCTCGCTGCTGCGGGAGCCTTGGACCTACTCCTGCCCGCTCACCGACAGCCCACCGTAGCGGCACTCGCCATCTTGGCCATCGCCGCGGGCGCCCTTCCACGGCTCGGCTCGCCGCAGGTCCTCTTACGAACCCACATCGATTCGGTGAAGTTCCTCCGCAGCTGGCCGATCGACTATGTCACCAGCATGAACGAATACCTTCCCAAGGCGGTCGTCCACCAGGCTGCACCTTTTGATCCCATCGCTCGTGCGATCGGCCCTGCGCGCATTCTCCAATCCGACCGCTCGCCCGGCTTCTACCAGGTACATGTCGAGGCAACTGCGCCCGCGGAGATCGAATTCAACGCCCACCGCTTTCCCGGCTGGTATGCGCGCATCGACGGTACGGTCGCACCACTTGGTCCCACCAGCCTGAACGGTCTCGTCAAAGTGCAGGTTTCCCAGGGAGTCCATGAAGTGACGATCCGCTTCGAACGAACCCCACTGCGCCTCACCTGCGATCTGATTTCGCTCACTGCCCTGCTCTTCTGCCTGGGCTGGCTGGTGCGTTTGCTACTTCGCCACCGTATCTAGCACCAGCTGCACATTCGACCTGCCCGCCTCGGTGTGGGTCACACCCAGCACATCGCCCGGCTGCTTGGAGATGGCATCGCCATCCTTGTCGACACGCGCGGTCACCACCAGCTTGCCCTCGAACTTGGTTCCGGCCGACATGGCATCCCGACCGTCGAGCTGAAACGGCTGCGGCCAATCCCCAGCGGTCAGTTTGCGCACCGCTACGATCGACCCCTTTTCGCTACCATCGTCCTGCCGCGCCACCAGAAAGATCACATCTCCCTTGGCCACGTGATCCTTGACCGCATCCGCGAGCAGCAGCTTGCCCGCCAGCGGTGCCCCCGGATCGATCTTCTGCGGCATCTCGCCGACGATCGGCTGGTCGATCGGCGGATGGCCAGTCGGCAGGCCCGGATGGCCAGTGGGCGGGTGAGCCAGCTCCGACGAACGTCCTGGCGGCGGCGATCCCGGAAGCGGCGGGATGCCGGCAGGCGGTGGCTCGCTCTTCCGGTCGCATCCAGAAACCATTGCGCAGGCGCCTGCGAAAACGAATACTCGTGCACGAATCATCATGGCAGCCACCGTAGCAAACGCCCTCCGGCACGTCCATCGCGCCGCCCTCGCCGGGCAACGCACCATCGCCCCCGACGTGGTCGAGTACACCTTTCGTCTGGCGCCCGAGGACGCTCCACTGACTTGGCGTGCCGGTCAGTTTATTTCGCTCCACTGCGGCGCCCACCTGCGCAGCTATTCGCTCGCCTCGCTGCCCAACGGCGAATCCTTCGTCCTTTTGGTCAAGCGGGTTGTTGGCGGCGGCGCCTCCGATTGGTTTCGCCAAATCGGGATCGGTACGGAGGTCTGCTTTACCGGACCGATGGGCTTCTTTACCCTCGAGTTGGCGCATCCGGGCGATCTGCTCTTCGCGGCCACCGGCACTGGCATCGCCGCTCTCCTGCCGATGATCGAGGAGGCACTCCAGCGCTCTGAAACGGGGCACATCCACCTATTCTGGGGGCTGCGCTCCGACCCCTACTGGATCGGCGAGCTCGAACGTCTCGCCCACAGGCGCTTCTCCTCGACGATTTTTCTCAGCCAACCGAAGGGGGACTGGGCGGGCGCCCGCGGCCGTATCACACCCGCAGTGCTCGGTTTCCTCCCCTCGCTCGATCGGCCGACCTTCTACCTCTGCGGCAATGGCGCCATGATCCGGGAGCTCAAGCAGGAGCTCATCCAGCGCGGAATCGACCGCAAGCGCCAAATCCGCTGCGAAGCTTTTTTCGGATGAGTCCCCCTCCGCCGAGCAAGAAGGACGGGCTCACCGCGATCGCGCTGGGGCTTTTGTCCGGCCTGCTCTACTTCCGCACCGCGCCGGCGGTGGTCAACCCCGATGGCCTCGGTTACCTCAAGCGCATCCCCAACAACTTTGCCTCCGGCCACCTCCTCTACCTGCCGCTCTTGCGCGTCGCCAGCGCACTGTGCCGCGGCGATGGCTTGCTGGGCGGGCGCATTCTCTCCGCGGCGGCCGGCGCCGGGGCGGTGGTGTTGCTGTTTGTTTGTGCACGATCCTTGGGTGACCGCTTCGCCGCCCTGCTCGCGGCTGCTGGACTGGCCGTCTCTTTCGGACTCTGGGCACAGGGCGCCGATGTCGAGGTCTACTCCTGCGCACTCTTGGCGCTGCTGTTCGTGCTGGCGCTCGCCCTCGCCTATCGCGCCGCCCCCTCGGCCTGGCGAGCCCTGCCGCTGGGGTTGGCCTGGGCCGGCGCCGTGCTCATTCACCTGGTCCACATTCTTCTCGCTCCATTTGTGCTCCTCTGGTGCATCCAGCACGCCCGCTCCCGGCGCGCTGGACTACGCAACGCTCTTATCGCCGGTGCCATCGCTGGCGCCATCACCCTCGCAAGCTACGCCTGGGCAGCGCACGTGCGCCACCTCGACCTGGCAGGCCTCTACCACTGGGTCGCCACCTCCGCGCACGGCTTCCCCTACCACGGCGGCCCGATCGATCGTCTGGCCGACGCGATCTACGGCCTCGCCAAGGCCCTGGTCTGGTCGCCCTACCTCTACGAATCGAATGCCCAAACCCTCCTCGGCCAGTTCCTACTCGGCCTCCTGCCGCTGGCCCTTTTGCTCGGCGCGGTCGTCGCGCGCCACAAGACGCTCCCCCTTCCTGGCGGGGCACTGCTCCTCTGGAGCGGCGCCTATCTCGTCTTTGCGCTGGCCTTCTTTGCCTCCGACCATGAGCGCTGGATCTTTGTTCTACCGCCGCTTTGGCTCGCCGGTGCCGCCGCCATCGCCACCTATCCCCGACGGGAACTGATGGGCGCCGGTCTGATCCTCTATCTCGCGCTCGCCAACGCGGTGACCGCGATCGGCCCCGCGCGCCACTACTCCTGGCCCCGCACCCGCGCCGACGCCGCCGCGGAACTCATGCGTCCCGGCGATCTGGTTTTTTTCCCCGGCCACAGCTGGGACGAGTATCTCGGTTTCTACACCCACACCGCCATCGTCCCCTTTCCCATCTCCTACTACTGGGCGCTCGACGGGCAGAAGGGCTGCCTTGCGCGCTTGGAGCGAGAGATCACTGCCGCCCATCAACGCGGCGCGAGGATCTTCACAGTGCGCATTTTCGCTCCGCCCGACGAGGCCGGCGGCTTCGCCGAACTCTCCCAGCTCGGCCTCGCTCCAGAATCACTCCGAGCGCTTTTTGATCGCTTCACAGCCGTTCCGCTTTCCACCCGAGAGCCCAAGATCACCGTTTGGCGACTCGATGAGCGACGTGCTACCGATCGCCCATGATCGAGTACCGCGTCAGCCTGGCACAGCGAAGCGCCCATCTGTTCGAGGTCGAGGCCCGATTCCCCGTCGAAAATCGTCCTGCGATCGATCTACGGCTGCCGATCTGGACCCCCGGCTCCTATCTCATTCGCGAATACCAGCGGCACCTCCAGGATCTGCTTTGCACAGATGAGGCTGGGCGTACGCTCCGAACAACCAAAGTCGAAAAGGCCGCCTGGCGCGTTGCCACCCAGGGTTCGCTAATACTGATCGCCCGCTATCGCATCTACGCGCACGAGGTGACGGTGCGTACCGCTCACCTCGACGAGACCCACGCCTTTTGGAATGGTGCATGTCTCTTCCTTTACGTCGAAGAGCTGCGCGACCGTTCGATCGAGCTTCGGATCGAAGTACCCGACGGCTGGCGGGTTTCGACCGCGCTCGATGCGGCAGCGGGCAGCTGGACCTGCCGCGACTACGACACGCTCGTCGACTCCCCTTGCGAAGTGGGCCCCCATTCCATCGTCGAATTTTCGGCCGCGGGCAGACCGCACACTCTCACCGTCTGGGGGCGCACCGCGTCCGGACCGTACGATCTCGAGCGGTTGCGCGCCGATCTGGTGAAGATTGCCGAAGCCCAGGCGGCGCTGTTCGACGGGCTACCCTACGATCGCTATGCCTTCCTCTTGCATCTCGTCCCCGGAGCTCATGGCGGCCTCGAGCACGCTAGCTCCTCGACGCTTCTCGCTAGCCCCTTCGACTTTTGCAGCGAGAAAAAATACACCGATCTACTCGAGCTTGTTTCTCATGAACTGTTCCACTGCTGGAACATCAAGCGGATCCGACCTGCAGCCCTGGAGCGATTTGACTATCAGCGGGAGGCGCTCACCCGCTCGCTGTGGGTTATCGAGGGCTGGACCAGCTACTACGACCGACTCCTACTACGCCGCGCCGGATTGGTTTCCGCCAAGAGCTACCTCGCCACCGTCGCCGACAAGTTCGGGCGTATCGCCGCCACGCCCGGTCGGCTCCACCAGAGCCTCGAGCAGGCCAGCTTCGACGCCTGGATCAAGTTCTATCGCCCCGATGAGAACACCGCCAATTCCGCCGTCTCTTACTACCTCAAAGGATCTTTGGTCGCTCTCCTGCTCGACCTCGAAATCCGCCGGCGTACCCGAGGTGCCCGCTCCCTCGATGACGCCCTGCGAGCTTTGTGGAGCGAGTATGGTCGCAGCGGGCATGCCTACCCAGACGAAGCGGTGCAGCCGCTGTGCGAGCGTGTCTCGGGTGTCTCGCTCGACGATCTCTGGTCGCGCTGGGTGCGGAGTTGCGAGGAGCTGGACGCCACCGATGCCTTCGCCTTCGTCGGCCTGACACTGCGGCCCGCCCGGTCGGACGAGCCCAGCGGCGGCTGGCTCGGAGCCAATCTCCGTCAGGAGGGCGAGCGGCTGCGCGTGGTCGAGGTGCGCGCCGATGGCCCCGCCCTTGTGGGCGGCCTCTGCCCCGGCGATCAGATCCTAGCCTGCGACGGCTTTCGCGTCGATGAGGCCAGTTTGAAGGAGCACATCGCCGTCCGCCGCCCCGGCGACCTCGTGGAGCTCACGCTCTTTCGCCGCGACCAGCTGGCCCCGGCTCGCATCGCCCTCGGCGCGCTCCCAGCCAGCAAGTGGGAGATCGTTCCCATCGAAAATGCGCCCCCCGAAGCGCGCGACGCATTCCAGTCCTGGCTCAGCGAACCCTGGGAGTCGCTCGCCTGATCATCGGTGTCCTTCCGGCAGAGGAGTTCTGCTTCAACTCTCCACCGGATATCCGGTAATGCCTATGATGCTTTTCGAATACCCCCCCGGCTCGAGCTGAAACTGACATTCAGCCGCATGCCCAGCGCGCGCGCGATTTTTTGCAGGAGGTCAATCCTCGGCACAACCTTGCCACTCTCGAGCCGCGCGATGGCCGGCTGTTTGGTCCCAGCCAACACAGCGAGCTGTTCTTGGCTGAGCTTGTGCGATTCACGCAGCCGCTTCACATTTCGCGCGAGCGCTAGACGATCAAATTCAACCTGCACCCTCTTCTCCAGATCGGTCTCTCGGGCCATTCGGTTGCGTACATAGTCACCGACGCTACTACCGACGTGCGGATTTTTCTTCGCCATGGTCGATCTCCTGTGACTCAGTGGGTCGTGGCCCCGAGAACGTCGTTCATGCGCCTTCTGGCCGTATCAATTTCGTACCGTGGAGCCTTCTGCCCTGCTTCTTGTAGGCGTGGAGGAGGATCATTCGGGGCCCGTCGATCACAACGTAGAACACCCGCTACTGGGATACGCGTATCTCCCATAGTTTCCCCTCGATTTGGCGCAGGGAAACGGTCGTCCCATCAAGTCCCTGGGCTTCAATGTCCAGGATCGCGGCGAAGACCTTTTCCTGATCAGCCCGGCTCAGCTCATCGAGGTATTTCTTCACCGGATTTGCGCCGCCAGAACTCCGATAGAATAGGACCTTCACTTATATTTTATAACGCAACCGTTATACGTTGTCCACTGGTACGACAGCCCGTCAACTCTGTGCGCAGCCGATCGTCAAGAAGGTAAGGAGTACCGACGGTTTCGATGGAGATGGCCAGACTGCTGTTGCTGGATCACCCAGGAGCGAATCGCCGCCGCGCGCGTTTGGCCTGCTGGGGGGGCTCTCGTCCGAGGGTTGGGGCTGGTTTCAACGCGACCAGTAGCCGTGAGGATCAGCGGCGCGGTCGTTCTTCCAGCCGCCCTCTGCGGCTCGCATGGCTTCGAGAAAGTCGCGAACCGCCAACCGCTCGGCGTCGGTGAGCAGCGACACGCGGTGGCGGAACCGCTGCTCCTCCTCGACCGTGTCGTCCTGGGGAGCGAGCGACGAGAGTAACGAGTCACGAATGTCGCCGGTGATACCGCCGCCGGCTCTGTCCAGCGCGGCCATCATAAATGCGGGTAGATAGAAGCGATAGCCTTCAGCGCTCAAGGACCAAATTCCGGCACGATTCTCGAAAAGCGCGCGCGGCGTCAAGTCGCTCCAGTAGCGATTGCCGAAGTCTTGGAGGAGCTCGGCCGCGTCGTCGTTTGGTGTTCCGTCGACGATGTGCTCGCGGCCTGGATACGCCAGCGCCGAGAACGCGGCGCGAATGCTGTCGCGTGC
>JAHFDT010000007.1:0-533 GCA_023248875.1 Myxococcales bacterium | reverse complement strand
GCTTTTCGTTCGTACTCAACGTGTTCGCTCATAGAAGCCTCACTGGCAAAGGTTCTTTGACTTCTTGTAGTCGAGCAGCTCTGAGCAATTCTTGAGCTTGTCTTCCGTCTTCGATTTCTTCTCGCGGCGATTGTCGCTGCGACTGCCGTTGAAACAGCGGCCGGCGATGTATTCGGCGGCCTCAAGGCAGGCTCTGTTGTTGCGAACACGTTCGTCGAGCTTTCCGCAATCGACCTTCGAGTCGTCCTTCGAACCGTCGCAAACGAGCTCCTGCGAGCACTTGCGCTGGACGTCCTTGCCACGAAGATTGTAAAGGCCGCGCCATCTGTCCCTCGTGCACGGCCCGACGGATGTGCGACGTCGCGGCGCATCTCGCGGACCGCGTGGTCCCGTTCGTCCCCGTGCGACAGTGGGTCGTCACCTTCCCGCGCCCACGGGTTGTCCCTCCCCTTCACTCCTCCCGCCCCCTCCCCTTCACTCCTCCCGTCCCCTCCCTTTCACTCCTCAAGTAACCGGCGAGCCACTTGGCCCCT